>CAZZJC010000001.1:0-145237 GCA_964654285.1 uncultured Candidatus Kuenenia sp.
CGGAAGTCGCCGATCGGGCGATTCAAGGCGCGTGCTAAGTGAACAACATTGGGTCGTCGGCCAGGGGCTGCGTGGTCCCTGCACCCCGATCGTCGTGGCCACCGGGAACTGCGCCTCGCCATCGAGGAAGGCCTGGTAGACCTCGGGTTGATAGAAGGCCTCCAGCACCGCCAGGCTCTTGGCCTGCTTGTCTGGCGCGACGTGGGCGCTGATGGCCCAGCCATTCTGGGGTCGCACGTTGCCGACATACACCGGCGGCCGGCCGACCATCGATGGTATCGGCCAATAGGCGATATCCTGATCGACCTGATTGACCGCCAGTTCGCCGGCCAGCCAGCATCCCATGATCCAGGTCGCCGCGGTGCCGGCGTAGAACTGCCGACCTTCTTCGGCGTACCCATCGCTGAGCGCGCCCTTCACCGCGAACTCGTCGATCAGGGCCACCAGATGGGCCAGGATGGTGCGCATCGTCGGATCCGTGGCGAACCGCACCTCGCCGGCGTTGCGGCGTTTGGTCCATGACGGGCGATCTGATCCCGGACGATCATACAGGTCGCTGTCGATTATCAGCATCAGGGGTACGCCCGCCGACCATTCCCGCCCCCCGAAGGCCAGCGGCTGGATGCCCTTGGCCTTGAGCGCCCGCAATCCGGCCACGAAGGCCTCCCAGGTGGCCGGTGGTTCAGTGATGCCCACCTGGGCCCACTGGCGGCGATTGACGGCGACGCCCAGCAGCTGCAGGCCGCTTTGCGTGGTATAGCGATGGCCGGCGTACGGCACGGGCGCTTCAATGCCCAGGCGTTGATAGAAGGTGTCGGGCAGCGGCAGCAGGTGACCGCCATCGGCCAGGGAACGCACCAGGTTCCAGGTCATCAGCACCTCAGGCAGATCCCGGGCGGCGATGCGGGTCTTGTAGTATGAGGCGGCATCATTGTCACCCAGATCCAGCAACTCCATCCGCCAGCCGGGGTTGGCCTTGGTGAAGGAAGCGGACCAGAGGTCCCAGTGCTGACGGAATCCGGCCCGGCCGCCGATGTTGCGCACCACGCGGATGGTCTGTCCGTCGCTGGCGGGATCGGATCTCGGCAGCAGCAGGGCGATGGCGCCGCCAACCACCAGGACGATCAGGATGATGAGCAGGCTCTTGGGCATGGACGATTCCCCTTTGGCGGGTGATGAGGGTGGGCGTCATCGCCGCGGACGGCGGCCAGGATGACGTCTTCGCCGGGATGCGGATTCATTCGATCCAGATGATCTCCGATGCGTTGGCGCCCATCCGCACCACGATGCCATCATCCATCAACGTGCCGCCGGCGCGCTTGCTGTTCTGGGCAGGATCATCCTGGAAGGTGAGGGTGTAGGTCTTGGCGCGGTCGAGGCCCTTGAGTTTGATGGTCTGGCTGGCCGGTCCGCCGTTTTGCCATAACAGGACAGAACCTTTGCCGATAGCCGGGTTATCATACTGGATACCCAGCCAGGGTTTGGCCGGGGCGATGTGATAGATATCGGCTCCGCGTAGTATGGCGCGTTGCCGGGTCTTGTAGAGTTTGCAGACCTCGCGGAAACGGGCGATGAACTCCGGGGTCCAGTATTCGGGAAAGCCAGTCAGGATGGCGCCCAGCAGCAGGCAGCGAAAATCAGCGACTTCACCCGGGGTTGGTTTGTACAGGCCCTCTACTTCGCCAAAGCCAATGTGGCTGCTCATCTGCGCTGGCGCAAGCAGGTAGGACCAGTCAGAGACGTGCTGGAAAAAGACGTGCAGTCCGGGTGTGTCGCTGTGCGAGATGCCGCTCATGCGGCGAAAGATGTCCATGCTGCGATGATTGCCGCCGTTACTGCAATTCTGGTAATCCCAGCGGCCCTTGCTGAGGGCGGTTGTTTCATCCAGGAAACGGTACAGCCTGCGGGCGCTGTGATAGTCGCCCGGCGGATAGACCTGGCCGCCATAGGCGCTGTCGCTGCGACCGTGCGCCCCGACTTCTTCCCAGAGTTTGCGGGTTAGGCCGTTGGCCACACTGCCGCCGACATAGAGCCGCAGTTCCATGCCATGGGCACGGCAGACCTCGGCCAGTTCAGCCCGCTTGGCGTGGCCAGTTTTCAGGTGCCACAGGTCGGTCTTGAGCATTTCTGCGCCCATGGCGTTCAATTTTCCTGATTTGACCAGGGCTATGAGTCCATCGGGGTTACCGTCTAACGTGGGTCCGGTGCAGATTTCGATCAGAGGGCGGCGCGGATCATCGCGCAGGCAGGCGGGGATCTCATATTTCCAGAACCAGCGCCGGAACCGGTTGGCGCCGTCGTCCTCGTCGCCGACGTAGGCCAGGTGATGCATGCCGGGACCGACCAGTTCCTGGCCTGGATCCAAGACGATCAACTGGGTACCAGGGACTGATCGCTGGATCGACTTGCTCAGGTGCGTCACTGGCCCTGGCGGAACCAGACGGCCACTGGAGACCGCAAAACGGTGCCGCGCTGTCCGGGCATGCTGGGCATCCAGACCAGTCAGGCCGATGCCGAAGTCGAAATCATAGGCCAGGTACAAGCCGTGTGCGGCTCCCGCCTGAAGGATCTCATAGGGCATGGCCAGAGTTTCGGATCCATCCCCATAGTACCCAACCAGATTGGGTTGACCCAAGCGCACGGGACGCAGGGCCTGGTCAGCCGCCAGATCCAGGTCGGCTGCGGCCAGCACATCGGTGGGAACGACAAGCCGTTTCGTGCCCCGGTTGATCAAGGTCGGCAGATGCTCGACCGGACCAGTGCCAGGCCGGGCCCGCCACCGCGAGAGCAGCTCCAGGGCGGGTTCTGCGCAGGTGAAACGCATGGTCAGAGTGCCAGCAGCCTCGTCGCGCACGGTATCACGGTACGTCCAATGCAGGGGGACATCGCGGTCCTCGATGACGACCTCGGGCAGCAGCGGCATGGGCCGCACCTGCCGTATCCATTCCCACTGCTGCTTGCGATTTTTGAGACTGACCAAGCAGGGCCTGCCCTCATGCACTGCAACGGTGGCCAGGGTGTCATCGCTCGACAGATCCCAGCGAGGTGCCGAGGCGGGAAAAGGCGAAGGTATCTCCACGGGGGGGATCTTGGCAGGCGACGGAGCGGTCACGAATGTGAGGCAGTCGAAGTTGAAACCGCCCGCAACCGTCACCGTGGCATCAGCGGGAATGTCGATCCAAATCGTGCGTTCCAGGTACGTTCCAGAGATCTTCTGTCCACCCATCATGGGGACAACCCGGGCTGGGCGGTCATTCACGGTGATAAGGGCCTGGACCGGTGCATTCCAGGCATAACGCAGGCGTAGACAATTGGCCGCCGGTGCATGGTCGAAACGTACCGACCCCATCCAGCCCACCGTCTTCGCCCCGGAGGCCGCCGGATCATCAAAGGAGCGAGACCCAATGAGGACAGCGGACTCGGCCTCCTTCACGATCCCGTCGGTTTCGGCGGCGGAAATCCCAAAGGCGCTCATTATCAAGATGGACGCCAATGGGGAAAGGAAATGCCTGGGTTGGCGAATGAACATGGTTGTGATTCCAGGATGCTGATGCGCGATGGTGGAATTCTTGGAGGTGTGGATCCCGATGATCCCCGATCACTTGTTCGCGATGCAATACATCCACTCGTCAGAGCGGATATAGACCCGTTCCCCAGCGATGCTGAAGGGGCAGGCATAGGAAAATGCCCGTTTCGAGAACCCCTGCGCCTGCCACTTGTCGGTCCATTCCCTGCCGGCACGCAACGGGGTGCTCAGTAGATTGCTGGCGACGATTCTACCGTCGAGGGTATAGACCTCGCCGATGCCATATACTTGGCTGACACCCTCCTTGTTCTTGATGGTGCCTTCACGCAGTCCGTAAACATGCCCGTTGGCCACGAGCATGACATGCCGGGTCTCGGGACTGCTTCTTGTTCCTTGGCCACGAAGCATCTTCCAATCAGGGATCTCACCTTGATTCAATGGTTTTCCGGAAGCGGGATCAAGTTGGACATTGGACCATAACAGCCGACCGTCATGGAAGACCATGGAAGGCCCACCTTGAGAAGCGCCGGACTCGGTCGCCCACCGCTTTTTGACCAGCAGATCGTCAGCCACGATGGAAAGATCCAGGCCAAAACGCGGACCATTCCTGTCGTTCGAGCAGTCGGAGAAGATGGTGCCTGCGGGATCGACACCCCAAGTCGCGAGCGTGGGGCCGATTTTGGCATCGTATAGTTTGCCGTCCGGCAGGCGAAGCACATTGCCAAAACAGGTCAGCAATAGCGGCTTGTCGCCGACCATGAGCACCACGGGTGAGGCGCCGCCCCTGCTGTTCCACGGCACCGGTTTGTAGTGGGGGTTGTTGGCGTTCGGCACCGGCATGTCGACCGCCCAGCGCAGGGCCCCGGTCTTCCTGTCCCACGCTTGCGCCTGGTGGATGAAACCGTTCTTGCCGGGATACGAGCCTGCAAATGTGGTGAGCAGGAGGTCGCCATGCAATCGAGGCGATTCCATCGTGTAGCAGGAGCGCATCAGTCGGTAACGCGACGACTTGCACCAGACCAGCTTGCCGCTGCCGATCTCGTAGCATGCGACGGTTCCATGCACGGTCATCACGTAAATCCGTTCGCCGTCGCTGACCGGTGTCGGGAAGCAGGTGCCAATGCGAGCAAAACCCTGGTCGTCCCAGGTGTTCAGGCGAACGATGTTGAACTTGCCGAGTACGGCGTCGGCCTCCGCGATGCGCTTGGCGGCGGGGTCGCCTATGCGCATGTAACGGAGCTGGCCGTAGTTCATCCGCACCTTTTCGATGGTCACCCCCAACGGTGCGAGTTCCTCGTTGGCCTTGACCATCTCAGGCGAACCGGCCTCGGCGCCGCCGCGCTCCGCGATTGCGCCTGTGATCTGGTATGCCTTGCGATAAACCCCATGGGAGAAGGCAATCCCTTCGGTACCGCGCTGGCGTTCCTCCGCAGTCGCTTCGGGGTAGGCCAGGAACGGGTCCACCACTTGCCGCCAAACCAGCGCTCCGGTGTCGGCATCCAGGCAGAGGAGTTCAGGCCAGTCGCAACCGGGCGTGTCCGGCACCCAGGAAGGCTCACTCATGACCAGAACCCGATTGCCTACCGGTACGGGGCAACCCAAACCCCAGTTGGGCAGGGACACCTTCCAAAGAATGTTCTTGCCGGTGGCCTCGTCCCAGACCGTCGGTGGCTTGGCGTCCGGGATCACACCGGTCCCATCGCCGCGAAAACCGATGCCGGTTTCCGGCACTTGCGCTGGCGGGTGATAGGGAGCCAACGTGGCTGCCGGCTCGCCGCCGAACACAGCTCCGCACAGAAGGACAAGTATGAGGGATCGCATCATTTCTCCTCCAAGCAGATTGTCGCGGAAGGATTGTTCCATGTTGTTCTTTTTACCCCTGTCATCCGTTGTGACATCAGTATCCAGCCACGACGGTGACCGTGCCGGTCAGGCGCTTGATTTCGATCGTTTCCTTTTCCTTGTGGTACGCGGTCCAGGGCTTGCCGTTGATTGTCACGTTCTTGATCGGTGCGGTCTTGGGATGGCGAAGGCGCAGGATCACACTCGATGGTGCGTTACGCGCCGGCATCTCAAGCGTCGCAGTGATGGTGCCGTGATCTACGTCACTGACGATTTCATAACTGAGGGCGCCGAAATGGGTGGAGGCGTTCTTTATGCTGATTTTCTTTCCTTGTTCCAACCACGCCCGTGGGGTGGCGCGGGCCAGCCAGAGTTCATCGCGGTGTTCCATCGCCAGCATGTTGCGCACGTTGGACAGGAATACCGCCCGGCCATGCGCCTTGTCCTTTTCGGCCCAGGTGGTGTGTTCGTTGAAGGTCCAGGTCGCGAGGTGGAGGTCAGTGGCGGCATGATTGAACAGCGAGCGCAGGAAGTTGGGGATGTCGTCGGCTTCCAGGTAGTATTCGCACAGGCGTTCCCAGCCGCTCTGGTAGCCCCAGCCGGCGTGGTGAAACCAGTCGCGTTCACGGTTATAGTCGGCCTTGCGTTTGTAGAGCCAGGGATTTTCTGACAGGAAGCGGTCTTCCAGGACCTGGAAGTGCCCATCGATGCGCGGATCGGTGGGTGAGAGCAGACCGCTGCGGATCCAGCATTCGATGGCAGCAGAGGTGAGGACGATGTCGCTGCTGAAGATGCCACAATGCGCGAAGCGTTCGCCATCGGTGCAATGGCTGAGGGCACCCCGGTCCTGGAAGCCCTGGGGCAGGAAGGAACGACTGGTGCCGTCGCCGACGCGGATGACCGGCGAAAGGACCAGCGATTCGTCGATCACCGGCAAGAGATCCTTGCGATAGCGTTCCAGTTCCACGCGCAGGGTGGCGGCGAGGGCCGGGTCGATATCGGCCAGGGCCTGGGCCATGTGTGAGATCGACTGGTAGCTCCAGGCATCGCAGACGAAGTAGTAACGACTGCCACCGGTATCGCCGTCACCCATCGGCGCCTTGGGCTGGAGGCCCGGAGGCGACCGGCGTCCGGCCTGGATCTGCTCCAACTCGGCTGGGCTCAGTTTATCCGTCAGAGTGCTGTGCCGCCGGGTGATGAGCCAGTCGAGGGCCTTTTTCAGGCGCGGAGCCTGCTGCGTCAGCCAAGCCTTGTCGCGGGTGAGCAGGTGATGCTCGGCCATGACCCAGAGGATGAGCAGGGCGCCGGCGCGGTGGATGTCATGACCGCCAGCACCGGTTTTGAAATTGGGCAGACCATCGGGCTGCTGGGTGGCCAGGATCATCTCGACCCCATCACGGGCCTCGCGGTGCATGCCCAGGTGATCCATGCCCCACACCACGCGGTCGAACTCGATGACCAGGGGGACGAAAGGATGGTTGTTGAGGATCCACATGCCTTGCGGATCGTCATGACCGACGAAACGGCAGTCTTTGGTTGCGAAACCTGCCTCGACCACCTTCGGAAGATCGTCGCGGTTGATGCGATGCGCCCGGCGCAGCAGATGCCAGGCCCCGACTCGCCAGAGTTCGTTCAGGCCGGCTTCCGGCACCTGGATGCGGGTGGCAGGCAGGATCTCGCGTTCTTCCGGCAGATTGCCGACGGCTGTGCACGCGCAGTCCTTGATCAGACAGGGGGGACGCACAAAGGGCGCCGGGAACTGCGGTAGGCGGCCGTGCATGGCGCGCACCGCACCTTCCCAGGATTGTTCAGCATGTTCCCGCACGCGCTGGCGGATCGTGCTGCCTTTTTTTGCCGCCAACTGTTGAACATAGGTCGCAGCGGGGACGGCATCCTTGGCCAGACAGACGTAGAAGCCGTATTCCGGGGCCACGATGGGGCTGCCATCCAGTCCATCCGGAAAACCGCGCCGCGCGCGCTCTAGGGCAGCCGGGGCATTCCAGGGATTGAAAAATCCCGGTTTGAGGGCCATGCGCAGGGACACCGGCAGGGGATCCAGTTCGGTGGGCACAAAGGAGAAACTGCCCGAGCTGGTGCGCACGGTCAGGATGGAACGCTGCGTACCGGTCAGGTGGTTTTCACGATAGCGCACGGTGGCCACGATCCCCCGCCGCTGATCGCTGGCCGGGGCCGAGGTCCAGGTGGTCGGGCCGGTCATGGTGGTGGTGCTACCTGGCAAGGGCACGACCTTTACCACGCTTGCGTTCTGAGTGGCTTCGATCCGGCCGTCATAGGCGAGTTTGTCCTTGCCGGCTTCGTACCCCCACTCGATCACCAGATCTGCGGTGCGTTCCTGGTTGCCCGGTGCCGGGGCAAGCGCCAAGGGCAGGACCGGCTTGGCCAGGCTCAACAGGATGCAATCGAGGTTGGCCCCGCCTTTGACGAGGGTCAGCGATACCGGGACGCCAGCAGGGATGGCCGCTTCGACCACGGTTTCCATCCAAGGTCCGCCCCAGGTGCCAGTTGGCAGGGTGAGGGAACCCACCCGTTTGTCGCCCGCATGCAGACTGAAATCCCCGCCGGGTCCGTTGTGACGAATGGCCAGCCAGGCCGCTCCCTCAGTGGTGGGGAATCGCAGGCCGGCCCCGGCCCGGGTGATCCAGCCGACCGAGTGGCCGAAGGAGGACTTCGGGTCAGGGCTGATTTGTGCGCCCTCCAGCAGTTCGGCATTCTCGGCCTCAAGCAGTTTGCCCCCGACCGCTGGCGGACTCTCAGCGGCGATGGCCAGGGTCGTGACCAGGGAAAAGATGATGAGCAGACGGGTGGGCAAGAGGGGGCTGCTGGTTGAGTTGGCTAAAATAGGCGTGCGGTTCATGGCAATGCGGTTTCCCGGTGAATTGGGTCTGGTTTGGAGGCGGTACTGGAGGGCCAACCATCATCCCGGGATCTTCACTTGGTGGCTTTGACCAGTTCAGCGATTTCAGCCCCGGTCAGGGCGCGAGCATAGAGTCGGAAATCGCGCAGGCTGCCCTGGAAGGAAGGCGCCAGGTCCTTGAGATCTTTATGCATCTGTCCTCCCAATATAAGGTTGGCCACTGGATTGTAGGGGTGCGCGATATGCGGGTTTTTTGCCTGGGCATGCTTCGGAGGCTGCTCCCCGTTCACGTAGAGGGTGAAGAGACCAGTGCCAGTATCGCGGGTGACGGCGAGGTGCGTCCAGGTGGCCGCAGGCAAGGTGGCCGCCTTGAGCAGGCCCACCGGCTCGACCATCTGCCGTCCAGGTTCGGGCGTCATGCTGAAACATGGCGAGGCATAGGTGTTGAGTCCGAGATTGAACTGGTAGTCTTTGACACCTTGGCGATCACGCGAGAAGATGGCTTCCCGGTACATTCCGGGGCCGGAGGTCTGCTGACCGCTGCGGTCAGGTTTTATCCACACCGCGATGGTGAACGAGTCATAGCCCGGGGCTAAGCCCAAATCCACGGCGGTCGTCTTGCCATCAAAGACCAGGGCCTTCGTCGCGTCCTGGCCCCAGGCGGCCGTTCCGGCGATCTTCATCTTCCTGTCGTTGACCAGTTCCTGCGCCTGGTCGCCAGAGCCTTCGCTCAGCGGACAATATAACAGCAGGTCGTTGGCGCAGCGCAGCGTGGTTCTGCTTCCAGCCACCACGCTCATTGGCGTCTTGGCCAAGTCCCGCACACCTTCCACGGTCAGCGTGTAGGTGCTGAGTTCCTTCAGGGGACTGGTGGTGAGGACCACCGAGTCCGAGTCGGCAGCCCGGGTCGCAGCGATGACCGTGGCGGCTGGGTCCAAACGGTAGTTGCCGACCTTGGTCGCGGAGGCTTCCTCCACGGGTTCGCTGAACTTTACCACCAGACGCGTGGCGTCTGTCTGTTTCATGCTCAAGAGGGTCGGCGGCACGGTGTCTTGGGGAGTGGTCATGGTGCAGGACGCAGTGCGGGCGCTCTCGAGTCCGCAACCACTGATCGTCGTCACGGTGTAACGATACGCAGTCTGCTCATTCAAACCCCGATCCGTGAACTCGGTAGCCGTGCTCTGGCCGATGCGGGTTTCACCGCGATAGATGGCGTGGCGGGCGATGCCGCTGGCCGGGACCTCGGTCGGTCTGGTCCAGTTCAGTCTGATGGTGTGGTCATCCACCAAGGTGCCGGCCAGTTGACCCGGCGATGCAGGTGGCTCTTTATCCATGGCTTTGATGCCCGTGCGGGTCACGTACAGCGAGCGGATCTGCGGTGTGGCCAGACGCTCGGTCACCACCACCCGAACCTTGCTGGCGATGGTGGGCGCGATTTTGTAGATGCGCTTGTGGCCCAGGTTCTGGCCAGCGGCCAGCTCCTTCCAGGTCCCCGCAACCAGACCCTCAATCTTGTGTCTAAGGATGCGCTGACCCAGTTTTAGGTCCTCTTGCACGATGACATGGTCAATCTCGGTGGTCTGGCCCAGGTCCAGCTCAACGCTGTCGCCAACGCCCTTGGTCGTGGCCAGGGGATAGCCCACGGCATCTTTGATCGCCTGGCCAAAGGCGGCGCAGCGTTCCATGCTGGCCTTGGCCGGAGGCGAGACGTTGATCACCAGTTGGGCCCCATGGCCGACCGTCTTGTAATACACATCCATCAGGTCATCCACCGACCGGGTCAGACCGCCGAGCCAGTTGTTGCCGCCAGCGCCCGGTGTATCGCATTCGATAAAGGCGAAGTGGGTTCCACGCGGATCTTGCGGCCAAGCGTTATACCGCCAGTATTCGCCGTTCGCCATGACATACCAGTACGGCAGGGGCGCCGTCCCGTCCTCGTTCCCCACCCAGCGGATCGGATTATAGGCGCCATTGAACGAACTCACATTCGGTTGCAATTCCTTCAAAACGACATTGACACGATCGATGAAATCAGCCTTGATGCCGCCATCGAACCAGTACTCGACCAGGGGGCCATAGTTGCTGCACAGTTCTCGAACCTGTTCGATGTAGTCCTTGCGGAATGTCTCCTGTTTGACCGGGTCGCTACACAATCCGCCGTCAGCGATCCCATCGCCCCAGTCGGCAGGCACGTTATAGATGCCCAAACCCAGACCGCGTTTGCGACCTGCTGCGGCCAGTTCGCCAAGAATGTCGCGCATGGGTTGCTGATTCTGCTTGTTGTGCTGAATGCCGATGCGGGCCCTGGTCTTGGAGACCCACCAGAGGTACCCGTTGTTGTGTTTGGCCACCACCAGCAGGTAACGCGCGCCCATCAACGATGCGCACTCGGCCAGGCCATCCGTGTCGATGTCAATCCGCTCGTGGTCTTTCGGCACCCCCATGTGGATGAACATGCCGAATTCCAGGTCGGCCCAGGCGAGTTGGGCTGGGGTCGGCAAGGCCAGTTTGGGGGGATCCGACTGGGTCGGTTCTGCGGCGGATAGGCCCGCTGTTCCCAAGGTCAGACTCAGGATGAGGAGCGCGCCCACGAGCACCGGCGCGGCGGAAACGGGTGTCATCCCCATGCGGTGATGGCGGATGAGCTTGACGTTCGTGATCATGCGGGGTCTCCACCTGGAGGGGATGGATAGGGGGTGCTTGGAATTCCCTCGAATCCAGTCGGATCCGGGCTTCCATGGGCGGCAGGACGGCAGCCATGCCGGCAACGGCATCCGGGGTCTGGGTGGCGATGGGTCATGTCGTCAGACCTTGGAAGTCTGCATGATTTGGGCGGATGGGATTCCGGCCCTGTTGTCCCGACCACGGGCAGCCGCCTGGCCTATGGCCTGTAATTGTTCGATGATGGGCCCCGGGATGATCCCGTCCGGCCCGATCGGTGCATCCCAGCTCACCACGGCGTGCTGACGTACGACATGTTCCGTCCAGCCCGCCACCAGCTGGGTGGGAAGGCGGGGTCCACCCAGGCCCCATTCCGAGCCCAGGAAATTCCACAGATGCATCTGCTCGCCATCGATCCAGCGTTGCAGCGGCCCGTAGTGGGCCTCGGGCAGCCTGTCCGCACAGAAGCGGCGGTAGAACGCCGCCTCGCCGATCGGCAGGTTGCCGACCAGTTCGCCGCTGGTGAAGTCCTCAAAAGGCGAGTAGGCGACCACGAAGGCGTTGGCCCCGGAGTTGAAGGAGATCATGGCCTCAGGATTGCCGCTGCGCAGGGCCTGGGCATAGGTGCGCAGGTTGGGCGGCTGGTCGTCGGGGTAGCGCTCCTTGCGGTGATAGGCCCCGTCGATGATCCAGCCATGCACCCGGCGGCCGAAGCGCAACGACCAGTCGCGGCAGATGTCCTCCCAGCGCGTCAGGAATTCCGGCAGGCGGTACTCGGGCCAGGGCCGATCCACGCCGTCGTTCCAGTGCCGGAGCAGTCCCAGGCCTTTGCGGGCCTCGTGGTCGGCCCAGGAGCCATCGGCGGGGGCATAGACGATCAGGCGGATGCCATGCGGAGCCAGGGCGTCGGCGAGATCGCTGATGAGATCGCGGCGCGAACATCTGCTGGGATCCAGGCCGGCCCAGCGGTCATAGGTGGGATTGGGGGCGCAATAGTGGCCCGAACCCTGGCCGATGGTGAACATCAGGTACGGAGCGCGTACCGCCACGAGCTGTCGCACCAACCCCGGCACATCGAAGGCGTCCACCAGCCGGTTCCAGTCGCGGGCGGACATCTGCGGCGGGGAGTGGAAGCAGAAATGACAGCACACCCCCCAGCCGGCCTCATGCAGCCAGTCGGTGCAATTGCGGTGCCAGGTAGGGGTGTCAGCGCTCATTGCTGGTTCCTGGGTTCGGGAGGATTGCTCCGATTGTCTGGGATCCTGGAGTAAGCATACTGCATGCGATGGCGGAAACCCGATCGGATGTCAGGTGGTCGGACGACCGGGGCGTGCCGGGCTCCGAGTCGCTGATCCTGGCCCTGACCGGGACCTATCAGCCGTTCATCCTCGATGGCGACCGTTCCGGCCAGGCGCCTCGGGCCGGGATCGAGCTGGCCGGTTACCGCCTGTGGTTCGTGCGCGAGGGCCAGCACGAGGTGCGCAACGACGCCGGCACCTTCCGCTGCCGGGCTGGTGAGGGCCTGCTGCTGCTGCCGGGCACCCGCATGCAGGTCCAGGCCCTGGGTCGCAGCGCCTGGATGCAGATCGACTTCGACGTCTGGTACCGGCCGCGCCATTGCCCCTACCTCTGTCGGATGGCCCCTGACGCGCTGCGACCGCTGCAGCCGCTGCCCAGGGAAGTCTGGGGTGTCGATCTGCCCAGCCGCATTCCGGCCGGGCTGTCGCAGGACTGCGGCCAGGCCATGGAAACCATGACCGCCACCTGGTGGAGGTCGCAGTTCGACCGGCTGGAGGCCAACGTGGTGTTGGCCGGCTTCCTCGTCCGTCTGGTGCGGGCGGTGCGCGGCGCCCGCACGGCCGCCAACGATCCCATCGAACGGGCCGAGACCTGGGCCCGGGAGCATCTTGACGCGCGGCCCACCGTGGCCGGCATGGCCCGCGCCGCCGGGCTGAGCCGGGCCTACCTCACCGAGCGCTACCACGAGCGCCGTGGCCGCACCCCGCGCGACTTCCTGGACGACCTGCGCATGCAATATGCCTGCAAACTGCTGCTGAATTCCGATCGGAACCTTACTGAGGTGGCGCGGCAGGCTGGCTACGGCAATCCGGTCGCCTTCGGCCGGCGTTTCCGCCTCCGCTTCGGCCTGACTCCTTCGGCCTGGCGGAACAGCCGTCGCGCCCTGGCCTGAACCGCCTGCGGCGGCCACCAGCCCCCGACCCATGAGGAGCCCTGCGGGGCGCACGGTCCGCAGGCTTCCGTTCCCGTCTGGGATCCGATGCTGCGCCGCCATGCCCTGCATCATCCCCGTCGGCGGCATCCAGCCGCAGATCCCGCGCTTCCTCGCCCCCAACGCGACCCTGGTCGGCGACGTGCGCTTCGGCCAGCGCTGCTCGGTCTGGTTCGGGGTGGTGATCCGCGCCGACATCAACCACATCGCCCTGGGCGATGATTCCAACGTGCAGGACAACAGCGTCCTGCACGTGTCGAAGAAGTTCCCCTGCGTCATCGGCGCCCGGGTCAGCATCGGCCATCTGGCGGTCTGCCACGCCTGCACGATCGGTGACGGCACCCTGGTCGGCATGGGAGCCAAGATCCTCGACGGCGCCCGCATCGGCCGCGACTGCGTCATCGCCGCCGGCGCGGTGGTGGCCGAGGGCATGGAGATCCCCGACGGCATGATCGTCGCCGGCGTCCCGGCCAAGATCATCAAGCCGGTGACCCCGGAGACGCTGGTGCGCTTCCGCACCACGACGGCGAACTACGCCGGGGAGTATCAGGAACTTTTCCCTGGCATTTTGGCGGAATCCGCGCACCTCGTCGCCGGCCGCTGACCGCGCGGACTACCCGAACGCCGCCCGCATCCTGTCGCAGTACCGCTGCACCAGCGCCCATTCCGCGTCGGGTGCGATGCGGTGGTCGGGGCAGGGGATGAAGCCGCCGAGGGCGACGAGGGGCTTCAGGCGTTCGACCTCGGCGTCGATCGCGGCGGCGTCCCGGGCGAAGACCACCTTGTCCATGCCGCCGACGCCGCGCAGCGACCGGCCCAGGCGTTCGCGCCAGGGGGCGATGCTCGCGCGCCAGGTGCCGACCTCGATCGGGAACATGGTGTTGACGCCGTGGTCGAGCCAGATCGGGACGAGCGCGTCGATGCAGCCGTCGCAGTCGACCGAGACGATGTCGATGCCGTGGCGTGCGAGCAGATCCGCGATGCGCCGGTAATGCGGCGCGACCACGGTGCGGAAGAAGCGCGGCGAGACGAGCGGCCCGTTCTTGTAGCAGACGTCCTCCCAGAAGTGGCCGAAGTCGAAGCGGGCGCCGGTGGCCAGGGCGCGCTCCACCGCGCGGTAGCAGATGTCGGCGTTGATCCCGACGATCTCGGCCAGCAGATCGGGGTCGTCGGCCGACAGATAGCTCAGGCGTTCGACCCCGATCACGTTGCGGATCGAACCGATGAGGCTGCCGCAGTGGATGCCGTAATGGAACTCGCGGGTGTCGGCGGCCAGGAAGGCGGCCCCGCCCTGGTCGAACCGCTTCCAGACGTTGCCGCCCAGCCGCACCTGGGCGTGATCGACGCGGGCGTCGTCCCACTGCCAGCGGTGGCGGTAGTGCCGGTCGAAGCTGGCGCGGTCGACGAGCAGGTGCTCGATCTCGGCCGGGATCGAACCGGCCTCGGCGCGGCGGAGTTCCACCACCCCATCGCCGTTGCGGACGTGGCGCGATCCATCGGGCAGTTCGCGCACCACCTCGGGCGCGAAACCTGGACGCAGGTGGGTCTGCATGTGGAAGCAGGCGTACCAGTTGGTGTCGAAGCCGAGACGGCGGCCGATCTCGGCATCGGCATCGTTGCCGTCGCCCCACGCGCGCGCGAGATCGCGGCTGAGGTGGCCCTGGCTCGCCCATTTTTCCAGGGTTTCTCCCCAGAATCCGAAGTGGACCAGGGGCACGCGGGCATCCTGGTAGCGGAGCACGGCGAGCGCGCGTTGGCGGACGGTGGTTGGGATGGGCATGTCGGCATCATACGCAACCAGGGGGTTAGCCATGGACGGGGCTGCGTCGGGGCTGGATGGAAGTAAGGTGGCGCCATGCGGACGATCGGCGTCGACGACCTGGAACCGACCCTCAGCATCGCCAACTGGTGGGAACCCGAATCAGGGATGCGCTGGGGTCCGCGCATCCTCGACGACCTGGAACTGGTCCTCGTCCACGCCGGTCGCTACCGCTACCGCGTCACCGGCGGCCCCTGGCAGGCGGTGGTCGAGCGCGAGGTGCTGTTCATCCCGCCCGGCGTCGAGCATGAACTGGAGGTCGACCTGCGCTCCGGCCGGTCGGGCATCTCGTGCTGGCACGGAGAACTGCTGCCGCACGGCACCTGGCTCGCGGGCGACTACCGCCCGGCGATCGAACCCCCGACCGTGACCGCGATCGGCAGCCAGCCCTTCATCGTCGCCTGCTTCCGCCGCCTGGCCGAACTCTACCACGACCACGGCACGCGCCGGACCGTCCTCGCCCGCGATCTGGTGCGGATGATCTGGGTCCACCTCATGGACCTGTGGACATCGGAGCAGGGCCCGGCCCCGCGCACCCGCCTCGATCCGATGATCGCCTGGGTGCGCGCACGCCTGCACCTGCCGCTTGGCCGCAACCAGATCGCCCACGCTTTCGGCCTGACGCCCCAACACGTCAACGCGTTGTTCAAGCACGGTCTGGGCACCACGCCGGGTGCGTTCGTGCGGCGCGAACGCGTCCTGCGCGCCTGGCACGATCTCCACGCGGGCGGTTTGAGCGTGGCCGCGGCGGCGCAGCGCTGGGGCTTCACCGATCCCTTCCATTTTTCCCGCGTTTTCCGCAAGGAGATGGGGTTTCCACCGAGCCGGGCGCGGTAGCTGCGCTGACGTCGGGCGACGCGATCCCGATTGACAGTTACAGGTCGAACGCCAAGCGGATCCCGTTGTCGATGGCGAACATCACGGCTGCGTCCAGCTCGCCGACGCAGGTGGTGAGCCGACTCCGGTTGATGGTCATCACCTGCGACACGTTGACCACGCTGTCCTTTGGCAGGCCTGATTCCTTCGCGGTGATCAGGACGTTGCCTGGCGCCTTGGCCAAGGCCAGATTCGTGGTCAGGATGGAAACCATCACCGTCGGAATTCGACTGCCGTTGAAGAGATCGGATTGGATGATCAGGACTGGCTGCCGGTCGCCGGGTTCATTTCCCTGTGGGGTATCCAGGTTGGCCCAATGGATTTCGCCGCGTTTCTTGTCCAGTCGTTCGCGGGCAGGTCATGGATGGCGGCTGCTTCCGCATGCACGTCTGGCGCCGTCGTTCCGGCATACACGGCATCCAATTGGTCGGTGATGGACCGCTTTTCCACATGGGCTACATACCAGCGGATCGCCGTGGCGTAGAATTCGCTGCGACTCATGTGTTTCCGCCGGGATACTCGTTCGGCGGCGTGGTAGACCGCGTCAGGCAGGGAAATGGCGGTCTTCATGGCGGGGAGTATGACCGGTAGAACCTCGGGTCAGGCCGCCATTCAGCCGATGCGCGTTAGGCGCAGCCCTTCTTGCCGCAGCCGCAACCGTGTTCTGCGGAGTCCTCGCCTTCCGGCACCAGTTCCAGGCCGTAGCGGGCGGCGGCGTCGCGCCAGTAGTCGGGCGCGGTGCCGAGGGTGGTGAGGTAGTTGCCGACCATGATCGCGTTCACGCCGGCGCGGAAGACCTCGTGGATGCGCTCGCCGAGGACGACCTCCTTGCCGCCGGCGGCCATGATGTTCAGCGTCGGCCACATCAGGCGGAAGACGGCGAGGGTGGTCAGGGCCTCGTCGGCGGGGAGGGGGGCGAGATGGCCGAAGCCGGTGCCGGGGACGGGATTGAGGAAGTTGATCGGCACCATGTCGGGGGCGATGAAGCGGACCTGCTCGGCGAATTCGATGCGCTGGTCCTTCGTCTCGCCCATGCCGATGATGCCGCCCGAGCACAATCCCATGCCGGCCTTGCGGATGTAGTTGATGGTCTTGAGGCGGTCGTCGAAGCTGTGGCTGGTGCAGACGTGATCGAAGTGCGAGCGCGCGGTTTCCAGGTTGTGGCCGTAGACCTTGGCGCCGGCCTGGGCGATCCGATCCGCGCAGTGCTGGCTGGCCAGGATGCCCAGGTTCACGTCGGCGCGCACGCCGCCCTGCCCGGCCAGTTTCTCGATCGCGTTGCAGACCATGTCGAGCTGGGTGCCTTCCTTGACACCCTTCCAGGCGGCGACCAGGCCGAGCGCCTTCGCGCCGTTGGCTGCGGCCGAGCTCGCCGCATTGACGATGTCGGCGTCAGGCAGCCAGCCGGTCTTGTCGTAGCCGGTCGCGCTGCTGCCCGACGCCTGGGCGCAGTACGAGCAGTTTTCCGAGCAATTCCCGGCCTTCACGTTGAGGATCGAACAGCACGACAGGCGGTGGCCGAGGAATCGCGCCCGCACCTGCTGCGCCGCCGCGAACAGCGCCTCCTGCGCCGGTGAGCCGGGTTCCACGTCGAGCAGGGCACGGGCCTGGGCGGCGGTGAGTTCGGCGCCGGCGCAGATGGCGTCGGCGAGCGCGGTGATGGCCGAGGGATCGGTCGGATCCAGGTCGGCGTCGGTCGGGGCTGCGGAGGGCGCGGTCGTGGGCATGTCCGGAAGCATCGCACGGATCCGGTTTTGCCAATGCCGGAGCCGGTCACCTTGGACTCGGATGCAGACGGCGGATCGATCGGCCGCAGCCGCCCGCGAGCCCGCGTCGTCACCCGGCGGCGCGGACGAACTCCATCACCACCGCCGGCGGCACGTTGAGCCAGATCCGCCGGGTGCGGCCGCGCCGCAGGCCCTCGGTGGGGAACCGCCGCCAGGCCCGGCGCGAGTAGGTGAACTGGATGAACCGGCCGCCGGGCGGCAGGATGTCGGTGATCGCGGCCAGGATCGAGCGCGGCAGGTCGCCGGGCAGGCTGAGGAGCGGCAGCCCGCTGATCACGGCGCCGACCCGGCTCGGTTCGATATGCAGTCCGGCGAGGTGGTTGCGCAGGCGGGAGGCGCAGCCGGACACCACGTTGACCGCCGGATGGCGGCCGCGCAGCCGGCCGGCGAAATCGTGGTTGGCCTCGACCGCGACGATCGGATGCCCGGGCAGGCGGCGGGCGAGCTCGCGGGTGAAGACCCCGGTGCCGGGGCCGAGTTCGACGACCACCTGCCCCGGTGCCAGCGGTCCGATCGCGTCCACCATCGCCCGCGCCAGGCGCGGACCGCTGGGCAGGAGCGCTCCGGTTCGGCGCCAGCCGCCAAGCAGCTGGGACACGAAGAACGCCGATTCCCCCAGGATGGGCATGCCCCAGGTCTTCCACCCGCCCGGCGACCGAGTCAAGGCCGGGCGTGGCACCGTCCGCGTCGGTGCGTGCGTGTTTTGCGCCCGGAACCGCCGTGCGCCCGGCTTGCGCCCCAGGCCGCTGCGCCGACCATCGCACCGCCCCAAGGAGGCCCTGGCATGCGCATCTGCCCAATCGGACTCGTCGGCTGGGGCACGGTCGGGGACGGCGTGGTGTCGATCCTGCGCCAGGACGCGGCGGTGCTGCGCGAGCGGGTCGGCCTCGACCTGCGCCTGAAACGCATCGTCACCCGCACGCCGGGGCGGGCGCGCTCCGGCGATGCGCTGGGCGCGGTGGTCAGCGACCGCATCGAGGACCTCACCGGGGACAGCGAGATCTCCACCGTCATCCATCTCGCCAACGGCCCGGCCGCGAAGCCGCTCATGGTGGCGCTGCTGACCGCCGGCAAGCGGGTGGTCACCGGCAACAAGGCGCTGATCGCCGAGCACGGCGACGAGCTGTTCGCGTTGGCGCACCAACACGGTGGATCGCTCGCCTTCGAGGCCGCGGTCGCCGGAGGCATCCCGGTCATCGCCGCCCTGCGCGACGGACTGGTCGCGAACCGGATCAACGCCATCCACGCGATCCTCAACGGCACCTGCAATTTCATCCTGACCATGATGGAGACCAAAGGCTGGGACTACGCCGTCGCCCTGGCCGAGGCGCAGCGCCTGGGCTATGCCGAGCACGATCCGACGCTGGATGTCGATGGTACCGACACCGCGCACAAGCTCGCCATCCTGACCCGCATCGCCTTCGCCTGCCGGGTGCCGCTCAGCTCCATCCGCACCGAGGGCATCCAGCATCTCGGCGCCGACGACATCGCCTCGGCGCGCACCATGGGCTGCCGCATCAAGCTCATCGCCACGGCGGCGCAGACCCCGGCCGGGCTCGATCTCCACGTCGCGCCGACCCTGGTGCCGCTCGACCATCCCCTGGCGGCGGTGATGCGCAATTTCAACGGCATCTACATCAACGGATCGAACTCCGGGCCGCAATTGTTCACCGGCCAGGGCGCCGGCGCGGCGCCGACCGCCAGCGCCATCCTCGCCGACGTGGTCGACACCCTGATCGGTCGGGCCGCAGCGACGGCGGCGCAGTTCGCCTTCGTCCATCCGGCGGAGCCGCCGGCGCTGGCCGGCGAAGCCGACGAGGTCACCGGCAGCTGGGCCCGCTTCCACGTCCACGACCGCCCGGGTGTGCTCGCCGGCATCACCGAACGCTTGTCGCGCCATGGCATCAGCGTGGCCTCGATCCACCAGGGCCTGCCGACCTCGGCCGGCGCTGCCACGGTCGAGATCACCACCCATCCCGGGCGCGGCGGAGCCTTCCTGCTCGCGGTGGGCGAAATCGACCGCGCCGGACTCACCCTGAAGCCGACGACCTGCCTGCGGCGTTTGTAAGCGGGGCTTGCGCCCCAGCCTGACTGCGCCGCTTTGCGGCTTGCGTGCTCCGCCCGTCCCCGCTGCGCGGGGATCTGCTGCGGCGACGGTGGCTGCGCCACCTGTCCCGCTGCGCGGGACCAAGCCCGTCCCCGCTCACTCGCTTCGCTCCTTCGGGGGATTGCTCCTCGCGGGCTCTGCCCGCTACGCCCGCCAGGGACTCTCGCCCCTAGACCCGCACGGTCCTTCCGTGTGCACAGGTTCGACCGCGTGCTTCAAACTTCCCTCGCTTACGAACCCAAGCGTCAGTCACGCCGCCGAACCAGCCAGGGTGGTCGGCTTGCGGGTCGTGACGATGCGATCCATGCTTTGCATCAGGAAATACGCCCATGCTCCTGCGACTCCGGCACCAGCGCCCCGACGGTGAACTCGACACCTACCACCTGAAATCCGGGCGTAGATACCACATCGGCCGGGGATCGACCTGCGAGGTTCGCATCCTCGACCTCAAGCTCAGCCGCCAGCACGCGGCGATCGAATACAAGCAGGGCGAATGGCGGGTGCTCGACCTCGGCAGCACCAATGGCCTCAAGGTCGACGGCGACCACATGGCGGGTTCGGCGATCCTCAAGACCGGCACCACCATCGAGGCCGGCCACACCGCGCTCACGGTGGAACGCATCCTCGGCGACGATGAAGCAGACGAGATCGACCTGCCGCCACCGGCCCCGGCGGCCGAGATTCCCGCTGCCCGGCCCGCGCCGCAGCCGACGGCCCGCCCGGTCACCTCGCTGGAGGAGATCCCGGTCGCTGCGCGTTCGGCGTCGATTCCGGATGCTGCCGCGCCGGTGCCGTCTCCGATCCCCGCATCGCCGCCGGTTCTGGCCAAGCCCACGAGTCCGGTCGCGCCGCCGCACGCGGATTTCCGCACTCCCGCCCCGTTGCCGCAGGAACCGTTCCCGGGCGAAGGCCCAGCCATGCCGGTCCCGCGTCCCAGCGATGCCGGCGAGCATCACGCCAGCGACTGGAAGCGGAACCAGGACGAGACCCTGGCCCCGCTCCAACGCAAGGAGGTGCAGCCCAGCGTGGCCCCCGCGCCTGCGCCCGTGCAGCCGCCCGTCGCCACGCCTGCACCCATGCTGGACATGGAGGCGACCATTCCCCAGATGCTGACGGCGCCATCGGCCGCGCCTGCGCCCGTGCCTGCCGCGCCTGCGCCCGTGCCCACCGCGCCGGCCGCCGCCGCCGAGGAGCGCACGTTCTACATCACCGTGCTCGGGCGCCGGGTCGGTCCGCTCAGCCGGGCCGTCGCCAGGGATCTCAAGACGCGCGAGCTGAAGGGCGCACTCAGCCTGGCCGATCTGGCCGACTACCCATCGGCCTGAACGCCCGCCAGCGTCCACCGCCTCGACGACCCCGGTACCGATCGCCAGGACATCCTTGACGGAGTGGCTCCCGGTTCACCGTGGGTGTTCGTATCCGAGCGAAAGGTCCCCATGTCCCAGCGTCCGACTTTGCACCGATCCGGATCGTCGTGGAGCCGGCTCCTGCTGTCCGCCCTCGTCGCGTCCGGGCTGGCCTGGGCTGGCGAGGTGGTGGTGCCGAGCACGCCGGTCGGACCGACCGCGCCCAACCCTGACGCCCAGGCCGCCGAGAGCGAGCGGCTCGCCAAGCAGTTGCCCCAGCGGTCGTGGCTGGCGGTGCGCGCCGATGGAAAGCTGTACTGGCAGGTCGATGGCGAACTGAAGTCCACCGCCTATCCGATCAAGGAAATCGACAACGGCGGCAATCCGCGCCTCGACACCGGCATCGGCGCGCTCACCGTCGACCGCCGCCTGGTCGCGGGCGACAGCAGTGTGCAGGCGCTGGCCCTGCTGCCGCGCCTGATCGAACACGCGGTCGCAGCCGGATTGAAGGCCGACGAGCTGATGCTGCTCGAAGGGCTCCTCACCGGGCCGCACTTGAGTTCCCCGACCCACCGCGTGCTGCCCGAAGGCTGCCTGGTGAAGTCGGCGGCCCCGGCGCGTCCGGCCGGCGAGCGCGAGGCGCTGGTCGCGGCGGCGAAGAAGGTCGCCGGAGCGCTCGCCGGCAGCGACCTCGATTCCCTCGGCCGGCGCACGCTCGAGGAAGTCCTCGACCGCCTCGGCCAGAACGATGTCGCCGGAGCCGAGGCCGACGAGTTCACCCCGTCCTTCGCGCGCCGGGTCATGCGCCATGGCTGGCTGCGCCAGGTCCTGCCCAGGAGCGACGCCGACGAGCAGCTGGAACAGGCGGTCATCACCGCCGAGCGGATGCTGCCGGTGACGCAGTTCCTCGGCAAGGATGGCCAGGGCCGCGAGCTGCGCCTGGCCGAGGTCAGGAACGTCTTCGGCCTCGGCGGCTGGATCCTGCAGACGCCGGAACGGGTCTGCTACCTGCGTCCCGTGCCCCGGCCGGTCTTCTATGAGGCCCTGCCCGAGACCGGCCTGAACCTGGTGCTGGAGCTCGCCCCCGGATCCGACCCGGTGGCGGTCCGTCCGGAACCGGTGGCGGCCCGCCTGGTCAGCGGCAACCAGGTCGTCGCCTCCTGGCGCAACGGGAAGCCGTTGGAGGCCACGCTCGATGCCTGGCGCCGGGTCGTGCCGGTGCGCGGCCGCGGCATCGCGAACGATGCGGTGGCCGACATCATGCCACCGCATCTGGCGCTGGCGGCGCTCAACGGCGACATGCTGGCGCTGGTCATGGGCAAGGACGTGCTGCGGCCGCCCAGGGATGCCTCCGACCGCGAATCCGCACGCTTCCTGGCCGACGCCGCGCGCATGCTGCCCGACGCGCCCAGCCTGGATCTCATCGGCGAATACCTCTTCCAGTACGTCTATGACAGCCCCGACAGCCGCTACCCGCAGCTCATCGGCAACAAGACCGTCAAGGGCGACATCCACCAGACCGCGGCCCAGACCATCGCCACCAGCGCCGGCGGCCAGTTCCGTGGCGACTGCGACGACCTGGCGGAACTGTACCAGACCATCGCCGAGCGGCAGGGCCGCACCGCGCATGTGATCAGCCTGCCCGGCCACGCGGCGGTCGCCTGGGCCGACCGCAAGGAGGACGGCCGCTGGCACGTCTACCTCCTGCAGACCGGCCCGAGCCTGGAGTTCGTCGCCCCGACGCTGCCGGAGGCCCTCGAGAAGACCTACAAGCGCTTCGAGGTCACCGAGACCTTCGACCCCAATTCGCTCGGCCTGCTGCTGCGTTTCAGCGGCGAGAACACCCGCTCGGCCTGGCGGCTGTCGTGGCGCATCTTCAGCGACGCCGACTACGCCCGCACCATGATCGATGTGCAGCGCGACTGGCACTTCCAGACCTATGCCCGCGGCATCAGCAAGATGGAGGCGATGATCGCCAAGGGCGACAAGGACAACGCCAACGCGCGCGAACTCGCCGGCCTCGCGACCCACACCGGCCAGTACGACAAATCCGTGCGCTGGACCGTCGAAGCGCTCGCCAACACGCCGCAGCCGCTGAGCAAGTTCTACCTCCGCCTGGAACTGCTGGCGCACCTCTTCGACGCCAGCGCCCAGGATCCCGCCAAGCGGACCGAGGCCGAAGCCCTCGCCAGGGAACTGCTCGACCAGCAGATCCCGCAGCTGCGCAAGCAGCTCGGGCCATCCCTGGTCCAGGTCGGTCTCCAGCTCACCGGCACCCTGGCCCACCACAAGTCGCAGGCCCTGGCGGTGCGCGCCCTCGACCAGTGCCTGCAGAGCGCGACCTATTCCCTGATCCCCGGTCGCGATCCCCAGACCCTGCCCAGCCTGGCCGAGGACCTCAGCCGGTTCGCGACCCAGGTGAAGGACGCCGAGGGCCAGCGCGCCTGGCGCGAAGATCCCCGCCTGGGCCGGCTGCGCCGGATCCTGACCATGTACGCCGCCACCGCGACCGAGGTGCTCGCCGGCGCTCCGCGCGGGGCGATCACCGCCGATCCGGTGCTGCAGGACGCCGCCCGCCTGGTGCAGTTGTGGCTCAACGATCTGGCGTTCAGCGATGGCGAGGAACCCGGCGAGATCATGTTCCGCTACGCCCTGGCCGCCCGCTATTACGCCGCCGTGCTGGGTGAAAAGGATTTCGCCGCGCTGCTCAATGCTGCGCACCCGCCGCCGGCACCCGCCGCCGGCACGGCGGGCGCCGGTCCCGCTCCCGACCACGGCAAGCGCATCGGCGGCCTGGCGCAGCTTCCCCTCGACCTGCCCTGGATCCGCATCTCGCTGCCCTACTGGTTCAGCCGTCTGGCGGAGCAGTTCGCCAAGGATCGCGCCACCGTCGATATCGACGAGGTCAAGCGCCTCGGCCTGGCCTGCGCCGAGGCCTGGGGTGCGACCCGGGCGCGTGGCCTGGAGCACCCGCGCCTGCAGCACGAGGCGCACCTCGCCGCCGTGATCACCAGCCTGTTCGGCCGCGATGCCGATGGGTTGCGCAAATGCCTGCAATTCGTCAAGGCGAAGGGTGACAAGCGCCTGCGCGACGACACCGCGATGTGGCTCGGGGACAGCGCCCGCGCCCTGCCGCTCGACTGGTACGGCCAGGTCATCGATATCTGGTGCGAGGTCCTGCACGACCGCCAGAATCCCGACGCGGGCTTCGACAAGGCCAAATGGTTCTGGATCGCCTGGCGCGCCTGGCTGTCCGGCGGCCATGACCACGCCCTGCTCGTCGCCGACCGCGCCGCCAAGCAGTTCCCCGGCGACCCGGCCTTCGCCGAGGAGGCCAAGTTCATGAAGGCGCTGCCGCGACCCAAGAAGCCTTGAAACCCAGGGGTTTGCTACGTTGGCTGGATGGCGAATGGCGAAGACGGTGTTCTGACAGGATGCGGAAGCATGGAGAGGCGACAATCGACCAGCCAGCCGATGTGAAGGAGATTAATCCTTGGCAGGTCGTGGTTCGGTGGGGAAAGACGGGTTTCATTATCGGCAGCTGGCATTGATAGCGCTTGCTCCATGATCACGAGGTTCCTTGCAATCCTGATCCATTTATCCCATTGGCTCGAAGAGACGGTGAGTTCATGGATTTGGGGTGGATGCGTTGCCTGTCGAAGTGATGGATTCGGTGCATAAGGCCATGGCATACACAGAATGCTTCATTGTTTTCAGACAGGGGTGCCGGGTTGCAGGGGGATTGAGGTTGTTCACGCGAACCGATGTGGTTCTCACTCTCGTGACCGCTTCGCATCCAATGCCGTTGCCGATTCACCGAGGCAGTACAACCACGAGGGAGAATTCAGGTAAAGCCGGCCGCCGTGCGCGGTCAGTCCGGAGGTGCGGATAGCGTAGTAAAACCCGATGCCCTGATAAGTGGAACTGTCCGTTCCGAGGGCACCCCAGCGGCGCAGCGCCGGCTCGGCGGCGAACCTGGGGAAATACTTGCCGCTGATGTCCGGCGTGTAGCCGCGAGCCTGGATGATGTTGGAACCAGCCGGCTTGGGCTTTGCCGGGTCAGCCAGGTCGTACAGATTCACCGTCAGGGCCAGCATCTCATTGCCATCCTGCTTCTTGTTTTCCGGAAACGAGGCCAGCATCAGGTATCTGCCGGCGATGATCGCGCTCGTCGGGCGACCGAGATCCGCCAGGAGCTTGCCGGTCTGCGCATCGATGACTTTGCCCTGCGCCAGCACCTTGTCCGACAGGGCGAACGGACCCTGGCCCGTCCTC
Organism: uncultured Candidatus Kuenenia sp.; assembly: GCA_964654285.1. GTDB lineage: Bacteria > Planctomycetota > UBA11346 > UBA11346 > UBA11346 > BJHQ01. The sequence goes on from CAZZJC010000001.1 coordinate 25,345, forward strand.
ATTTCCGTTGCGATCCACTTGCCGTATTCCAGTCGGCGTTGGGTGTTGAAGCGCGCCGGGATCATCATCACGGGAGGGTTGTTCTGGTCTGAGCCGAATCCCTTGTACAGATGGCCGTTGAGGATGCAGGCGAAGCCGGCTCCCCAATCATGGCGTCCATGTTCCTCGGCCGGCAAGGGTTCCAAGGACTGGCCCGTCTCGGCGTCCACAACATGTCCAAGACCGGTCACCACGATGGCGCGAAGACCCGGGCCATCCGGGAGCCTGCCGAGGATCGGCGGTTGATGGAAGCCGTGCCAGGCGGGCGCACCCCAGGCCGAGCCCACGGCTCGCGGGTCAAAGGTTTCCCAGCGCAACGCGCCGGTCCGCACGTCATAGGCGCGAATGCTGCGATGCCAATTCCGGGCACGTTGTTCGCCAGGACTGGGCACCAACAGCAGGTCTTTCCACAGCAGGGGCGATTGATTGTGATCGACCGTACCCGGTTTCATCAAAGGATCGCGGAAGGCCCAGAGCCGTTTGCCGCTGGCCAGGTCGTAGGCCGCGATCTGGCCGAAGCCCAGCACGACATAGACCCGTTCCCCGTCGCTGACCGGACTGGCCATCACGTCGCTGATGCCGCCTGGCCAGTTGTTGAACACGCTGACACCGGTGGTCTTCTCGGCGTACTGCTCGAACAGGGATGGACCTTTGCGCCGGTCATTGGTGGCCTTGTTGTATTCGGATTCATTGCCGGCCTTGTACTGGGACCAGAGTTTCAGGTCCTGCTCCAGGGCGGGGATCGCTTCAGGCCAGGTCTTGGCGAAATGGACCTGCCAGGCTTTGAGTTGTTCGGTGATGTATTCGCCGAGCGGCGCGCGCGGGCCGATCGGCTGCTCGCGATCCCGATAGGTCGTTCCGGCGGCGAATCGAACGCGATTGTGCGCCAGGCAGCGTTCGAACAGGTCTTGCAAGTGAGCCGCCTTATCTGGGTCCGGAGTCAACCCGATGCTTTTGCGGTCGGCAGACAACGGCGGCAGGGCCATCAGCTTCAGTTCATCCTGCCACAGCACCTTGCCCGTATCGGCATCATAGCACACGACATGATGCGGCGAATAGACGCCGATGATCCGTTTGCCGACCACGATGGGCTGGGCGTCGGTCCAGCCGGGATGCGGCACTTTCCACCGGATGTTCCTGGTTGTGCCGTCGGCTTTATCCGACCATTCACTTGGTGGGGTCGCCCCTGGATACCAGTTGTTGCCCTGCCCGGAAAAACCGACCGGATCGGTGGGTGAGGGTTTCCAGTCGGCGTGGCCGAAAGGCGCTGGATCAGCAGCAGGCAGACCACCGGCGATCAAGGAGGTGATGAGGAGTACATGTTTCATGGAATGATCCATGGTGGTTTGATCAATTCCGGTAGAGGAAGGTGAATGATAATGTCAGAAATCGCAGGATGTCTCAAGGCCATTTGCTCGTTTTCTGGTTTGGCATCTTTTCATCGCCAGTGCCGGGCCAGTTCGTCCATGCGCTGGTAATACACCTCGGGCATGCCGCCATCGGCTTTCGGCCCCACATTCATGAGCAGATTGCCGCCCATGGCGCGCACGGCGTTATGCCGCTCCAGGAACCATGACAGGGGCTTGTAGCGTTCGTGGTTGGGGTCGTACGACCAGCCGCCGCAGGGCCAGATGTCGCACAGTTCCCACCAGCCAGACGGGCGACGGTGGGGAAGATGCAGTTCGGGCGTGTCGAAGTCGCCCACGCCATGCATGCGCGGGTTGATGACGATGTGGGGCTGGAGGGCGCGCAGCTCCGCGATCGTCATCACCGCAGGTCCGCCATCGAACCACAGCAGGTCGATCCGGCCGTACCTGGTCAGCAGTTCGGTGATCTGGCCGCGCAGGTAGGCATGGAAGGAGGCTTCGTGCCCCGGCGGTTTGGGCGGCAGGGATGCGATCTCCTCGTGATGCATACCGAAATGCTTGCGGCCGGGGGCGTTCGCCGGGTCCTCGCTGCCGAAGCGGAACGACATGTACTGTCGGTTGTAGTACCAGTCGGGCGGCGAGTAGTAGAGCCCGACCTTCAGGCCCTGGCGGCGGCAGGCCTCGACGTAGGACGCCACCAGGTCCACCCCCGGCAGGAATTGCCGCACGCCGAATACCCCGTGCTGGCTGGGCCATAGGGCGTAGCCATCGTGATGGCGCGTGGTCAGCACCGCGTAACGAAATCCCGCCGCCTTGGCGGCGGCGAGGATACGGTCGGGGTCCCACCGGGTCGGCCGGAAATCACGGGCCTGGGCGAAGTAGTCGGCCGGGGTGATCTGGGTGCCCACCCCGTCCATCCATGGCAGTTCGGCCATCATGCTCCACGAGAGGTCGCCCTTGCCGGAGACGGTGGAGATGCCCCAGTGCATGAACAGCCCCAGGCCGGCCGAACCGAACCATTGCGCCTCGGGATGGGAGGTGCGTTGGGCGTGCTCCGGCGATTGGGTCCGGATGCCGACGGCGGCGTGTTGCGCTTCTGCCGTGCCAAGGTTGGTCATGACATGCAGGTTAACCTGGCGACCGGGCGGTTGCTATGCCCGGATTGCTCTCTCTTGTGTCCATTTCGCTCATTTTAGGATCCGGGCATGGCGTCGGACAGGACCCTTTCCGGCCACGACCTGCACCTGCAGATGCTGTATTGCGGTCGGACCGTGCTGGATCCGGGACAGGAGTGTCCGCTGCCGGCGTCATTCTGGCGCCTGTATTGCAATGATGCCCCTGGCATGGAACTGCTGCTGGATGGCCACGCGCTGGCGCTGCCGCCACTCGGCATGGCCCTGGTGCCGGCCGAATGCCCCGGCGTGTGGCGCTGCCACACGAGGCTTCGGCACTTCTATATCCATTTCCACCCACTGGGTCTTCCCGCCGGATGGCTGAACGCCCCGGTGCTGGTGCCGCCCGCGCCCGAGCGCAGTGCCCGGCTGGCGGGGCTGATTCCCAGCGATCTGCACGATCCGGTGTGGCGGCTGAAGGCCCAGGCCCTGCTGTTCTCGGTGTGGGCCGAAGTCCTGACCCAGGCGGCTCCGGGCCTGCGGGCCCGGTTCCTGGCTCCGGTCGATCCCGCCGAGGCCCTGCGGGGGGTCATCGACCATGTGGAGGAGAATCCTGGGGAACCGCATACCATCAGCGGCCTTGCCAAGCGCTGCGGCTGCAGCGTGGCCCATTTCGCCCGGCGCCTGCGCGCCCACACCGGCCGATCCCCCAAGGACTGGCTGTGCGACCTGCGGCTGCGCCTGGCCCGTGACCGGTTGCTGAACAGCCACGACGCCATTGGCGCCATCGCCCACGATTGCGGTTTCGCCAACCGGCATCATTTCACGCGCTGGTTCAGCCGCCGGTACGGCCTGGGTCCGGCCGCCTATCGACAGGCCCTGGCCCGGACACCTCGCGGGGAGTAGTTCCGCACTGCCTCGGGTTCCCATTAATCATGTAGCGAACCAGGTTCGCGGGGCGGTCCGCCTCATTCCACCAGCAAGGCTATTTGGCCGGCGGTGCGGTCGCCGGTTTGGGCTGGATGGTGATGGTGCGCACCGATGGGCCTCCTGGGCCCTCGGCGGTGAAGGTGTAGGTGGCCGGCTGGTCCAGGCGCAGGGCGTGTTCGCCTTTCGGTGGCACATCGCCGATGCCCGGCTCGATGCGGACCTTGGTGGCATTGACGGTCGACCAGGTCAGCTTGATCTCCTTGCCGGCCACCGGGCCGCCGTTCCAGGGCAGGGGATGCACGATGATGGCGGTGAAACCGACCTCGCCCGCGCGGCGATAGCAGGCGGTGAGCAGATCCTGCGTCTGCTTGGGGCCGTTGAGGGGGTACTGGCGCTGGTCGACCTTGGCTTCGAGGGGCGCCAGCAGCGCGCGCGGGATCGGGCCGAGATCGTAGAGCAGGGCGCTGAGGATCGGGGCCGAGTGGTCATGCAGGTTGGAGTCGACCATGTACTTGATCATCGCCTCGCGCTGCGTCCGGGCGGTGTCGGGATCGATCGCCGCCAGCGCGCTGAACGCGGCCCAGGGTTCCCGGCTCTTGGCCGCCTGGGCGAGGATCCTCGGCACGACCGGCTTGGCGGCGGGCCCGAGCGCCGCCAGGCGCGCCCAGGCGCCGTCGGCGTTCTTCTCGGCCTGGGCGATGAGCGCGTCGGCGTCGCCGGCGGGCGCAGGCGCTCCGGCCTTGCCGGCGATGCAATAGAGATGATCGAGCGAGCGGATGAACAGGCGGTCGCCGGCCACGGCGAACGGGCTGGCAAAGCTGAAGCACCACTCCCGGTTGGCGGGTTTCGGCCAGGAGAACCATTGGCTGAGCCGTCGGGTCTGGGCAGCCTTGTCGAGATCGGCGAACGGGGTCACCCGCAACTGATTGCTGGCCACGAAGCGGCCATCGAGGGTATGCACCTTCATGAGGCCATTGGTGCCCAGGCCGTACACGTGGCCGCCCGCGATCGCCATGTGGTGCTCGGTGATCGGCACGGCGCCGCCGAACAGGCCGGTGACGACATTGCCGGTCTCGGCATCGAGGATGACGCCCTTGGCGCCCCCGAAGTAGAGCTTGCCGCCATGGTACAGCAGGCTGGAACAGCCGCCGGCAGCGTTGTCGTTGACCTTGTGCCACAGGACGCTGCCCGTGAGCGTGCTGCCCTCGAGCGCGAAGCGGATCGCGGCGGGCGGTTCGATCTCGGCCTTGCCTTTGCCCTCCCAGCCGCCGTGCTCGCCGCCGCCGGTCATGAACAGGGTGTCGGGCCGGTCGCTGTTGACGGCGATCATCATGCCGTTGTTCTTCCAGCCGACGATGGTCAACGGCCTGCCCTCGGGCAGCGTGTAGGCCGCAGGACCGGCGCACCAGAGCACGTCCTGGCTGCCCACGCGCAGCACCACCGGCGAGACGAATTCGTGCACCCCGCCTGGGCGCTTGTGTTCCCACTTCAATGCGCCCGTAGCCCGGTCGAACGCGCGCACCATCCGGCCCAGGTCGCTGATGAGCAGGTTGCCGTGGATGATCGGTGAACGGGCCACGGCGCAGTAGTCATGCGGCCGCTCCGGCGAGAGCGCGTGCATCCAGCGCAGATTGCCGTCGAGGTCGTAGCTGGCATACACGCCCCAGGCGGTGGCGACGTACAGCGCCTGCCCGTCGGTGACCGGCGTGCCGAACACCTCGCCGAGCCACATCATGTCGTGGCTGCCCATGCGACGCCAGGTGTCCAGCTCGACCAGGGCCTTGCCTACTTCGGGGAACTTCTTGGCGAATTTCGGCATCCCGTAGTCGGAGAGCTTGCCGTCGTCGAACTTGCCATAGAGGTAGTTGGCGCCCCAGGTGAGCACGCCCATCGCGTCCATCCGGCGCTTCACCTCGGGATTGTCCTTGTCGGCGGAATAATCGTGGAACAGCAGGTAGTAGTCGCGGATCCAGGCGAGGTGCTTGCGCCAATGCTCGCGGATCTGCTGGCGCGCGGCTTCGTCCTTGACCGTGAGGTGCAGGTGGTCGATCTGCTTCTCCCAGAGCAGCTTGCCGCTCTGGGTCGCATAGCAGGAGATCACCGGCAGATCATGCTGCCAGCCCGGCTCGCTCAGCACGAACACCCGATCGGCGGTCACCGCCGGCGCGGCGCTGCCGAGGTTGGGCACCGCCACCTTCCAGAGCACGTTGGTCTCCTCGTTCCAGTACACCGGCGGCTGCGCATTGCGGTAGACGCCGCTGCGATCCCCGAAATAGCCGGAGATCTGGCCTCCGGCGCCGCCAGGCGGCGGCTCGGCCGACCACGCGACGGCAAGACCGCAGGCGAAGGCCTGACCCATCAGGGCCAGCCTGCACACTCGGGTCATCGACGGGGCTCTGGTGATGGGGCGCTTCATGATTCCTCTGTGGTGGGTGGTCGAGGCTCGCGGCTCAGGGGCAGGTGGCCGCACCGGCAGCCTGCTGGGGGATCGGGGTCGCATGACCCAGGCGCGGTTTATACCCCAGGGCCGGTTCCGACGTTGCCGCCAACCCGAGGCTGTCCTCGGCCGCCGCGGTCGATCCCCGCGCAGCAGGCCGGCCGCAGAGCGGCTCAGCCGGGCCGAGGTGCAAGGCCCCCCCCGGTCATCACGCCCACAGCGCGATGCCCATGCGCCGCAGGCAGCCGAGCCAGGCGCGGCGTTCGTCGGCGCGGCAGGTCTTGAGCAGGCAGCGCACCTTCTCCTCGTCGGTGAGCGGGCGCGGTTTGTTGCGCAGGGCCATGCCGGCCTCGTCAGGAGTGCGGTCGGCCTTGCGCAGGTTGCAGGCCTTGCAGGCGGCGACCACGTTGGTCATGGTGTTCGCGCCGCCGCGCGACAGCGGCAGGACGTGGTCGCGGGTGCCGGAGCCCATGCTGATGCGGGTGCCGCAGTACTGGCATTCGAAGCCGTCGCGGATGAACACCGCCTTCTTGGTGGGAAGCTGGAAGAGCCGACCGCGGCGCTTGACGTTGACGCGGTAGCGCATCACCACCACCGCCGGCAGGTTGAAGGAGAGGTGCTGGCTGCGCACGACCTGGGGGTAATGCTCGATCGGGTCGGCCTTCTCCTGAAGGACGAGCATCAGCGAGTCGAACCAGTCCTCCTCGATGTTGAGGTACTGGTAGTCGGCGTTGAGGACCATGCAGCGTGACATAGGCCCCTTCCCGGGATGGCGCGGACGCTAGCAAGCCCGGACGCGACGGGAATGGCGGGGTGGACGCCCGCTCGCCAGGGCGGCGGCCTGTCCAGGCGCGGGCCGGTCGTGCGATTGCGGCAACCGGCGATGCGGTAGCTTCCCGGCGTGGACAAGCCCGCCCCCTGCCTGGTTCCTGCGGCCCCGGCCGCAGTCGCGGCGGCGCTCCAGCGCAGCTGGCCGGATGCGCGCTGCGGACTCTACGCCCGCGATGACTGGGAACTCCTGGTCGCCGCCATCCTTTCCGCACGCGCCACCGACGTGCAGGTCAACAAGGTGATGGCGGTGCTGATGGAGCACGTCGTCTCGGTCGCCGGCCTGGCTGCGCTCGACCATCGCGACCTGACCCGCGTGCTGCGTCGCCTGCCGCTCTATCCGCAGAAGGCGCGCGCCCTGGTCGAGGCGGCGCGGGCGCTGCTCGTCCACCATGGCGGCAAGGTGCCGCGCACCCGCGCCGATCTGGAGCGCCTGCCAGGAGTCGGACGCAAGGTCGCGGCGGTGGTGCTCGGCAACGGTTTCGGCATCCCGGCCGTCGCCGCCGATGTCCACGTCACGCGCATCGCCTTCCGCCTGGGCTGGACGGCGCAGGAGCTGCCGCGCGCCGCCGAGGCGGCCGTCGAGACCCGTTTTCCCGCCCAGGACTGGGTGCGCCGCTGCCACCAGATGATCCGGCTCGGGCGCGAGCACTGCCGCCGGCAGGCACCGCGCTGCGACCGTTGCCCCCTGGCTGCCGACTGCCCCCGCCAGGGGGTCTGACCCCCGCGGGCCTCGGAACCGCCGCCTGGGTCTTGACCCCGACCCTGGAACGCTATGGTTCGCGCCCCCCGGCATCGCGTGGATTCCCACGCTTCCGGGCCAGCAGCGCTCAGCACGAGGACAGCAATCCACATGTCGAAGACCTACACCTGGGGCCTTGGCCGCCGCAAGACCAGCGTCGCCCGCGTCCGCCTCAGCCCCGGAACCGGCCAGATCCTGATCAACGACCGCAAGTCCGACGCCTATTTCCCGGTCGAACGCCTGCAGAAGCTCCTGTCCATCCCGTTCTCGGTCACCGAGAGCACCGGCAAGTACGATGTCGCGGTGAACGCCACCGGCGGCGGCGTGGTCAGCCAGGTCGGCGCGGTGGTGCTCGGCATCTCGCGCGCCCTGGCCAAGGCCGACCCGAACACCGAGGCCAACCTGCGCAAGCACGGCCTGCTGACCCGCGACTCGCGCATGGTCGAACGCAAGAAGTACGGCCTGCACAAGGCCCGCCGCGGCACCCAGTTCAGCAAGCGCTGAACCGTCCGCCGGCTCCCCGGCGACAGTCGCCCAGCAAGAAGGCCGGCATCCGCCGGCCTTCTTTGCGTTGGCAGCGCCGGCAAGCGGACCGGTCGGGCCATCCAGTTCAGTCGACGTCGCCCAGATCATCCCCGCCGGTGGCGTGCATCGGCGCATTCGCCGCCTCTTTGGCGAAGACCTTGATCCGGCCCGGGCCCCAGAGGGCGCGCAGGCGTTCGAGCACCGGGGCGGTGGGACGCAGGCGGCGATCGTCGCCGACGCGCAGGGTCAGGGCGACATCGCCGGGGACATGCACCTGGATCACGATCGGGGTCTCGCCCTGGTTCTCGCTGATGAGGGTGGCGAGGGCGTCGAGGCGCTGGCGCAGCGCCGCCGGGTCGGCTGCGCCATCGATGGCGATGAGCACTTCGCGGGTCAGGCGTTCGGCGGCGGAGCGCGCCGGGATCACGTCGGTGATGATCAGGCTGGCGGTCTCGGGTTCCGGATCGGGGGCGTGCATCGCGCCGCCCTCGCCACCGTCCGCGTCGTCGCCATCGGGATGCGGTTCGCCGCCGCCATCCTCATCGGCCTGGGCCCTTGGAGCGCCGCCGCCCCGGCGGCGGCGCTCGACCGTGCCGGTGAAGAGCGCGACCAGACCCTCGACGCATTCGCCGCCGAAGCGTTCGTAGATCGACGGCTCGTCGCGGCGGCCGCCGGCGCCGCGTCCGCCGCCCGGGAAGAGCACCGCCTCGAAGCGGCCGGTCTCGTCCTCCAGTTCCAGGATGCCCATCTGCTTGCCGGTGCGGGTACGCACGACGCGCTTGCCGACCACCACCGCGGCGATGGTGGCGCGGTTGCCGGTGGCGATGGTGCGCAGGTCGCCGGCGCGGGCGGTGACGTGGGCGGCCAGGGCCGGCGCGTGCACCGCGACCGGGTGCGAGGACATCCAATAGCCGGAGAGCTGCTTCTCGTAGCCCAGGCGCTCCTCCACCGGCCAGTCGGGCACGTCGGGGTAACCGTGCGCTTCCTGGGCGAAGGCGGCGTCCTGTTCGAAGGCGGCGAACAGGGTCTGCTGGTTCTGCGCCCTGGTCCGGCTCGCCTTCTGGCCGCGATCGAAGGCGCGCTCCATCGCCTCGACCAGGGCGCGGCGGTTGGGGTGCAGCGAATCGAGCGCGCCGACCTTGATCAGCGCCTCGACCACGCGCTTGTTGATCACCCGGGTGTCGACGCGTTCGCAGAGGTCGTAGAGCGAGGCGAAGCGGCCGCCGGCCTCGCGCTTGGCGATGAGGTGCGCCGCCGCCTGGTCGCCGATGCCCTTCACGCCGCCGAAGCCGAAGCGGATCTTGTCGGGACCGTCCGCGGATCGCACGATCGTGAATTCCCAGCCGGATTCGTTGAGATCCGGCGGCAGGACGCTGATGCGGTGCGACTTCAGCTCCTCGACGAAGCGGGTCATCTTGTCCTTGTCGCCCATCTCGTAGATCAGGTTGGCGGTCATGAAGGCGGCGTAGTGGTTCGCCTTCATGTACGCCGTCCAGTAGGCGATCAGGCCATAGCATGCCGAATGCGATTTGTTGAAGCAGTAGCTCGCGAATCCGAGGATCTTCTTCCACATCTCGCGGCAGCGGTCGCGGTCGAACTGGTGCTGGGTGAACGCGCCCTCGATGAATTTCTGCTCGAGCTTTTCCAGGACCTTCACGTCCTTCTTGCCCATCGCCTTGCGCAGGTCGTCGGCCTCGGCCGGGGTGAAGCCGCACAGCTCGCGGCTGATGTTCATCACCTGTTCCTGGTAGATGTAGAGGCCGTAGGTCTCCTTCAGCGAGCGTTCCAGGACCGGATGCGGGTAGTCGATGCGCTGGCGGCCCTGCTTCCGTTCGCAGTAGTCGATGTGCATGTTCGCCATCAGGGGGCCGGGCCGGTAGAGCGCGACCAGGGCGATCATGTCCTCGAAGCGGTCGGGCTTGAGGTTCTTGATCAGGTTCTGGAATCCCGGCGATTCGCATTGGAACACGCCCAGCGTCTCGCCGGTGCCCAGGAGCTGGAATGTGCGCGGATCCGCGAGCGGGATCTGCAGGAGATCGATCGCGGTGCCGGTGGACGCCTGCGCCAGGTCGGTCGCCTTCTTCAGGATCGACATGGTCTTGAGGCCCAAGAAATCCATCTTGAGCAGGCCGGCCTTCTCGACCTGGGTCATGTTGAACTGGGTCGCCGGCTTGCCCTTCACCGAACAGACCGGGATGTAGCCGCTGACCGGGCCGGGTGCGATGACGATGCCGCACGCGTGCACGCCCAGGCTGCGGCCGAGCTTCTCCACCTTCATCGCGGCATCGAGCGTGGTGCGGGTGCGCTCATCGCCCTCATAACGTTTCGCCAGCTGGTCGACGGTGGCCCATTCCTTGCCGTCCTTGTCGATCGCCTTGCGGCCCAGCGCCTGCTGCAGGTCGACCGGCTTGGCCGGGTTGTTGGGCACCAGGTTCGCCAGTTCCTGCGACTCCTCGGGCGTCCAGGCGTAGGCGCGGGCGACATCCTTGATCGCCATGCGCGCCTTCATCGTGCCCAGGGTCATGATCTGGGTCACCGCGTCGGCGCCGTACTTCTGCGCCACGTAGTGGATGACCCGGTCACGGCCGTCCTTGCAGAAGTCGATGTCGATGTCCGGCATCGATTTGCGGCCCGGATTCAGGAAGCGTTCGAAGAGCAGGCCGTAGCGCAGCGGGCACATGTCGGTGATGCCGAGCGCATACGACACCAGGCTGCCGGCGGCGGAGCCGCGCCCGGGGCCGACCGGGATGCCGTTCTTCTTGGCCCAGCCGATGAAATCGGCGACGATGAGGAAGTAGGCCGGGAAGCCCATCTCGATGATGGTCTTGAGCTCGAACTCCATGCGCTCGCGGATCTCGGTCGAGATGTTGTCGCCGTAGCGCCGCTGCACGCCGATCAGGGTGTCGCGCCTGAGCAGCGCGTTCTCGTCCAGCCCGTCCGGGCAGGGGAACTTGGGCAGGTAGTACTGGCCCGACGGGATCTTGCCGCCCTTGCAGAGTTCGACCACGCGCTCGGTGTTGGCGACGGCCTCCGGCAGGTCGGAGAACAGCGCCGCCATTTCCGCGTGGGTCTTGAGGTAGAACTCGTCGGTCGGCAGGCGTTTGCGCACGATGCGCGGATCGTCGAGGGTGGTCGCGCCCTCGATCGCGAGCAGGACTTCATGCACCCGCGCGTCGGCGCGATCGAGGTAATGCACCCAGTTCGCCGCCACCGCCGGCACGTTCGCCTCCTGCGCCAGGCGGGCGAGGGCGCCCCGCCGGCCGAGCGGCCCGTCATCGCCGTGGTCGCAGACCTCCAGGAACAGACGGTCGGGGAAGATCGTGCGCAGCAGTTCCAGGTTGCGCCGCGCTTCTTCCGGGGAATGGGGGAGATGGCGGTTGATGAAGCCGTTGGCGCCGGCGCCGGTTAGGCAGACCACGTCGCCGGCGTGGGCGGCGATCATCTCCAGGTCGACCTGCGGTTCGTAGAAGAAGCCTTCCAGCCAGCCGCGCGAGACCAGCCGCGCGAGGTTGCGGTAGCCGGTCTCGCTCGCCGCGATGAGCACCAGGTTGAGCCAGTCCTTGCCCTTGTCCGCCAGCCCCAGCGGGGCGACGTTGAGCTGGCAGCCGATCAGGCCGGTGATCTGCGCGTCCTTGCAGGCCGAGGCGAATTCGAACGCGCCGCACAGGTTGCCGCGATCGGTCAGCGCCGCCGCCGTCATCCCGCGCGCCTTCACCGCGCCGACCAGCTTCGGCACCGCGATGGTGGAATTGAGCAGGGTGAAATGGCTGTGGACGTGCAGGTGGGCGAAGGGCATGGCCGTGCCCACCCGCCCTTAGAACGCGACCTTCAGGTTGACGCCGGCGAGGTAGACCGGGCTGTTGCCGGCGGATTCGCCGGGAGCGAGCGGATTGTTCGGCGCGATCAGCTTGAAGCCGGGTCCGGGGAAGAAGACGCCGCCGAGCAGGCTCAGCCGTGCATCGTAGCTGACCCGCCAGCTGATCGTCAGGTCGACCTCCTGGCCGAGGTAGCGCTGCGCGCTCGCCGCGCTGTCGAGGCGGTAGCCGCCCCAGACCGCGTCCATCCGCACGCTGTTGTCGTTGGCCATGCGCACGCCCAGCTTGACCTTGAGCGCCTGCAGGTCGCCATCCATGTAGCGGCTGAGCTCGCCGTACTTCTCGTTCTCGACGATGTAGGTGTCGCAGATGTGCTCGTAGGGATTGATGAAGCGCGAGTTCTTGCCATCGCCGGAATTGCTGTCGCCGCTGAAGTAGTCGGCAAGCAGGCCCATGGTCACCGGACTGTTCGGGCCGAACTGCCATTCGACCCCGCCGGTCGCGCCCCGGCCGGCGAACTGCTCGCCATTGCCCTGGTTGCCGGACTGGTAGCCGATCTCGCCGAAGAACGAGAATCCGCCCGACTTGTAGTCCGCGCCGCCGTACCAGGTGGTCAGGTTCTTGCCGCGGCTGTTCACGATCTGGCCGTTGGCATCGAATCCCGATTTGATCGGCACGTTGCGCACCACGTTCCAGGATCCGCTCAGGACCAGCTGCTGGTTCGCATTGGTGTCCATGGGACGCCAATCGACCGCGACGCCGTACAGGCCGCTGGCGTCGGGCGTGCAGTAGACGAACGGGATGATCTGCCAGGTGTCGAAACCGCTGTACGACGCCTTGAATCCGTCCCAGCTGGTCAGGTCACGGTCGTCGGCGCGCGAGTCGAACAGCATCGCGCGCTTCTTGTCGTTGGAGTACCGCTCCTCGGTGAGATCCTGGTGGATCCAGAACGATTCCGGCATGCGTCCCGCGACCGCAGTGACGGTGTTGAAGCCGAGCACGTCCTGGAGGCGGACGAAGGCCTGCTGCAGCACGACCGCGCCACGCGCATCGCCGTTGCGGTCCTGGAATCCGTTCGGCCCCTGGTTGCCGGACTGGCCGCTGCCGGGTGCCGGGCCGTCCACCGGGCTGTTGGCGGCCACGCCGCCGGCCTCGCCATGGTAGCCGAGGATGAGCTGGACCTTCACCTTGTCGTCGAGGGTCATCTTCAGGCCGAAATCGCAGCGGATCAGGCCGCGTCCGCGATGGTCGCCCAGGCCCTGGTCGCCGTCGCGGTAGTTGTCCTGGGTGATCGCATCCAGGTCGAGATCGCCCTGGACGATGACCTGGCGCTGGCCGCCGAGGGTGCTCGACCGGCCCGGGGCGTATTCGCTGATCGCCGCGCCGCCGATCGGATTCGGCCGGTTCACCGGCAACGGCTGATCGGCCGCGGCGGCGATGGCGGCGAGGCTGGCGACCAGGGGGATGGCGGCTGGGACGTGGCGGCGCGACATGGCGTGGTTCCGGTGGTTTGATGCTGAGGCGCGGACCCTAGCCGGACGCCGATCCTCGGCCAGTGCGAGATCCCCACCGGCCATCCGCTGTCCGCCGGCATGTCTGCCAGCATCCGTCCGCACCTGCCGCCATCGGTTGCGACCACGCCGTTCATTGGCACCCTGCGCCCTTCGCCGTGCGAAAGCCCCTGCCGCGCGCTCCGCCGCGCGCTCGGCCCGTCGCGCGCTCAGGAGCCCCCATGCGCATCCTCGTCGTCCTCATCCTCATCGCCGCCGCCGCTGGTGGCGGCTGGTGGTGGTTCAAGGGCCGCGCCGAACCGGTCGCCCAGGCCCAGGATCCGGGGCCCTTCGTCACCACCACGCCCAGCATCCAGCCCGTCGGCCTGCCGGCCGAGGTTCAGCGCCTCATCGACGGAGCCGAGGCCGACTGGACCGCCGCCGGCGATGCGCCCCAGCGCACCCCCAAGGCTCCGGCCCTGGCGCGCCAATACGCCAAGGCCCTGCGCGCCCTCTACGAGGTGAAGGGCAGCCACGACCGCCAGGCGAAGCTCATCGCCGAACGCTGCCAACCGCTCGCTGAGGTGCTTTTCTTCTCCAAGGCCAAGGTGCCTGCCGACGACGGCGGACTGTTCGCCCTGCACCTGGTCGCGCCCGGTGAAAGCCCTGAAAAGATCGGCATCCACTACGGCATGAGCCGCGAACTCGTGAACACCATGCGCGGCGCCGATATCAACAACGGCAATCTCCAGGCCGGCGAAAGCCTCAAGGTGGTCAAGCTGAAGGAGGCCGGGCACCAGATCCACATCGACAAGGGCCAGAAGTTCCTCGACTGGTACATCGCCGGCATCTTCGCCCGCCGCTACCAGATCTCGATCGGCGCGGTCGAATCCCCGACCCCGGTCGGCAAGACGAAGATCACCAAGCGCCAGTTCGATCCCGAATGGACCAACCCCAAGACCGGCAAGGTCCTGGCCGCCGGCGACCCTGAGAACATCCTCGGCGGCGTCTGGCTCGCCTTCGATGAGAAGATGCTCGGCCAGAAGGGCATCGGCATCCACGGCTACACCGGCGCCAACGGCGGTCTCGGCCGCATGGTCTCGAACGGCTGCATCCGCATGGCGAACGACGAGGTCAAGCAGTTCGCGCATTGGCTGTCGCAGCCTGATCGTGCGACCACCACGGTCGAGATCGTGGAATGACCCCACGCCGGGCCGACCGCACGCCGGACCCGGACTGTCGGATTTGACCACTAGATCGCAGCTTCGGCCGTGCATCCTCGGCGACCACATCCGCCGGAGGACGCCATGCGATCCATGCTCTTCATCATCGTCGTGATCTTGGCTTCGTGCACCTCAGCGGTGCGGAATCCGTCGCTCCTCCCGCCCGGAATCGATGACGCCCTGGGTGCCATCCGGCCGCACCAGCCGGAAGCCGAGGTCGAGCGCCTACTCCGGTCCATCTACCCGGCTGCGACGCCGGTGTCGGGCGAAAACCGTGGAGCGGGTTCAGCGATCAGCTTCCAGCTCACGGAGAAGCTGTCCCTCGATATTCCGGGGTACCCGGATCCCAGCGATCCGACCCGACGTCTGGTCGCGGCCGACCGCGCCTTCACGGTGGTGGATCTGTCCAGCAATCAGCGGTTCGATCTGGCCGTGTCGTCCCTCGATGCCTCGAGCGAAATTGCCGGGGCCGGCCGGTCACGATCCGGGAAATGGGACGAGGTCGATACCAGGGTGGTGGCCGAAAGCATGAGTGCTGATGCTCTGGAGGGTCGGTGGCTCAGGGATCACCTGCTCAGGTACCAGGGGAATCCCAGGCTCGCCATCGGCAAAGTCACCATCCGCAGCAATGGAGAGGAAATCCCCAGTGGCCCGATCCTGCAGAGGATGAGCGCCGCCTTCGTGCGCTCGGACCGGATCGACGTCGCCGCGGCTGGATTCACCCGCCCGGCAACGGAATCGTCTGCGGTTTCAGGCGGGAAACCTGGAACAGGTGCAGAGCCCGCATTCCTGCTCCGGGGCAGCATCGAGGTCCACGAAGACATCCAAGGCCGGGGTCAGCGGTCGGCCTATCAGGTCGGTTTCGAAATCATCAACATCGCCAGCGGCAATGTGGTCTGGAGCCGGAACCAGACCCTGGTCAAGGTTTCTCCGCAGCCCGCGCTGCGCCGGTAGCCCACGCCCATAGCGCCAGGCCTGCTATCAGTTCGGCGAGGGCGAATGCCCCCAGCTTCGCCGCCGTGCCGGTGTCGAAGCCATAGCTGTGCAGACCGATGCCGAGCAGATTCACCCCGAACCAGGCGACCGCGACCACGATCGACACCAGGGCGAGGCCGAGGGCGACGCCGCGCGGGCCGCACTGGCCGGCGGCCTTGAGGTGGAGGAGGGTGACCAGCCAGAGGACGATGAGCAGGGCACCGTTCTCCTTGGGATCCCAGCCCCAGAAGCGGCCCCACGACTGATCGGCCCAGATGCCACCGAGGATGGTTCCGGCGAGGGTGAGCAGCAGCGCGATGAGCGCGAGGACGTTGAGCAGGCGGTCGGTACGCGCGAGGGCCTCGCCGTCCGCTGGTCGCAGCGCCCGTTGGATCAGGGCGAAGTGGGCCGCCAGCGAAGCGACCAGGCAGAAGGCGTAGCCGGCGGTGATGGTGATGACGTGGATGGTCAGCCACATGTTGGAGTTGAGCACGGCGACCAGCATGCCCATGGTATCGCCGTCGGCGGCGTAGCCGTTGGCGGTCAACAGGCCACCGAGTCCGAGCAGGGCGCCGCCGAAAATCGCGATGCTGTCGCGCCGGACGAGCTCCACCAGCGCCCCGGTCAAGGCGCTGACCAACGCCACGAACAGGATGGTCTCGTACAGCGTCGCCACGGGTGGCCGGCTCATGATGTAGCAGCGCGCAGCCACCCCGGCCAGATTGAAGACGACCCCCAGGACCAGCACGGTGAAGGCGGTCTGGCGCAGCGCGGCACGGGGCGACCACAGGGCGAGTCCGGCCAGCAGGGCGGCCAGCACATAGAGCGCGATGGACCAGTGGAAGAGGGCAAAGCGGTTGTAGGACACCTCGACGGCGAGCCGGTTGGGCGCGGTCAGCGGCGCCACCAGCGCGCGCACCACGGCGGCCCGGTCGGCCGCTGCGGTGCGGTCTCCGGCGCGCACCGCGTCGATGAGGTTGATCCAGGCCCCGATGATCTGCGATTGCACCGCGTCCGGGGCGACCTGGGTTTCGCTGAACGAGGCCAAGGTCCGCCATTGTTCGCGATGGGCGGCATCGCCCGGCACCACCGCCATTCCGTGCACGAAGTCCAGCGCGTTCAGCGCGGCAGAGGCATTATGCACCAGTTCGACCAGCTGCGCCTCGACCGGATCGGTCGGGCGCTGGCGTTTGGCGAGCAGGGCTTCGATCAGCGTCGACTGGCGGCGCAGGCCGTCGATCACCTCGGTGAGGGAATAGCGCAGGTCGTTGCGGCGCTCCAGGCGCAAGGCATCGGCAACCTCGGGGTTGCGCAGCTTCACCGCCGGCCGGGCCTTCGCGGCCGGGAGATCGGTGAGGCCCTCGACCAGCCAGGTGGAGGCGCTGACCCCGCCCGGCAGCGAGCTGCGGCCGAGGGCGAGCAGGAAATGGCGCGCAGCGGAATCGATCGGCTTGATCCGGCCTTCGTGCAGCACCGGCAGGGATCCGATCAGCGGCGCGAATGCGGCGGGATCCGGTTTGGCTGCGGGCGCGGCAGGTTCACCGGCGGCGAGCCCGGCCGGTCGGCCGGCGGCAAGCATGACGAGCAGCGCAACCGCCGCTATCCAGGTCTGGCGGATCATGCCGAATCTCCGGCGGCAGGAGCGGTCCCGTTGGCTGGCCCGGCGGGGGCCCGTCGCAGCATGCGGTCGAGGATGTGCACCAGGAGACCGGCCCCCATGATCAGCGAGGCCAGATAGATGCTGTATTGGAAGCGATCGTGCACGACGGTGAACACGCTGACGGTCTGCGCGCCCTGTTGGAACGAGGACTGGTAGAGGGTCCAGCCCTGGTGGCGCAGCGGCTGGTTCATCGAGATCACCACCCGGCGGGTGGTGCCGTCGACGGTGAACTCGACTTCGGACTGGTAGGCCTTCGCCATCCCGGTTCCGGGATGCAGGTCGCGGGTGAACTTGAGCAGGCGGACGTTGAAGGGCAGCGGGGTGACCGCCGGGCGGAGGCCCAGGCGGTAGGTCTGGCCCTGGTGGTCGATGGTGGGTGAGGATTCGTAGGCGAGCACGTTGACCTCGCGCCCGGAGGCCAGCAGCACCAGGCCGGGCTGGTTGTCTGATGGCTCGGGATTGGAGGGGAGGGCCTCCAGCCGACGGCCCACCAGGCGGGCGTTGTGGTGATGGGTCACGACGGTGAGCGGCAGAGCCAGGGCGGGGTGCTTCAGGGTGGCGCCCGGAACGAGCAGACCCTCGCCAAAGCGGGTGAGTCGCTGGTTCTTCCCATCCGACGAGGACACCACCAGCTCATGGTGGCGGTATGAGACCATCTCGGCCCCGGACTCGCCTTCCGCCAACGCGAGCGAGCCTTCGCGGCGGAACGCCCCACCGATCAGGCCGGCCGCGAGCAGCAGCACCACGCCGACATGGAGCAGGGTCAGGCCCGGCCAGGTCAGGCCGCGCCTGGTGCCCAGGTGGGCGATCAGGTTGATCGCCATCAGCGCGAAGGTGGCGCGTCCGCCAGGCAGCGGCAGCCAATCGAAGGCGAAGAAGAACCAGGCGGAGAACCAGCGTTCCTGCGCCTGGTAGAGTCCCAGGTCGACCTGGGCCAGGGTTCCCACCACCACCAGCACGAACAGCCATGCATTGGCGAAGGCAGCCGGATGCGGACTGGCAAGGATGGTCAGCCAACGCGGGCTCTCGGAATCAGCGGGCAGGCTCACTCGCTGGCACCCGGCTTGAGCGAACGGCACAGCGCCAGGAAACCCTGACGCGTCGTTTCCAGCTTGGCGGCCGGCGCATCGATCTTGACGAACAGCACGCCCGAGGGCACCTGGGCCATGGCAGCCAGGATCCCCTTCGCCGTCGCATCCGCAGGCCTCAGTTCGCACCACGAGAACGGTGTGGCGCCGGTGCGGTCCTCGGTCAGCTCCTTGGCCAGGTCCGCCGCCACGACCGGCGCCAGTCCGACCTGGCCACGCCAGCGGTTCAGGTTGGCGAGCGGATCGGACATCATCGGATTCGCCGGCCAGAGCGAGATGGCGCAGGTCGCTTCACCTGCCGCGAGAGTGAAGCGGCGCACGTTGCCCTTGTCCGAAGGCACTTCACGCCAGCCCTCGGGCAGGGTCAGGCCGAGGCCGGCCAGGGCGGATCCCGCCGGCTTGACATTGGGTGCCATGGCAGGCGCCGGTTTCGGATCCGTGCCTTGGGCATGGGGATCGGCAGCGTGGACATGCGGATCAGGTGCCGCCGCCTGCACCGAGTGCTCGGCGTAGGAGGTCGGTTCGCGATCGGTGACCGTCAGCAAAACCAGGGTCGCGGCGGTGGCGCCGAGGGCGAAGGCCACCAGGTGGGAAGGCCAGGAGGATGCGCTCATGGTTGCGGTTTCGCTGGGGTGGTGGGAGCTGCAGGAGCGGCGACGGGAGCAGCGGGGACGGCAGGTGGCGACGTATGCACATGCATCGCCGCCGCCTGCGCAAGCGCAGCGCGTTCGCGCGCGCTGAGCCAGAACAGGTCGGCCACGGCCAGCCCCGTGGCCGCAGCGAAGGCCAACCAGGTCCAAAGGACCCAGGTCGGGCGAGAAACGGGATCGTCAGGCATGGGGTGGAACCATAGCCCGGATCCCGCGAGCGCCACCGGGGAATGGCGCGGGGTTCCCACGCCGCCGCAAAAGCCGGCCTTCCTGGGAGCCCCGGGGTCGCGCCGGCCGGAAAAGCGGCATCCGCAGGATGCCACCAACCGGCTTTTGCGGCGGCCAGGCGGGGTCCCCGTGCTCATCCCCGGTTCACCGGATTCAAACCGCCTCGGTCGTCCTCGCCGGCAACCGGCGTTCGCGCACTTCCGCGCTGAGGCGCTGCACCACCTCATCCAGCGGCAGGACTCCCAGCTTTTCGCCAGCCTGGTTCTGCAGCGCGACCGCGCCGGCGGCGGCCTCCTGGGCGCCGACCACCGCGAAATAGTTCGCGCGCGCCTCGCGGGCGCGGCGGATCTTGTTGCCGAGCTTTTCCGCGGTCTCGTCGACCTGCACCCGCAGGCCGGCGGCGCGCAACTTGGCGCCGATCTCGCGCGCGTAGGGCAGGTGCTCGTCGGTGATGGGCAGGACGCGGATCTGCTCCGGCGCGAGCCAGAGCGGGAACTTGCCGGCGAAATGCTCGATCAGCACGCCGATGAAGCGTTCGAGGCTGCCCAGGATGGCGCGGTGCAGCATGACGCAGTTCTTCTTCTGCCCGTCCTCGGCGATGAAGGTCACGTCGAGGCGTTCGGCCGAGGGCAGCTGGTTGTCGAGCTGGATGGTGCCGCACTGCCAGCCGCGGCCGAGGCTGTCGACCAGGGTGAATTCCAGCTTCGGGCCGTAGAACGCGCCTTCGCCGGGGGCGAGGACGTAGGTCAGGCCGGCGGCGTCGCAGGCCGAGGCGAGGTCGGCCTCGGCGCGGTCCCACTGCTCATCCGTGCCCAGGCGCTTGGCCGGGCGCGTCGACAGGCGCACCTTCACCGCCTCGGCGGCGAAGCCGAACACCGCGTAGACCTCCTTCAGCATGCGGCAGAAGGCGGCCACCTCGTCGCGCACCTGGGTGTCGAGGCAGAAGATGTGGGCGTCATCCTGCACGAAGCCGCGCACGCGCATGATGCCGTGCAGCGCGCCGGACAGCTCATTGCGGGTGCAGGATCCGAACTCGGCCATGCGGATGGGCAGGTCGCGGTAGCTCTTCAGGCCGTGCTTGAAGATCTCGGCGTGGCCGGGGCAGTTCATCGGCTTGAGCGCGAATTCGCGCTTCTCGCTCTCGGTGATGAACATGTTCTCCTGGTACTTGGCCCAGTGCCCGGAGCGTTCCCACAGCGACTTCGGCATCACCGACGGCGTGTGCACCTCGATGTAGCCGTTCTCGCGCTGCTTGGCGCGCATGAATTCGACCAGCGCGACGTAGATCGACCAGCCGTTGTGGTGCCAGAAGATCTGGCCGGGGTTCTCCTCGTCGATGTGGAAGAGGTCGAGTTCGCGCCCGAGCTTGCGGTGGTCGCGCTTCTTGGCCTCCTCGATCCGCGTGAGATGCGCGTCGAGGGCCTTCTTCGAGGCGAAGCAGGTGCCGTAGATGCGCGTCAGCTGATCCGACGTCGCGTCGCCGTGCCAGTACGCGCCCGCGACCGACATCAGCTTGTAGGCGGACAGCACGCCCGTCGAGGGCACGTGCGGCCCGGCGCAGAGGTCCTCCCAGCCGGTGCCGGGTTCGCCGGTGACGTAGAACGACAGCGACGACGATCCCTTGGCGAGGGCGCGCTCGGCGTTGTCGCGCTTGTACTTGTCCTTGGCGGTGCGTTCGAGGCCCTCGGCGGGCGCGACCTCGCAGCGCACGAAGCGCCGGTCGGCCTTGACGATCTCGGCCATCTTGGCCTCGATCGCGCTGAAGTCCTCGTGCGTGATCTGACGCGTGCTGCCGTCGGGCTGGATCACGGCGAGGTCGTAATAGAAGCCGTCCTCGACCGGCGGCCCGTAGGCCAGCCGGGTGCCGGGGAACACCGCGCACACGGCCTCGGCCAGGACATGGGCGCAGGAATGGCGGAGGACGAAGAGCGCGTCCGGATCGTCATCGCGCGCCGTGATGATCTTCAGCCGGCCGTCGCGGTCGATGACCCGATCAAGGTCGAGGATGGTGTCGTCGAGCTTGACCGCGATCGCCTTGCGCGCGAGCCCGGCCGAGATCGCCTCGGCCGCCTGGCGGCCGGAAACAGGGGATGGGAACGGCAACGGCTTGCCGTCGGGAAGCGTGAACGTGGGCATGGGATGGTTCCGAAGGTGGCCAGAAATGGCCGGAAAGGATGGGGATTGGGGAAACGGCGGTACGGCGTTCCGGCGGCAGCGGCTAGGCCGCCCCGAACGCCATCCGAGTTCGCGCTGAAGATCCCGTCCTGTGCATGCGGTGGGGAAATTAGGTCGCGAGGCCGCCCGGTCAATTACGGCGCCGATGGCGGCGTCGGAACGCCCGCCTCGCCCATCCCGGTCGCCAAGTTGCCCAGCGCCTCCGCCACCGCCCGGGTCAGCTCGGTCAGGCGGTACGGCTTTTGCAGGAATCCGCAGGCGCCATGGTCGAGCAGCTCCTGCGCCTCGCCGTTCACGCTGTGGCCGGAGGCGATCAGCACGCGCAGGTCGGGCCAGCGCTGGCGCAGGGCGTGGAAGGTCTCGCGCCCGCCCTGCTCCGGCATGACGAGATCGAGCAGGACCAGGTCGGGAGGCGACCCTTGCTGGCAGCGCGCGATGGCCTCGACGCCCGAGGCGCAGGCTTCCACCTGGTAACCGGCCTCGTGCAGCAGTTCGCGGGTGAGCAGGCGGATCATGTCCTCATCGTCGACGACCAGGATGCGGCGCTGCAGATTCGCGACCTGGATCAGGGCCGAGCGGGCGGAACTGCTGCTCCTGCCCTCTCCGGGGCTGGCCTGCTGCGGCAGGCAGAGGGCGAAGGTGCTGCCGACGCCCGGCTCGCTCTCGACGGCGATGACGCCGCCATGGTTGCGCAGCACGCCGTAGGCCGCAGCCAGGCCCAGGCCGGTGCCCTTGCCGGGTTCCTTGGTGGTGAAGAAGGGTTCGAAGAGGTGCTTGCGGACCTCGGCATCCATGCCGCAGCCGGTGTCCCGCACCGCGATCTCGATGTATCTGCCGGCGGCATTCGTGAATCCAAGCAGGTTGGCGGCGAGCTTCACGTTGCGCGAGGTGAAGGTCAGCGTGCCGCCGGCGGGCATGGCGTCGCGGGCGTTGATGGCGAGGTTGAGCAGCGCGTGGTGGAGCTGGTTCGGATCGCCGAGGACCAGGGCGGGATCGGCTTCCAGCCTGCGTTCGATGCGGATCCGGCGGTCGATGCTGCGGCCGAGCATCGCGACGACCTCGTCGACGATCTGGTGCAGGTCGACCTCGGCCCGCAGGGACTGGCCCTTGCGGGCGAAGGCCAGCAGCTGCCGGGTGAGATCGGCGGCGCGCTGCGCGGCCCCGAGGATGTTCACCGCCCAGCTTTTCTGCCGGGGATCCTGCAATCGGGCGGCGAGCATCTCGGCGTAGCCCGAGATGCCCGCGAGCTGGTTGTTGAAGTCGTGCGCGATGCCGCCGGCGAGCTGGCCGATCGCGGTCATCTTCTCGGACTGGCGCAACTGCTCCTGCAGACGCACCCGTTCGCGCACGTCGCGGAAGGTTCCCAGCAGGAGGTTCCCGCCGCCGGCGACCGGGATCAGGCTGCTGTTGATCTCGACCGGGATGCGGCTGCCGTCGCGGTGCAGGGCCTCGGTCTCGACATAGGCCGAGGTGCCGTCGGCATGGGCACGGAAAGAGACGGACAGGATCTCGCGCAGGTCTTCCGGGTGGAGCGCCGACTGGTGCAGGCCGAGGATCTCGGCGCGCGGCCGCCCGATCAGGGATTCGGCCTGGCGGTTGACCTCGACGATCGCCCCGGTCTGCGGATCGGCGACGAAGATCGCATCGCGGGCGCCATGGAAGAGCGCCTCGAAGCGGTCTCCGGCGGCCCGAGCCACCTCCTCCACGCGCCGGCGTTCGGTGATGTCCTGGATGACCCCGAACATCCGCAGCGGTCGGCCGCGCACGAGGTCGAGCTGGCCCTGGCCATGCACCCAGCGCGTCTCGCCCGTGTCCTGGCGCACGATGCGGTATTCGCGATCGAACGGGACCGCCTTGGCGAGGACCTCGTCCACCACGTAGGCGGTCATCGCCGACCGGTCATCGGGATGGACGATCGCGGCCCAACCCGAAAGGCTGCGTTCGTAGCCGATGCCGATGCCGAAGATGCGGTCGAGGGCGTCGGAACTGGTCCAGCGCTTCGCCTCGACATCCAGCACGTAATGCCCGAGATTCGCCATCCGTTGCGACTGGGCGAGCAGGGCCTCGCTGGTGCGCAAGGTGCGGTTGGCGGCGCGCAGGCTCAGGATGCGCCACAGCAGCATCCCGGCGACCGCGAGCGCGAGCATGGCGCCGGCCGAAACGGCCATCCGGGCAGGAGTCCACCAGGAGGCCGGCGCGCGCTCCGGCAGCACGGCCGGACCGGGATCTGCGGGTTCGCCGGACCGCAACGCCGGCATCCCGCCCCAGGCCTCCGGCGCGGATCGCCCCGTTGACCCCGCCGCGCTCCCGACGGTCGCGCCATCGCGGTCGCAGCCGATCACGGCGACCGGCGTCAGGGCCGGCGCCGCGAGGACGCGCGCCGGCGCCTCTTCGGCAGCGGTCCGCCCCAGGAACAGGAGGATCCCAGCCAGCGTCACGCGCATCCCTGCCCGCAGCGATCGCTTGGCCATGCGGTAATGTCCCTCGCAATTGCGCGAGGGTCAAGAACGGACGGTCATCGTGTGCCGGTCCGGCTGGCGCAGGACGCCGGTCCGCAACCGGCAGGGGCTCAGGTGGCCCGTTCAGCGCCCGTCGCCCGGGCGCAGCCGGTATTCGTGATTCCATGACTTGGGCGGATTTCCTGGAGGTTGGTGCGGGCGTGGTTCTTACCGCCGTCCATCCGGATCGGACGACTGGCCATGGGCATCGGGCGCGGGAGGTGCGTAGGCTGGGGGCATGAACTCCGCACCCCAGCACCAGACGCTTCCCTTCACCGGATCCCAGGTCGCGGCGTACGCCCGCGATGGCTACCTGGCCGGAGGTCCGCTCCTGACCCCGGCCGAGGTCGAGGTGCTGCGCGGCGAGCT
Source organism: uncultured Candidatus Kuenenia sp. (assembly GCA_964654285.1). Lineage (GTDB taxonomy): Bacteria > Planctomycetota > UBA11346 > UBA11346 > UBA11346 > BJHQ01. The sequence continues at coordinate 49,496 of CAZZJC010000001.1, forward strand.
GGATCGGGTCATCGCCGATCGCGGACGCGAGGGCGTGGCGCAGCCGGTGGCGATCTCGGATCTCGGCCAGGGCGGGATGGAGGTCTGGCAGATCGTCAACATCAGCATGGCGAGCGCGCCATTCCTGCGCCTCATCCATCATCCGCGCCTGGTCGCGATGGTGCGTCAGCTCGCCGGACCGGATGGGCGCGTACTGCGCCTATGGCACGATCAGATCCAGTACAAGCCGGCCCAGCACGGTGGCGTGAACTGGTGGCACCAGGATTCGCCCTATTGGCCGGTGCTGGCCCCGAAGGACAGCATGGTCACGGCCTGGATCGCCCTGGACGAGGTTTCGCTCGACAATGGCTGCATGAGCATGGTGCCCGGCAGCCACCGCTGGGGCGACACCATCGAGCACCTGCATCAGGCGAAGGACCGCTCAGGCGATTTCTGGACCGCCCTGGGCGAGGAGTTCCGCACCGAGCCCGTGCGCGTGGTGCCGCGTCCGGTGGCGCTCGGCCATGTCCACTTCCACCATCCCCTGACCTGGCATGGTTCGCATGAGAACCGCTGCGCCCGCCCCCGCCGCGCCATCGCCATCCATGTCATGACCGCGCGCACCGTCTTCGATCCGCGCGGCCGCCATCTCATGCAGCGCTACGTCACCGCGAAACCGGGCGAGGCGATCAGCGATCCCGAGTTCGTCCTGCTTTGACCGGCTCTGCGCTGGGCGTGGAACGGCGAGGACCCGATCGCCAGTCCGGGGGTTCCCCGCGCGAGGGACGGGTCGCCAGCGCCAGGCCGGCGGGAGGGGGGATCAGGGACTTTATCCTGCGGGAGGTTCCAGCGTTGCTCGGCCGCATCAGGGCTCCCCGACGCAGTAGAGGAAGGCCGACGATTGGATGTAGATGCGTTTCCCGTGCGGAACCACGCCGCTCATCATGGTGCCGAAATACGAGGCCGAGCCCTTGTAGCAGCCGGAGAAATCCAGGGGGTCGAAGTCCGTGAGGTAGGTCTGGACGTGCAGGTCGGCCGCCGGTTCCCGGTAGGCCAGGACGTTGTCTTCGCTCACCACCTTCGGCTTGGTCGGATCGCTGATGTCGACGATGCGGAAACGGTTCACCGCCTTGCGGTCATCCCGCGTGCGTCCGTAGGGACTGGTGCCATCGGCGCCATCGGTCTGGCCGATCAGGTATCTCCCGGCCACCACCCAGGCCGATTCGTCGGACCCGGGAAACGTCCCCAGGCATCTGCCCTGCTCGGACATGTCGTAGATCCCCATGCCCTTGCCTGCGCACGCGGCGAACAGCAGGCGATCGGTGGCGCACTTGAAGGCGTCCGTGGACAGGACGCTGCGGGTTCCGTTGTTGAGTTCGAAGAGGAGTTCCGCCGACACCGTGTCGGGTCCGGTAAAGCGCAGTTCCTGCACCAGGCCCCTGCAAAAGCCGCCGTCACTGCGGCTTCCGACGATGAAGCGTGCGCCGAAGTCGAAGATGTGGGTGGAGTTCCAGTCATTCGGCTTGAAGGAATGCAGCAGTTTCCCATCAGAAACACGCAAAACAGCATTTCCGTTCGAGGTCAACAACACCGGGACCGGCTTGCCATCGGGTCCGGTCAAGCGCATCACCGGGGAATTGCCGAAAAGACGGCCTAGCTGCGGTGGGCTGCGCCAGAGCTGTTTGCCGGTGCGCTTGTCGAGCCCGACCATGTGGGTGTCGTTGCCTTTGATCTTCCGGTCAGGACTCACCGACCGGACCATGAGCACATCGCCGCAGAGGATGGGGCTGTTGAACCAGGCATTGGCCTGGATCAGGGACTCGTCGACCCCGCGCGCCAACCAGACGGTCTTTCCATCCAGGTCGAGGCAGAAGATCTGCCCCGCCAGGAAGCAGCCATAGATGCGTTCGCCGTCGCTGGCCAGGGTCGATTCGGCCTGGCCCAGGTAGCCGCGCCAGGTCAGGGAGGACGACATCTTGTATTTCAGCTCGCAGGCCTGCCGCAGATTATGCGACCGTCGGGTCTCGAACGTTCCAGGTTTCAATGCCAGGAAGGCATCGTAATCGGCGAGGGTGGTGAGATTGGCGATGCAGGCGATGTCGGCGTCGAGCGCCTTGACCAGGGCGGGATCTCCGATGGCTTCGACCTCGGTCCGGTGGCGGTTGAGCATCGCGATGACGGTCGCGGCCTCGGCCTTGCGCCGCGTCATGAAGGCGACCGGGTCCTTCGCTTTCCGGCGGCGTCCCTCCGCCACTGTGTCGGGGCCGTTGATATCGAAGAGCGAACGTTCTCCATTTCCGACGTAGGCCCATCCGGCCGACACATAGTGCAGCGCCTGGGCCAGATCGATGGCCTTCTGCGCCTTGGCGGCCTCGCCCTCGCTCAGGCCGTTGACCAGGGGCATGGTGATGCGCCGGCGCCAGAGCTCCTTGCCCGAATCCGCAGCGAAACAGACTACGAAATCGGGATCGCCGACCGCGAACACGCGCTGGCCGACCACGATGGGATGGCTCAGCGACCAGCCCGGCAAGGGGCTCTTCCAGAGGATGTTTTTGGCTTTGGCATCCGCCACGTCGAACACTTTGCTCTTCTTGCCATCCGCAAGGACCATCTCGCGCTGGATCGGCGTGCCGTCCGAAAACGCCAGCGGCGGCGTGGCCCCGGGATACCAGGCGCCATGGTTGCGGAAGGAGACCGGCTGTTCGGCGGTCGGGACGAAGTCGGCGTGGCCGTAGGAAATGGGTTCGGCCGCCGTGGCGGTCAAGGCCAACCCCGCCAGGAGGACAATGCTGGCGATGCTGCGATGCCGGTCGGATGGGGGCGGGATTCCGCAGGTTGGCTGGTTCCGGTCATATGCCATGGGATGTGTCCTGTGGCCAACCTCTACCTGCGGCAGCCGGTGGGCGTTGGATCCAGTTCCGATCATCACGGTGTCTTTCCGATCACGCGTGGCATCGCACGCGGATTCCCGCCCCGTCCACGCGGTCGAGGCGGCGGGCCGTTGTTCCGCCGGCCCGGCCGCCATCGTCGCGCCCATGGATGCAGGCAGCCTTCCTGCCGCAGAGCTGGTCGAGATCAGCCGGGTGGTACTGGACAGCACGGTGCGCCAGGCCGGCGGCCCGCAGGACCGGCTTGGGCGAGCAGAGCCAGCACCCGCGTTCCACGAAGCGATCTACATCCTGTCCGGGGTCCATCGCGGTCGGCTCGGTGCGCAGGAGGTCTGCTGCGGATGCGGCGAGGGTATGGTGTATCCGGCCGGAACCCCGCCGCGAACCAGGATGCGGCTCGATGGTCAGGTGACCATGCTGGTGCTGCGCTGGCGTGGCGGGGACTGGATCCCCACCCCGTGCCGGATCGACGATCGCCAGCAGCGGGTCGGGATCCTTCTGCGCCGGATGGATGGATGTACCGAGATCCGACGGGCAGGGGTGGAGACGTTCCAGCGGGTGCTGCTCCAGGCTGTGTTGCAGGAACTGCGCTGGCTGGTCGAGGGCGATGCAGGGGATCCCCCTCCCGGACCCGGGCCGGGCGGACCGGGTGCCGAGGTTGACGATGTGATGGCCCGGATCGCGAGCTTTCTCAGTATAAATATGCAATATCGCCTGGATCTGGCCCATGTGGTCCGGCGCTACGGTCTGAGCCAGGCCACCTTGTGCCGCCGCTTCCGTTCCCGTTACGGGGTCAGTCCGATGGCCTACCTGCAGCAGCGGAGGCTGGAACGGGCGCTGGATCTGCTGGCGGCCAGCGACCTGGATCCCGCTGAGATCGCCAAGCGCGTCGGAGTCCGCAGCGCCCGCTACCTGGGCCGGATGATCAAGGCCCGCACCGGGCATGTGCTCGCCCATTGGCGTCCGCGCCGCATCGAGGCCTGAGACCCCAGGCATCCGCCCCGGTCTGCCCTGTCGTAGATCACCATGCCCTTGCCCGCCCAGGCGGCGGCTTGGACGGGCGGTCGCCCGCTCCGCCCTGCGCGTGGAGCGACGACGACCCGATCGCCAGTCCGGGGATTCCCGGTCCGGGGTCGGGTCGAACCAATGTGCGAAACGGATTGAACGCGATCGGACGGCGCGCCGTCCGATCCAGCCGGATCAGCCTTCGATGCCGACCACTTCGACCACCGTCTGCTCGGCGCGGAAGCCTTTGCGGCGGTTGGTCATGTGCTTGCGGCGCTTGTATTTGCCGACGGTGATCTTGTCGCCCAGGGTGTGGCTGACGACCTTGACCACGGCCTTGGCGCCGGCGACGAAGGGGGCGCCGATGCGGACCGAGGCGCCGTCCGCGACGAGCTGCACCGGCAGATCGACGGTGGCGCCGACTTCAGCGGGGTGGCGGTCGAGGGTGAGCTTGTCACCGGCGGCGGCACGGTACTGGCGGCCACGATCGTTGAGGACGGCGTACATGGGCATTCTCCTGGTCCCGGGGCGGCAGGCCCGCGCGCGGGGGGAGGCTTTCTAGCAGTCGGTCCCCGCCCGGCAAGGACGGGTTTGAGTCCGGCAAGGACCGGTTTCAGCCCGGTTCCCGGTCTTCACGCCGGCAACAGGGGGCGGCTGGACAGATCGGCCAGGCGCTGCGCGACCTCGGTCGTGGTCCGTGCCGGTGCGAGGCAGGACGTTCCGACGCAGACCAGGGCCTGCGGCTGGACCTGTTCGCGCCGGCCGTCGAGGCATTCCCAGTCGCGCTCGCGGCAGGTGGCGGCGGGGACGATGGCCAGGAACGGATCGGTGGCGCGGCGGCAGGCGGCGAGCAGGTCGCGGGTGCGCGGATCGGCGGGATCGCCGGTGACGACCGCCGTGCGGGCGCCGCTGCGGGCGTCGAGCAGGCCGGCGAGCAGGGTGGCGCATGCGCTCGGGGCCTTGTGCGCGGTTTCCGCTGCGGCGGCGAAGATCCCCTCGGCCAGGGCGAGCCAGCGGTTGCGCCCGGTGAGGTGGCCCAGGCGCACGAAGGCGCGCGCGAGGGCGCTCTGCCCGCCCGGCCAGGCGTTGTCGGCGTGCTCGCGCGAACGGCGGATGAGGTCGCCGCGGCCGGCGGCGGTGGTGTAGAAGCCGCCGTCCTCGGCGCGCAGGCGGTCGTTGGCCTCGTCCGCGACACGGGTGGCGAGGTCGATGAGGTGCGGTTCGCCCAGGCAGTCGAAGGCGGCGAGCAGCGCCAGGGCGAGCGAACCGTAGTCGGTCAGGTGCGCCGGCCGGCCGCTCAGGCGCACGAGGCCGTCCGGAGTCTGGCGGGTCGCGAGCAGATCGGCGAGCTCGCGCGTCGCCGCGAGGAAGCGGTCCTCGCCGGTCAGGCGCGCGAGCACGGCGAAGGCTTCGAGCGCGAGCGCGTTCTGGTCCGTCAGCACCTTGTCGTCGCGGCCGGGACGTGGACGGGCGTCGCGGCTGGCGCGCAGGCGGGGCAGGTGGTCCTCCCAGCCGGCGCGCAGGCGCTGGAGGTCGCCCTCGGGCGCGAGGTTCGCGAGGTTCGCCCCGCGCGGATGCGGGATGTGCGACGGCACCGGTTCCGGATGGCCGGATGGTCCGGCCTCGGCGTGGCCGGCGCGCAGGTTCCATTCTCGCGCCAGGCGCAGGCCGGTCTCATCGCCCAGCACCTCGGCGAGCTGCGCCGGCGTCCAGGCGTAGAACGAGCCTTCGCCGCCCGGATCGTCGGCGTCTTCCGCGGCGGCGTAGCCGAGGAATCGCCCGTCCGCATCGTTGACGCGCAGATCGCGCAGCAGGTAGTCGCCCGCGTTCACGGCGGTACGCACGAAGTCCGGCCGCCGCCACGCCGTGCCCCAGCGCGCATACGCGACGATGAGCTGGGCGTTGTCGTAGAGCATCTTCTCGAAGTGCGGCACGCGCCAGGCGCGATCGGTGCTGTAGCGGTGGAATCCGCCGCCGACGCGGTCGTGCAGGCCGGAATCCTGCATCGCCTCCAGCACCAGTTCGGCACGTTCGCGCCAGGCCGGCCGGCCGGTGGCCGGCAGCAGGTTCAGGAGTTGCGACGGCGGGAACTTGGGCGCGCGCTCGGAACCCCAGGCCCAGCCGGGATCGCGCGCGTCGAAGGTGGTGGTCAGCACCTCGTCGAGGCGCTTCCAGACCTGCTCGTCCAGGTGGCCCGGCGCGGTGGTGTCGCGGACCAGGTAGCGCGTGATCTGCGCCGCCACGTCGGCCAGCCGTGGCCGGTCGCTGCGCCACAGGTCGTGCAGATGGCCGATCAGCTTCTGCCAGGTCGGGCGCGGCAGGTAGGTGCAGGCGTAGAACGGCCGCCCGCGCGCATCGCAGAACGCGTTGAGCGGCCAGCCGCCGTGGCCGCTGAGGGCCTGCACCGCGTCCATGTAGATCTCGTCGACCTCCGGGTGCTCCTCGCGATCGACCTTGATGCAGACGAACGTGGCGTTCATCGCGGCGGCGGTCTCGGCGTCCTCGAAGCACTCGTGCGCCATGACATGGCACCAGTGGCAGGTGCTGTAGCCGATCGACACCAGCACCGGCACGTCGCGGCGTTCGGCCTCGGCGAACGCGGCGGCCGACCATGCGACCCAGTCCACCGGATTACCGGCGTGCTGGCGCAGGTAGGGGGACGCCGCAGATGCGAGGGCGTTCGTCATGTGGCGCGGAGTGTGCACGGCCGGGCGCGCCGGTCGATCGGAAAGCGCGATCCTCGATACCGGCCGGTCGATTCGGTTCAGGAGGGGGACTGGACCAGGGCCACGATCTGGGCCGCGACCGCGTCGACCGGCTGGGTCGCCGCGACCACCGCGTGGGCGATCTCGCGGTAGAGCGGCTCCCGTTCGGCGAGCAGGCGCGGAACCTCGTCGGTGATGGTGGCGCCGGTCAGGCTGGGCCGGTTGCCGGGATCGCGGGCCAGCCGGGCCTGCAGCACGGCCGCCTCGGCATGCAGATAGACGATGCAGCCGCCGCGCTCGCGCAGCAGCGCCCGGTTCTCCGGCCGCAGCACCGCCCCGCCGCCGGTGGCGAGGACGAGCGGCCCCTCGCCGGCGAGCAGGCGGACGAGTTCCGCCGCCTCGCGCTCGCGGAAGACCTCCAGGCCGGCGCGCGCGACCAGCTTGGCGATCGACGTGCGCTGGCGTTTCTCCAGCGAGCGGTCGGCGTCGACCTCGGGCCAGCCCAGGCGGTCGGCGACCAGGCGCGCCACCGTGGATTTGCCGCAGGCCCGGTACCCGATCAGCGTGACGCGGTTCTTCAGCATGCGCCCGGTCATGACGGGGCGATCGCCGCAGGCAAGGCGTCTGGTCCGCCGGATCCGGCAGGGCGGGCGGGAGGGGAAACGGACCCCGTCAGCTGATTCCCCGGAATCCGGGGGCGTACGTCATTTCTCCCCGATGGCGTAGATATGCGTCTGCGATTTGATGTAGATCCGCCCACCCCGGCAGGCGACACCGCCGACTTCATGACCGAAGCCGTCCTTGATGCCCATGTAGGTGCCGAGGCAGAAGCGCTTGAACTCGGGGTTCTTGAGCGACGGGAAGTAGCGGTCGGAGATGTCGATCGGCAGGCTTCCGTCGCCGAGCAGGTTGGGCTTGGCATTCAGGCGCTTGGGTTTGGCCGGATCGGAGACGTCGATGACGTTCGTCGTCGACTTCCTCTCACCCATACCGGTGATCGTGAGCAGGCGATTGCCGGCCAGGACCGGAGTCCCGCCCATGGAACGGTCTATGGTCGCCAGGGTCTCTCCCGAGACGGGATTGATGAGCGTCGCGCTGGTGGCGAGGATCGTGGGCGACAGGGCGAAGGGGCTGTGGCTCGCACCCCTCGACTGGGATTTCAAGCCGGCCCCGATGACCAGGCCGCCTTCTGGCGTCAGGCTCAGCGTCCACATGTTGACCGGGGGGGCGCTGTGATCCCCGCCATAGCATTTGTACAGGGTGTTGTTGACGAAGCCGATGAAGCCCGAACCCCAGTAGTCGTTCTTCACCGGATTCTCTGCGGTCGCGCCGACGCTGCTGGGGAATTGTCCCATCTTGGCCCCGGTTTCGGCGTCGATGACCGCGCCCTGGTTGCCCACGACCAGGGCCCGGATGCCGCCCTTGCCATCCGGCAACCGGACCAAGGCCGGTGACATATGGTCCCCGTGGGTTCCCGTGGCCGGCGGACCTCCGGGTCCGCGCGAGCTTTCCCAGCGCAGGGCCCCGGTGCGCTTGTCGATACCCATCAGGGACATGGTGTAGCCTTCGCTCTTGCTGGCACCGCCGCCGGGGACGATGAGGAGGTCCTTCCAGAGCAGGGGCGATGGGCAATGCGAAGCCCCGGCCGGCGACATCTGCGGGTCGCGCCATCCCCACAGGCGCTTGCCGGTGGCGAGGTCATAGGCCGCGATCTGGCCGAGGCCGAAGGTCACGCCGACGATCTCGCCATCGCTCACCGGCGTGGCCATGGTGTCGGTCATGTGGCCCTGCCAATGATTGGTGAAGGAACTGACCGGCACGCCGGTCTTGGCGGCAGCATACTGGACCAGGGCCGGGCTGGACGACCACGTGGGCGGCGCCCCCCCGGCATAGGGTTTGACGGTGGACTGCTTCAGACCCTCCGCCGGCTTCCGGTCCGCCGCGAGATCGCGCAAGGTCGCGATCTCGCCGTCCAGGGTCGGGCCGATGTCCGGGAATGCGGTCTTCAGCTCATTCTTCCAAAGCTCCAGATCCTTGGCCACGGCCTCCATGAATACCTTGCGTTCTGCGGGGTATCCTGCGAAATTCTTTCTGGCATCGCGCGCTATGGCCGTCGCACCCAGGCGCACGCGCCACCAGCCCAGGGCGCGCTCGAAGAGCTCCTGCTGCGGGGCCGCCGCGGCTGCCGCCGGCGCCGGTCCGACCGATTTGCGGTCCGCGCTGAGGGCCGGCAGGGTCAAGAGCTTGAGCTCATCCTGCCAGAGGACCTTGCCGGTGTCGGCGTCATAGCAGGTCACGAAGTGGGGGGTGCTCAGGCAGACCACCCGGTTGCCGACCACCAGGGGCTGGCTGTCGCTGCCACCCGGCAGGGCGGCCTTCCAGAGGATGTTCCTGGCCTTCTGGTCGCCGTAGGTCCATTGCTTGGAGGTGGCGCCCTTGGCGTTCTTGACCTCGGCTTCGACCGGGGTGCCCTCCCAGAACTCGGTCGGGGGCGTGGCGCCCGGATACCAGAAGTTGCCCTGGCCGGCGAAGCCGACCGGGTCGGTGGGCGAGGCTTGCCAGTTCGCGGCGGCGAAGGGGATCTCGCCAGCCTGGATCGTTCCCGCGAGCAGGATCAGGAGGTTCAATGGGCGCATGTCTGGCCTTCCGTGACGGGTTGTGGCAGGGGCGATGTACCCGTCACTGCTTCCGGGTGTTTTCATGATTCACGGCCGGGCCTTCCAGGCTGTTGCCTTTGGATGCATCCGGTTACTTTTTGGCGCATGTCCGTCCCCGACCCCAGCGCCTGGTTGCGACGGGCCCTGATGCATTGGAAGGGGACCTTCGTCGGCAGGATCCATGTCCGCTCGGCCGCGGGTGGTCCGCCGCCGGGGCCGGGGATGGCGGGACGCGAGGATCGGCCTTGTGCCCTTGGGATGCAGGCGGGCAGGCTGAGGCTCAGGACGCCCGGATCGGTCGAAACCCTGCTCCCAGGGGACGTGGCGATCCTGTCTGCCGGCACCGGTTTCCGGCTCGAGATCCCCGTCTCGGCCGAGATATTGATGCTGTTCGCCGACCACGGCGTGTCGGTGCAATGGTTGCGTCTGCACCACGACAGGTCGGTGTTGCTGCACCAGGCCGATTCGGGCACCGTACCTCCGGATCCCGTGTTCGCCCCGCTGCTCGCCACGCTGGCGCGAACCGGGTTGTCCGAGCGGGCCCGGAGGTCCGGCTGGACCTTCGTCGTCCAGCTGCTGCAGGAGCAGAAGCTGGCCCCACGGCGCAGAAGCGGGGGCGACCCTATCGCCTGCCTGGCCCGGGATCGCATCCAGGCCGGTTTCGCCGATCCCGCGTTGGATGTGGTCGCCCTGGCGCGGGATCTGGGCGTGCACCGCAGCACCGTGCTGCGGGCCTTTCGACGCCAGGGTCTGGGAACGCCGCAGGCCTTTCTCCTGCGCTGCCGCATCGATCTGGCCCAGGATCTGCTCCGATCCACCATTCTCAGCACCGATGAGGTGGCCAGGTGTGCCGGATTCGCGAACCGGTCGGTCTTCCATCGCGCCTTCCGACGGATGACAGGCGTCCCGCCCCAGCGTTATCGTCGATTCGGCCATCATGACGGCCGTCGTTCCCCGGCCACGGCGCAGGCCGGAGCAGCCGCGCCGCGGAAGCTGCAACCGGATGAGGCCCAAGGAGGCTGAGTCGCGGTCTGCCCAGCCGGGATGGGCGCGGGAAACCCCGACCAGCCCGGAACCACGGCCAAGGATGGACGGAGGGGCACCCCGGAGGGAAGGTTCTGCTCCCCTGTTGCGGGATTCACGTAATCGCTTCGACTCTCCCCCGTGGCGCAACTGCTCCAATCCGGTCAGCACCTGGGCGGCTACGGCATCGAGTCGTTGATCGGCAAGGGTGGCATGGGCGAGGTCTACCGGGCGCGGCAATTGAGCATGGACCGCCAGGTCGCGCTCAAGGTGCTGTCGCCCCGGCTCGCGCGCCAGGATCCCAAGTTCGCGCAGCAGTTCCGCGACGAGGCGCGCGCCGCCGGCCGCCTGAGCCACCCCAACATCATCGCGGTGCATGATGTCGGCACCGCGCCGCATCCCGTGGACGGCGAGACGATCCATTATTTCTCGATGGAACTCGTCGACGGCGAGTCGGTGAAGGAGGTGCTCCAGCGCGAAGGCACCTGCCCGCGCGACCTGGTCACCTCGATCATGCTCGCGATGTCCGAGGCGTTGGTCTACGCCGAGGCCCAGCACATCATCCATCGCGACATCAAGCCCGACAACATCATGCTCACCTCGAAGCAGGTGGCGAAGCTGGCCGACCTCGGCCTGGCGATGCGGGTCGGCGACGAGGCCGGCGCCGACAAGGACGAGCAGGGCCGTTCCAAGGTGATGGGCACGCCGCTCTACATGAGCCCGGAGCAGGCGCGGGCCACGGCGCTCGATGCGCGCAGCGACCAATACAGCCTGGGTGCGACGCTCTACCACATGCTGACCGGCCACGCGCCGTTCACCGCCCCATCGGCCAAGGAGATCATGAAGGCGCATGTGTTCGCGCCGGTGCCGGACCCGCAGGAGGAGAACCCCGGCATCAGCCAGCCGTGGCGCGATCTCTGCATGCGTCTGATGGCGAAGTCGCCCGAGGACCGCTTCCCCACCGCGACCGCCCTGCGCGACGCGGTGCGCCAGATCGCCTACGGCGACCAGCGGTCGGGTGCGACCGCGCGCCAGCGCACCCCGCGCCCGCTGCGGTCGCGCAGCGGTTCGCCCTGGGCCGGCCCGCTGATCCTGGCCGGAGTGCTGGTCGCCGGTGCGATCGTCCTGTTCGTGGTGATGGACCGTGCGAAGCCGGAGCAGCCGGACGCGCTGACCCTGGTGCCGGTTCCGGATACGGCCGAGGTCACCCGCCAGGCCGCGGCCACCGCCATCGCCGCCCTGCCGGCTGATAATGCCCAGGCGGTGGGCGCCCTGGAGCGGCTGCTCGGCGAAGCCCGCTTCAGCACCGGCCCGGCCCGCGCGCTGCTCGAGGCCGAGCTTTCCCGCCGCCGCGCGCCCCGCCCGGATCCGGCGGCGAACGACGCCAAGCTGGCCCAGGCCGAGCTCCTCGCCTCCGATCCGGGCCGTCTCGCCGAGCTGCGCAAGCTGCTGCCGGCGCTGGGCGGCCTCGACCTCGCCCCGCCGCAGCGGACCCGGCTCGACGCGCTGCGCGCCAAGGTCGACGAGCAGATCCGCCGTGCCAACGAACGCTGGAAGGCGAATGTCGCCACGGCCGCGACCCCGGCCGCCTGCGACGAGCTGCAACGCGAACTCGCCGCTGCGCCCGAGTGGATCCAGCGCGACGAAGTCACCCGCATGCTGGCGGCGCGGCGGCTCGCCCTGGCGCCCAAACCACCGCCACCGGTCGACCCTGGCCCGGCCTGGCGCGCCTTCGCCGCCGAGATCGACCCGCTGCGCGGCACGCCGGCGCTCATCGACCTCGGCACCCGCCTGGAATCCCTCGGCGACCGCCTGCCGCCCGGGCCCGATCGCGAACTCGGCCAGGTGCTGGTCTCCGATCTTTCGATGCTGATCGGCACGGCGGAAAAACGCCTGCAGAACCACATCCAGAAGGAGACCCCGACCGTCCTCGTCCGCTTCGGCGCGAAGGATCTGCGCAAGGTCCGCCTCGTCCGCCTGAGCACCAAGGAGCTGGCCACGGCCGCGCCGGACCAGCCCAACGTCGCCGCCACCGCCCAGCCGCGCACCTCGCTCGATCTCGACTGGCGCTCGCTGCTCGACCGTGCGCTGAACACCGGCGTCGACAAGGACGCCGGCACCCTCGCGGCGGCGTGGCTGTGGTTCTGGCGCCTGCCCGAGGCCGACACCGCCCTGGCCGCGCTCGGCGAGGACCCGTTCGGGCGCGCCCTGCGCGCCTATGAGCGCCATGCCCGGCTGTTCCCGCAGGTGGCGAATCCGCCGCTGCGCGCCGACGACCGCGTCGAGTTCAGCTACCGCTTCGATCCCTGGGACCACGCCCTGGTAGGCGACTTCCAGGGCGAGGGCCTGACCCTCGGCGCCAACGGGCTCTTCTGGCAGACCGGGGCGAGCCGCCCCGATCGCGACGCGGGCGAGGACAGGCTGCCCGGCGTGCGCTGGAAAGGTCTGCTCGCCGCGCCGGCCACGGCCGAGCTGCAATGCCGGGTGGAGGCCGATTCCGTGCTGGCGATCGGTCTCGCGGTCGATGGGCGGGCGGTGCGGACGGTGCTCAACCTGCGCCAGGGCACCACCGCGATCATCGCCACCGCCGCGACCGGCCGCACCTTCGCCATCGTGCCGATCACCGGCGGCGGTCCGATGCTCGGCCGGGACCGGTTGCTGACCTTGGGGTTCGTCCTGGGTGAGGACGGCCGGGTCGAGCTGAGCCTCGACGGCAGACCGCTCGCCACCGCCGCGCCATTGCAGCTGCCCGCCGGACGTCCGGCCACCCTGGTCATGCAGACCCTGCAGACCCCGGGTACGGCGGAACGCCCCAGCCGGAGCGCCTGCGCGATCCAGAACCTGGTGCTCAAGGGCCGGTTGCCGGGGTCCGCGCAGCCCTGAAGCGGGAGGCATCGGTCGCCTGTCGACCCTTGTCCCAAGCGGCCGGGATCGACCATGGTGCGACCATGTCCACGTCCAAGCCCGCACGCGCCCTGATCACCTCCGCCCTGCCGTACATCACCGGCGACATCCACCTCGGCCATCTCGTCGAGCACGTCCAGACCAACGTCTTCGTGCGCTTCCGCCGCATGGTCGGCGACGAGATCGCCTACCTGTGCGCCGACGACGTGCACGGCACCGGCACCATGATCACGGCGCGCAAGCAGGGGGTGAGCGAGGCCGACCTCATCGCCCGCCTGGGCAAGGCCCATGTCGAGGATCTCGCCGCGTTCGACGTGGTCTTCGACCGCTATGGCTCGACCGATGTCGCCGCCAACCGCGAGGTGGTGTACGGCATCTGGCGCAACCTGCGCGCGTCCGGCCATGTGGCAGAACGCGAGGTCACCCAGCTCTTCGATCCCGAGGCCGGCTGCTTCCTCGCGGATCGCTTCGTCAAAGGCACCTGTCCGGTCTGCGGCGCGCCGGACCAGTATGGCGATTCCTGCGATCGTTGCAGCGCGACCTACGCCCCCACCGACCTCAAGGATGCGCGCTCGACCCTGTCCGGCGCCACGCCCGAACTGCGCAGCGCCAAGCACTATTTCGTCAAGCTGGAGGAGCTGCGCCCGGTGATCGAGGCCTGGGTCGACGGGCCGGGCCACCTCCACCCCGACACCGCGCGCTGGGTGCGCAACACCTTCCTGGTCGCGGGCCAGCCGCTGCGCGAGTGGGACGTGTCGCGCCCGGCGCCGTACTTCGGCTTCGAGATCCCCGACGCGCCCGGCAATTACTTCTATGTCTGGCTCGACGCGCCCTGCGGCTACCTGGCGACCGCGATCGACTGGTGCTCCGCCAACGGCATCGACCTCGCCACCTGGTGGCCGCGTCAGGGCCAGCCCGGCTTCGCTGCTGAGCAATCCGGCTTCGCCGGTGGGCAGCCCGAGATCCACCACTTCATCGGCAAGGACATCGTCTACTTCCACACCCTGTTCTGGCCCGCCACCCTGCAGGCCGGCGGCTGGAAGCTGCCCAGCCGCGTGCACGTGCACGGCTTCCTGACCGTGAACGGCGAGAAGATGTCGAAGTCGAAGGGCACCTTCGTCAACGCCCGCACCTACCTCGACGCCGGCCTGGATCCGGCGCATCTGCGCTATTTCCTGGCGAGCAAGCTGAACGGCACCTCCGATGATTTCGATCTCAGCCTCGCCGAGTTCGAGGCCAAGGTGAACAGCGACGTGGTCGGCAAGGTGGTGAACCTCGCCAGCCGCACGGCGCGCTTCGTCCCCAGCCTGGCCGCGACCTACCCCGACGACGGCGGCCTGTTCGCCGCCGCCGCCCAGGCCGGGACCGACATCGCCCGCGACTACGCCGCGACCGACTTCGCCTCGGCGATCCGCCGCATCATGGCCCTGGCCGACCGCGCCAACGAATACGTCGAACGCGCCGCGCCCTGGGCGCTCAAGAAGGATCCCGCGCGCGCGGTGGAACTGGCCCAGGTCTGCACCGTCGCGCTGAACCTGTTCCGCCAGCTCGCGGTCTACCTCGCGCCGGTGCTGCCGCGCCTGGCCGAGCAGGCCGGGCAGCTGCTCGGCGCCCCGATCACGCGCTGGGACGACGCGCAGCGCCCGGTGACCGGCCAGCCGATCGGCCCGTTCGGCCGCCTGACCGACCGCGTCGATCCGGCGAAGCTGGCGAAGATGATCGAACTGTCCCTGCCGAAGGAGGTTCCCGCGCCGGCCGTGCCCGCTGCCGCTGCGGCCGTGAGCGCGACCCCGGCCGAACCGGTCGCCGCCACCATCGCCTATGACGATTTCGCCAAGGTCGACCTGCGCGTCGCCCGCATCGTGACCGCCGAAGAGGTCCCCAAGGCCAAGAAGATCCTGAAGTTGACCTGCGATCTCGGCAGCCTCGGCCAGCGCACGATCTTCGCCGGCATCAAGGCGGGCTATCCCGAACCGGCGAAACTCGCCAATCGCCTGATCGTGGTATGCGCCAATCTGGCCCCGCGCCAGATGTCGTTCGGCCTGAGCGAAGGCATGGCGCTGGCCGCCGGCGGCAGCCAGCCGCAGGAGCTGTTCCTGCTGGGGCCGGACGCCGGTGCCCAGCCGGGGCAGCGGGTGATGTAGCGCATGGTGATCGACGACATCTTCCTGCGCCTCGGCCTGGCCATCGCCATCGGCCTGCTGGTCGGACTGCAGCGCCAGAGCGAGGGCAACCGCCTCGCCGGGATCCGCACCTTCCCCATCCTCTGCGTGCTCGGCTACCTCTGCGCCCTGTTGGCGCAGGACTACGGCGGCTGGACGGTCGCGGCCGGGGCGATCGCCCTCACCGGGCTGATGGTGGCCGGGCTGTACCGCCTCGCCAACGACGGCAAGGAACGCCCGGGCATGACCACGCTCGCCGCCGGACTGCTGCTCTACGCGGTGGGCGCCTGGCTCGCGAAGGGCTCGATCGCGCTCGCGGTGGCGGTGGGCGGCGGGGTTGCGGTGCTGCTCCAGGCCAAGGCCTCGCTGCATGCGCTGGTCGGCCGGCTCGGCGGCGAAGACCTGCGCGCGGTGTTCCTCTTCGTCCTCCTCGCCCTGGTCATCCTGCCCATCCTGCCGCGCCAGGGGTATTCGTTCGGCCTGCCGATCGAGGTGATCAACCCGCGCGAGGTATGGCTCCTGGTCGTGCTCATCGTGGGCGTCGGCCTGGTCGGCTATTTCCTCCTGAAATTCCTGGGCGAACGCGCAGGGACGGTGCTGGGCGGGATCCTCGGCGGCCTGGTCTCCTCGACCGCGACCACGGTCAGCTTCGCCCGCCGCTCGCGCACCTCGCCCGGGCTGTCGCGGATGTCGGCGGTGGTGGTCCAGCTCGCCACCACCATGTCGATGCTGCGTCTGACCGTGCTGGTCTGCGCCCTCGCACCGGCCGCCGTGCTGGGCCAGGTCGTGGCGCCGATGCTGGTCCTGGGCGGCGGCATGGCGGTGATCACCCTCGCCGCCTGGGGCTGGATGCGTTCGACCGGCGAACGCCACGTCGCCGAGCAGGGCAATCCGGCCGAACTCGTCCCGGCCCTGGTCTTCGGCGGCCTCTACGCCGTGATCAGCTTCGCCACCGCCGCCGGCAACCACTGGTTCGGGCAGCAGGCGATGTACGCGGTGGCCGGCATATCCGGCACCACCGATCTCGACGCGATCACCCTGTCGGCGGTGCGCCTGGCGGAAAAGCAGGCGATCACCCCGGCGTTCGCCTGGCGCCTGATCATCGTCGGCACCATCGCGAACCTCGCCTTCAAGACCGGCGTCGCCTTCGCCATGGGCAGCCGCGAGATGGCCTGGCGCACGGCGGTGCTGTATGGCGCCAGCGCGCTGGTCGGCGCCGGGGTGCTGATCCTCTGGTGATCAGCCGCCGTGGGCGCGGTTCCAGGCCACGCAGTCGGCGTAGCGCACCCCGGTCCCGCCGAACAGGTCGAGCGCGCTGCCGTAGGTGAGGTCGACCCGGCCGCCGCTGAGGCGTGCGACCAGGGCGAGGTCGTCGAGGCTCTTCCCGCCGCCGGCGTAGGTGCACGGGATGGGCGACCAGCGGCCGAGGGCGGCGACCAGTTCCTCATCGATGCCCCGGCACAGCCCTTCGACATCGGCGGCGTGGATGAGGAATTCGCTGCAGTGCGCCGCGAACTGCGCCAGCGTGGCGGCGTCGATCGCGACCTCGGTCACGGTCTGCCAGCGGTCGATGGCGACAAACCACGCGCCGCCGCGCCGCCGGCAGGACAGGTCGATGACCAGGCGCTCGCGTCCGACCGCCGCGACCAGGGCGGCGAGGCGTTCGGGGCTGAAGCGGCCGGATGGGAAGAGCCAGCTCGTGACGATGACCTTGCCGGCCCCGGCGTCGATCCAGGCGCGCGCGTTGCCGGCGTCGATGCCGCCGCCCAGGTGCAGGCCGTCCGGCCAGGCCGCGAGCGCCAGGCGCGCCGCGTCGTCGTTGCCGGGCCCGAGCTTGATCACGTGGCCGCCGTCGAGGCGGTCGGCGCGGTAGCGCGCGGCGAAGAACGCCGGCGGCTCGCTCGCGACGAAGTTGGTGCGCAGACCCTGGCCCGAATCGGTCAGCGATCCGCCGACGATCTGCTTCACCTGGCCGTGGTGCAGGTCGATGCAGGGGCGGAAGAGGGTCATGGCGGAACGCCCGGGCCGGTCACTGGATCTTGGCAGCGTCGTCCGGATCCGAGTAGTCCGGACCGTTGAGCACGCCCGCCTTGCGCAATTGCTGGCGCATCATCTCGCGCACCTGCTTGACCGCCTGCACGAGTTCATCGCCGGCGCTGGTCGCGCCGGTGCGGACGAGGAACGTCATGAGCGCCTGGTAGCCGTTGAGCGCCTGCGGGCTGAGCGCGGCCTGGGCGTACTGCGGCGGCAGCGCCTGCGGCAGCACCTGCAGGAGCAGCGCCGCGAACTCCTGCCCGGCGAGATCGCCCAGATGGGCCCGGATCTGCTGCGCCGCGAGCTTTTCCAGGAGCTGCCCGAGCTGGGTTGCGAGCTGCTTCTCTGCCGGCTTGAGCGCGGCGTGCTCGGGGCTGGCGGCGAAGGCGGCCCAGTCGACCGGCTTGGCGCCGGGCCCGGCGGGCGCGGCCTCGCCTTCGGGCGGGGTGCCTGCGCCGGCGAGGTCGGCCTCGGCATCGGCGGCCTCGGCGGAACCCGCGGACGGCGGCGCAGCGGGCGCGCCGGCGGCGGGCGGCTTCACCGTGGCCGGTCCCATCGACCACGACAGGCCGGGGCCTTTCGCTCCCGGCTTGCCGGCGGCGGAGGGCGCCTTGGCGACCGGTGCGGAGGTCTTGCCGGGCGCCGCGGCCGGCTTCGCCGATTCCTTGGCTTTCGCTGCGGCCTTCGCCTCGGCTTCCGCCGCCGGATCGCCGGCGAGGTGCTCGGCGAAGAGCGTCGTCCAGGGTGCCGTCAGGGCGGTGGTCGTCTCGTGGTCGCGTCCCTTGTCGGCCATGGCCTTGAGCAGCCGTTGCAGTTCGAAGCGGTCGCAGAAGCGGTCGTTGGCGATCACCGCGTTGACGAGGTCGGGGGCATCCTTCGCGCCCAGCACCGCGAGCACGCGGCAGGCGTGTTCGCCCAGACCGGTGCCGCCGGACCTGGCGCGGGCGATCTCGGCCTGCACCCGTTCGTTCAAGGCGGGGGCGAGGGCGGGCGAGGCCTTTCCGGCGGCGGCGAGGACGGCGAGGGCGTGGTAGCCGTTCTCGCGCACATCCAGCCCGCCGCTCGCGACTGCAGCCAGGATCTCGGCCTCGGCCCCAAGGCGACCAAGCGCCCAGCCGGCGGCACGGCCGACCAGGCCGTCCTTCGCCAGCAGCGCGACCAGCGCCGGTACCGCAGTCCGGTCACCGGTCAGCCCGGCGGCGATGGCCAGGGCGGCGGCCAGCGGCGTGGCGCCGGCGGCGGTGATCGCCGCCGGGCCGGGCGCCGCAGCGGCGTTGATGGCGGAGGCTTCAAGCTTGCCGTCGCGGATGAGTTCAGCAGTCACGGGTGTCGCCTTTTGGGGAGTTCCGGCCGAGCCGGGCAGGATGCGTTTCAGCAGGTCGTTGAGCATGGGGATTCGAGTGCGGCGATCTTGTCGAGCCGCCGCTGATGGCGGGTCTCGAAGGGTTCGGCGAGGAAGGCGTCGACCATCGCGTTCGCGGTGGGCACATCGACCACGCGCGCGCCCAGCGCCAGCGCATGCGCGTGGTTGTGGCCGGCGGCAAGGCGCGCGGTGGCGACATCGTGCGCCAGGCCGCAGCGGATGCCGCGCATCTTGTTGGCGGCGATCGACATGCCGATGCCGGTGCCGCAGATCAGCACGGCGCGATCAGCCGCGCCGTCCTGCACCAGCCGGCACGCGGCCTGGGCGAAGTCGGCATAGTCGCACGACGCGGTGGTGTGGGTGCCGCAATCGGTGACGGCGTGGCCGGCCGCGCGCAGGTGGTCAAGCACCGCGCGCTTGTGGTCGACTCCGGCATGGTCGCTGGCGATGGCGATGCGCATGGGGTTCCTCGGTGGGCAGCCTAGACGCGCCGGTGGCGGCGGCCACTCGTTGCCACGTGAACCCGCTCAGTGATTGCAGTCGGGTCCGTGCACGTGGCCGGGCTGGCCGTGCGCCGCGCCGGCGACCGCCGCGACAGGGGCCTTGCCGAGGACGCGGTCGAGGAACATCTCCAGCGCCTTGGCCTCGCGGATCTCGCGCGCGACCTGGCCGACCTGGCCGGACTGCTTGAGGTTCTTGGCGATGTCCTCGGCCTTCCGCCCGGTCTGGGCGGCGGCCATGTTGATCTGGTCGTTGAGGTCCTCGTTGGTCACCGCGACGTCGAGCTTGTCGGCCAGGGCATCGATGATCAGGGTGCGGCGCAGGTCCTTCTCGACCTCGGCGGCGGTGTCGGCCTTGATCTTGTCGAGGTCGGCGCCGGTCTTGCCGTCGGTCTCGGCCTTCTTCACCGCCTCGGCGATGGTCTGGGCGGTGACGGTCTCGGCGAGCAACGGCGGCAGGGTGAAGGTGATCTTGGCGAGCAGCTGTTCGACGAGCTGGTCGAGCTGCGCCTTGCGCTGCGCATCGGCGGCCTTGCGCTTGAGCAGGTCGCCGAAGGCGCCTTTCAGCTTCTCGACCGAATCGTAGCCGAACTGCTTGGCCAGGGTCTCGTCGATCGCGGCCGGGCGCAGGCGCTTGGCCGACTGGATGGTCACCGACACGGTGGCCGGCTGGTTCGCGAACTCGTCCGGCTTGAAGGACGCCGGCAGGGTGGTGGTGAACTCGAGCGCATCGCCGACCTTCTTGCCCGTGACGGCGGAGAGAACCTCGGCCGGGGCCTTGCCCAGGAACGGATACGCGCCGACCAGGTGGTGGAAGTCGTGCAGCTTGCGCGCCTCCTTGCCGTTGCTGGTGACCGTGCCGCTGACCGTGATCGCGTCGTCCTCCTTCAGGGTCTCGTCAGCGGCGAGCGGGGCCTCGGCCCCGGCGCGGCGGGCCAGGCCCTCGATCGCCTTGTCGACCTCGGCCGCATCGACCGGGATCTCGGGGTTGGCGATGGTGAAGGCCGAGGGTTCGGGCAGGACGATGTCCGGACGGACCTCGAAGCTGACCTTGACGCTCAGGCCGTCGTCGCGCTTCATCTCGTCGGACTTCATCTCGCCGATCGGCTTGAGCTTGTGCTCGGCCAGGGCGGACTTGAAGCCCTCCTGGGCGAGCTCTTCGACCGCCTTGTCGGTCGCCTCGGCGCCGAAGCGCTTGGCCAGCACGGCCTTGGGCGACTTGCCCGGGCGGAAGCCGGGCAGCCGGGCCTGGTGCGCGAAGGCGCTGAGCACCTTGTCGAGGCGGGCAGCGACCTCGGCCGCGGAATAGGTGATGGAGACCTGCTTGCGGAGCGTGCCGACGTCAGCGACTTGGACCTGCATGGTGAGCCCGGAACTTGGAAAGGGGTGGCTGAAAGGGGCTGCGCAGCATCGGGAGCCGCCTGCGCGTGCAAGCCAGACCTCGGAGCCGCGCCGGGAGCGGTGCGCCCGGCGGCTATACCCGGTGCGCAAGGCGATAGGCGCTCGGATTCTGGCCGCAGGCCCTGGTGAAGAACCGGGTGAAGGTGAAGGGGTCGTCATAGCCGCAGGCCCGGGCGATCGCGGCCACGGAATCGTCGCCGGTGATGAGCAGGCGCTGGGC
The DNA here is from genome assembly GCA_964654285.1 of uncultured Candidatus Kuenenia sp. Taxonomy (GTDB): domain Bacteria; phylum Planctomycetota; class UBA11346; order UBA11346; family UBA11346; genus BJHQ01. Next base: position 70,337 of record CAZZJC010000001.1, read on the forward strand.
CTGGCGCAGGCGCATGCGGCGCACATGGCCGATCGGGGTGGTGCCGGTCGCGAGCAGGAAGGCGCGATGGAAGGTGCGCGGGCTCATCCCGGCCAGGCGGGCGAGCCCATCCCGCGACCACGGATCCGTCGGCCTGGATTCGAGCCGTTCCAGGACGGTTTGCAGCGACGTGAGCTGGAGCAGGCGTTCGGGGCGCCGGATGGCCAGGAGGGGGGCCAGGCAGTCCAGCACCGTCATCGCCATGGCGCGGGCGGCGGCGGCCCGGCCGATCGCCTGGGCCGGCGCGCCGGAATCCAGACCGCTCGCCGGGCGGCGCGCCCAGGCACCGATGATCGCGCCGATCCTGCGGGTGATCGGTGATGGAGGCAGCAACGCCGGGGCCTCGACCAGGCTGAACAGATCGAGCGAGCCGAGGACGGTGAAGCGGCCGTGGAACCAGTGCGACCGGCTGCTCGCGCTGGTCAGGTCGACGCGATGGCGGATTCCGGCAGGGATGAGCATCACCGCCCCGCTCGGCACGTCGAAGCGTCGGCCGTCCGCGAAGTCCATGCGGTTGCGGCCCGATTCCAGGTACGAGACGACCAGTTCCGGCAGCACGCGCCAGCCGGTCGAATGGGGATCGGCGCAGTCGGTCACATCGCCGTAGAGCAGCTGGAATGACAGGGTTTCGGCGCACATGCGGGCCAGCGTGTCCATGCCGGGATGGTCCGCCGGGAACGATCCAGGCAAGCATTCAGGCGCTTCGCAGCGGGCGGATCCCGCATCGTGATGGCACGCAATGCCAGGGATGCGTCGCAGGCGGCCATGGTGGATCCGGCTGGTCACGGCTAGAAGCGCATCCGGCGGGTCCGGCCCATTCCCACCCTCGCCGCACCTTCCCGATCCTATCCCCACCCCACCCGGAGGCAGCATGTCCGACCACTCCAGCCCTTGGCGCTGCATCCGCCGCGCGCTGAGCGGGATCCTCCCCGGTGCGGAACCGGGCGCCGCCCTCGGCGTGTTCGGCCTGATGTCCTTCGCCGGCATCGGCGGCGCCGGTGAGGCTGATGCCTGGATCCTGGCCAGCGACGACACCGAGATCCGGATCAGTATGGCCGGAGATCGCGCGGTCATCACCCGGCTCGGGATGCCCGGCGATGCGGTCTCGTGGCTGGGCGCGCCGGTGGCCATCGCGCTGCCGGCGCAATGGAGCCCTGGACGGGCAAAAGCCCCGGCGACCCCGCTGACCTGGAGATTCCGGACCGGAATCGTCGATGGGAAGAGCGGAACCCTGACCCTGACCTTCGCGTCGAGCGACCCGGATCTCATCTACCGCCAGTGCTTCCAGGGCCGCCCCGGGCCTGGGCCGATCCGGCAATGGGCGGAGGTCGAGAACCGCTCCGGCGCCGAGATCAGCCTGGCGGTACCGCCGAGTCTGGTTCTGACCGCGATCGATCCGGGTGGACCCGCCAAGGTGTGGTGGGCCAGCCGCGGCGGCAACAACGCCCAGAAGCAGGGCGGGACCTTCAATGCACCGGTGGCCAAGGGCCTGGACCAGGCGCTGAAGGTAGGCCCGATCGGCACCGCACCCATCCCCTGGTTGGCGGTGCAGGCGGATTCGGCGAAGGGGATCTACCTCGGCTGGGAGTATTCCGGCAACGGGACGCTGCGCGCGGTCGCCGGTCGGGAGGGCAACGCGGTCGACCTGTCGTTCGCGGTCGCAGAGGCGACCCTGCCGGTCGCGACCGGGGCGATCCTGGCGATCCCGCCCGCCTTCGTCGGCTGCTACCGCGGCGACCTGGATGATGGCAGCTACCGGCTGCACCGGTTCTATCTGGACAGGCTGCGGCCGCCCATGCCCAAGGACTGCCCCGATCCGATCCTCACCAGCAATGTGTTCTTCCAGGCGGATACGGAGGCCGGGATGATGACCCAGGTCAAGCAGGCGCAGGCGTTCGGCTTCGAGGCCTTCGTCGTCGACGCGGTCTGGTTTCCTGGCAACTGGCAGAACCACAAAGGCCCATGGATCTGGGACGAGAAGCGCTTCCCGCAGGGCGGCCGGCCATTCCAGGAATTCTGCGTCCAGCACCAGATGCGCTTCGGCCTGTGGTGCGCCTGGGGCCGCAACTTCGACCAGGCGACGGAGCTGACCCAGCGGCTCGTCAGCGACAACAGGCTGGATTATTTCAAGCACGACATGGGCCTGATCCCGGGCGGATCGTATGAGCGGACGATGGGCTATTACCGGATCCAGGAGGCGCTGCTGCGGAAGTTCCCCGATCTCATCCTGGAAAACTGCGATGCCGGCGGCTGCATCAAGGACTTCGGTGCGATGAGCCGTGCCCACTACATCGTCACCACCGATGATCTCAGCGCGCTGTCCAACCGTCAGGGCATCTACGATTCGACCTTCGCCTTCCCGCCGCTGGTGCTGCAGAACTACACCTGGCTGAACAGCGACAAGCCGGGTCCGTACCTGTGGCGCAGCGGCATGATGGGCGCCTGGGTGCTCGACACCCCGCCCCTGCCCGACCATGCGGACTCGATCCGGCAGGCCACCGCGACCTACAAGCGCTGGATCCGTCCGATCCTGCAGGACTGCAAGGTCCACCACATCCTGCCCCGCCCCGACGGCAGACGCTGGGACGGGATGTTCTACTGGAGCGAGAAGCTCGGCCGCGGCGTGGTGTTCATCTTCCGGCCCCAGTCCCACGAACCGCGTCAAACCATCAAGCTCAAGGGACTGGAGGCGACGGCCGTCTATGACATCTCCAGCGAGGACGGTTCGGTTCCGGCTGGCTCCTGGACCGGCGCTGACTTGATGACGACCGGCCTGGGCATCGCCCTGCCGACCGTGAACAGCAGCGACCTGATCTTCCTTACGAAAAAGGCGGGGTGACCAGTGTCGGTGGCCCCGCACCGCCATTGCCAAGGGCGCCGTCCGGCGGCATCATCGACGCTGCGCATGGCAGATTCCCCCCGCCATCTCGACCCCGCCCGGCGCGCCGAACTGGTCGCCCTGCTGGAGGAGCGCGCCCGCCGGCTGCAACCGGATCCGCAGCTCATCGAACGGGCGCTGGAACGCTGCTTTTCCAGCGACCGGACGCGCCGATCCCAGCCCCTGACGGCGAGCACGCCCCGTCAGGAAGGAGCCAGCGCGCGCTTGCCGGCCAGCACCTCGGCACGTTCGGCCGCGGTGCGGGAAAGCGCTCGCCTTGCCCCGGCCAAGGACGCGAGCGCGCGCCTGCCGGTGGACTCCGGTCCGGAAGCCCTCCTCGCCGAATCGCCCGTCACGCCTTCCGCACCCGTCCAGGCGGTCGCACCGGATCACCCGGATCCGACGGCCAAGACCATGCCCGAATCGGCAGGGCCGATCAGCGTCGGCAAGAAGGCACGCAAGGAATCTGACGATGGCGCCGGAACGGTGCTGCCACCCGGGGTGATCCTCGCCGGCTACCGCATCGAGGCGCTGCTCGGCGAAGGCGGCATGGGGCAGGTCTACCGCGCGACCCAGCTGAGCATGAGCCGGCAGGTCGCCTTCAAGGTGCTGGCGGTGCGCTTCTCGTCGCACCGCCGCTTCCGCGAACGCTTCCTGCGCGAGGCCCGCGCCGCCGGCCGCCTGCACCATCCGAACCTGATCGCGGTGCACGATGTCGGCGAGGCCAACGGCCGCATGTTCTTCAGCATGGAGCTGGTCAACGGCGTCTCGCTGCGGCAGCTGTTGCGCCAGCGCGGACCGCTGCCCGAGGCGCAGATCCTCGACTACGCCGCCCAGTGCCTGCACGCGCTGCGCTACGCCCACGAACGCGGGGTCATCCACCGCGACATCAAGCCGGACAACCTCATGGTGACCGGTCTGATGCCGCTGCCTGCGTCGGCCACGGCGCCGGCGGCGGCACCGCTGGCCGCAGATGCGACCGGCGAATCGACCCGGATGGTCTCCGTCGGCGCGTCAGGATCGAAGCCCGCGCCCACGGCGGTGCCATCCCAGGCGGGCCAACCGGGCTGGGGCGTGCTCAAGGTCGCGGATCTCGGCCTGTCGCGCACCGACCCCGACAAGATGGAGGACGGCGGCACCGACTTCTTCACCACCCAGACCGGCGCGATGCTGGGCACGCCGCACTACATGGCGCCGGAGCAGTCGCGCGACGCCCATACCGCCGATCCGCGCGCCGACCTCTACGGCCTCGGCGCGACGCTCTACGCCCTGGCGGTGGGTCGGCCGCCGTTCGACGGCCAGACCGCGATGGAGATCATCATCCATCACAGCCGCACGCCGGTGACCTTCCCGGATCCGGTGCCCCCCGCCACCGGGGTCAGCCCCGGCCTGCGCGCCCTCATCGTCCGCCTGATGGCCAAGGAACCGGCCCAGCGCCCGGCGTCGGCCGCCGCCGCGTTGGAACTGGTCGAGCGGTTGCGCCAGGGGGCGCCGCTCGATGCGCCCTCGCCCTGGCGGCGTCGGCTGCGCTGGCTCCTGGCGTCGCTCCTCCTCCTCGGGCTGGGCGCCGTCGCCTGGTGCTTCGCCCGTCCCCATCTGGATCAGATGGCCTGGAACGCCGATGTCCTCCGCATCCGCGCCCACGCCGAAGCCGGTCGCTGGCAGGATGGGCTGGCTGATCTGCGCGGATGCGGCCTGCGCCTGGAGCGCGAGGTCGCTGACGCCCAGACCCAGCTGTTCATGCGCTGGAACGGCGCGGTCGCCATGGCCCAGCGCCGGCAGGCCGAGGCCGCCGCCTTGCGGACCGACCTGGAACATCGCTGGGACGCCGCCGCCCTGGCCCGGCTGGGTGCGGATCTCGACCAGGCCGAGGTCGACGCCAAGGCGGGCAACCGGAAGGCCCTCGTGACCGTGGACCGGATCGACAAGGACAAGGCTTGGCTCAGCCCCGCGATCGAGGAGCGGATCGATGCCATCCGCGAACTGCTCGAGAAGCCGCCCGCCGCTGATGGGACCTCCCTGCGCGAACTCCGGGATGCCCAGAGCCGGAAGGCCCGGCTGCTGGCCGGATGGTGGGGAAGGTTCCTTCCCGAGCCGGCAGAGGCCCTCCGGGTTTCCGGGGCGACCGCGATCTTCACCGGCAGCGGCACCGCCGTCCGCAGCGGACCCGGCATGGGGGTCTGGATCCCGATCCGGGTCACCTGGTCGGCGGGGGCCGGAGCCCTGCCGCCCGGATCCGCCTGCTGGATCCTGCACGGCGCGGAAGGTCCCAGGCTGCAGGTCGATCAGCGCGGCCTGGTGCTGATCAATGCCGCCGGCGAGCGCGTCCTCGAACCCTGGCAGAACCAGGTCGTGCGCTTCCAGCTCAAGCTGGGCGAGGGCACGGTCGCCATCCGCCTGCGTCCTGATCAGCAGCGACCGCCGACGGCGCAGTTCCTGGGCGACTTGCGCTGCACCTGGAAACTGCCACCCGGTGCGCACGTCCAGGCCGAGATCCTCGACCCGCGGCGCGGATCGGGGCCAGCCGGTCCGGACACCCCCCCACCCGCCTCACCGTAGGGCGCGTTCCCGGGTCAGGAAGAACGCAATCGCCAGGCCGCACAAGGTGCTGATGGCGCCCCAGCCGTTCTTCCAGATCAGGTGGTGGACGATGCTCCAGGAGAACTCCCCGAGCAGCAAGTTGAGGGATTGCCCCACCTGCTTCGCCAGCTGCCGCTCCGCCTGCGTCGGCGCGTGGTCATCTGCGCTTTTCCTCTTGGCGTGCCGGGTCTGTTCACCGAAATCCACCACGACCTGCCTGGTCGCGCTCATGCCCCGATCGACGATCAGCCAATGGGTGGTGTAGATCGCGGTCAGGGTGACGCCGACCGCCAGGATGGCGGACAGCAGCTCGCTGCGGTAGGGCGTCCGCCGCCAGGTCATGCCCAGCGCGGCCATGATGCCGGCGAACAGCGCTCCGGCGCGCAGCCAGACCAGACCGATCGAACCGTCGGCGGCAAAGCAGACGACCATCACGACCAGGGCCACCGCCCCGAGCGACCACAGGAGGTCGATCCCAAGCCCGGCCAGGATCTGATGGCGATCCGAGGTCGGACTGGCGGACGGGGACGGTTGCGGACGCGGAATGAGGGAAGTGCCGCAGGACGGGCAGCGCCATGCGCCGACGAGCGTCGGTTTCTGGCAGACGGGACACGGGTTCATGGAGGCATCCTTTCTTCTCGATGGAGAGGCGGGAATATGGAGCGGTTGCAGGCCACTTCTGGCGGGAGTATCAACCCGGTGGCGCCAGTTCCGTCGCGCCGTCGCCTAAACTGGTTCCGACGGAATCCTCCGTCAGATCCCAGCCCCGCCGAAGGATCCAGCACCCATGCGCGCCGATCCCCTGCTTTCCGCCATCCAGAAGGCCGTCCGGCAGTTGAATGGCACGGAGTTTTCCATCCTCGTCGGCGTCGCCCGGCGGACCGGCGATCGTTGGCTGACCGCGATCCGCGCGGGCGACACCGGCTGCCTGCCGCCGCCCGCGCTCGCGCGCCTGGTGCGGCATGAACTGCACCAGACCGGATCGAGCGCCATCGTCGAAGCCCTGCTCGGCCAGGCTGCGTCCGTAGCGAAGACCGCCGATGCGGTCTCGATCGCCAGGTGCATCACCGCGATCGCCGCGAGCCAGCAGCTTTCCAGCAATCTGATCGAGCGCATGGCCGAGGACATCGCCGATGGCGTGCTGTCCCCGGACGAGGCCCGCCGCCTGTTGCCGCTGCTCGACAACGTGATCGCCATCGCCCAGAGCAAGTGCCGCGCCCTCACCGAGATGTCCGAGGCCATCCGGCGGCAGCTGGCGCCGAAGAGCTGAACCGGGCGGAAGTGGCTACGGCGGCCCCGCCTGCGGCCAGATCTCGATCCGGCGCAGCACCGCATCCTTGGGCAGGTTCAGTTCGATGGTCGCCTCGGCGCCGTCGTTGAGACCGCGCACGGGGACGGTCTCGGGCCGAGGTTCGCCGATCCAGGTGCGGAGGCGGTTCGGGCCGAGTTCGGTGGCGATGGCGATGCGGCGACGCGCATCCAGGGGCCGGCTGCGCAGCGGCATCGGCGCGCGTTCGTCCTCGCGCAGGCGGCAGACCAGATTGCCGTTCTCGACCGTCCAGCGCGTCCGGTGGCGGGGTTCGGTGCTTTCGCTGATGGTGAGGGAGAAGCCGCTGGCGGGATCCGGCGCTTCGACCCCGCCCGGCACGGGGGATGGACGCGGCAGTTCGGCGTCGAGCAGGACGTACACCGTGCCCCGGCCGAATTCGGGCAGGGTCACGGCGAGCTTGTCCATCACGACCAGGCCCTGGCCGTCGGAGGCGAGGCGCCAGCTGGTCTGGATGATGCCGGCCGCGTTCTGGAGCTCGGTCCTGGCGGCGCCGCCGTGTTCGGGGGTGAATCGCGCCTGCAGGCGGCGCCAGGAATGGAGATCATCCAGGATCCGGTCGAGCCGCGCCTTGAGATCGGGATAGCCGCGTTCGAGACCGAGCCGGACCCGGACATCCTTGAGCTTCTTGCCGCTTGGCTCCTCCAGCTGCTGCCGGGGCGATGGCGTGCCGTCGCTGGCGGGCTTGAGCTCGGCGACATCGCGCGCGAGCTGGGCCAGATCCTTGTCGTAGGCCCGGCGGTCGACATCGAGCAGCTGCTGCACCGACAGGGTGAGGGTGACGCCGACCACCGCCACGATCGCGGCCACCAGCGACCACAGGGTGCGCGGATGCGAGCGCACCACATAGCGCAGCCAGGCGCGGATCTTCACCCTGCCCCAGAAGGTGATCCATTCCCCGCGCGTGTAGCGGTCGAGGTCGGTGATGAACTCGCTCATCGCCTGGTAGCGGTCCTCCATGCGATGCGACATCGCCTTGAGGATGATGCGTTCGAGGCCGGGCGGGAAGACGCGGGTGTGCTCGCGCGGCCACTTGGGCTCGGTCTGCTCGCTGCGGATCGCGGTCAGGCAGGAATCGCGGTCCAGCTTGTGCGAATACGGCAGCCGGCCCTGGGTCGCGAACTCGTACAGCACGACGCCCAGGGAATAGATGTCGCTGCGGTGGTCGACGCGCTTGGCGTCGGTGGCCTGCTCGGGCGACATGTAGTCGAGGGTGCCGATGATCTGGCCGGTGCGGGTCAGGCCTTCGGTCTGGTCGATCTCCTTGGCGATGCCGAAGTCGGTGAGGAGCGGATGCTCGACGCTGCCGAGGATGTTCTCGGGCTTGAGATCGCGGTGCACGATGCCGCGCGAGTGCGCGTGGTCGAGCGCGGTCGCGATGCAGCGCACGATGTGCACCGCCTCGCCGATCGACAGGCGCGAGTGGTCGTAGGTCCGCACCGCCAGATCCATGACCATGAAGGCGACGTCGCGGTGCTTGCCGCGGTCGAGTTCGAGCCGGCGCGCGATCTGGCCCAGCCCGTCGCCACCGCCGTGGATGGCGTGCACCGTCACGATGTAGGGGTGGTCGCCCAGGCGCTGCGCGACTTCGGCCTCCTGCAGGAAGCGGCGGTGCCCCGGGGTGCCGCTGCGCGCATTGCAGACCTTGATCGCGAAGCGCGCGTCGGCCGGCAGGGGAGAACCGTACATCTCGCCCGCGAGCTTGGCCTGCTCGACGCGCGGCAGTTCGGCCAGTTCCTTGCGGATGATGTCGCGATCCTCGTGCGGATAGCGGGTCGACAGCAGGTGCAGGTAGTCGTACTCGGCCTCGTAGACCTCGCCCATGCCGCCGCGGCCCAGTCCGCCGACCAGCTTCCACAGGCCGAGGGTCTCCCCGACCATCGGATAATCGCCATCCCGCGCGCTGCCGTCGGCTCCGGACATGGGCGGGATGATGCGGACCGGCGCAGCGGCGGCAATCCACCACGGGCCTGCACCAGCGGAAACCTCCGGTGGGCGGGAGGCCTACTCCACCGCCCACTCCCGCTTGACGATGCTCAGTTCGCCCAGGCGGGCGGCGAGGGTGTTGCGCGAGAGGCCGAGCATGCGCGCGGCCTTGCTCTTGTTGCCCTGGAAGGAATCGAGGGTCGCTTCGAGCAGGTGGCGGTCCCACTTGGCGCGCACCACGTCGTAGAGGTCGGTGGCGTCGCGTTCGCGCGCGGCGTGGACCTCGGCCTGGCACCAGGCCTTCAGGCGCAGCTCGAAGCTCGCCATCCCGTGCGGGCGATCGGTCTCCTGGTGCGGATCGAAGGCGGCGACGGCCATCGGCAGGAGATCCGGGGTCAGCTCCTTGCCGGGGGCCATGACCACCATCTTCTCGATGCAGTTCTCCAGCTCGCGCACGTTGCCCGGCCAGGGGTAGCTGCGCAGGGTGTCGAGCACCTCGCGGGAGACGGCCTCGATGTACTTGGCGTTGCGCTGGCAGAACGTGCTGAGGAAGCGCTCGACCAGGTGCGGGATGTCCTCGCTGCGCGAACGCAGCGGGGGGATGTGCAGGTAGACCACGTTGAGGCGGTAGTACAGGTCGGCGCGGAAGGTGCCCTTGCCGATCTCGGTCTCGAGGTGGCGGTTGGTCGCGGCGACCACCCGCACGTCGAGCTTTCGCACCTTGTTGTCGCCGACGCGTTCGACCTCCATCTCCTGCAGGACGCGCAGCAGCCGCACCTGCATCGCCGGGGACACCTCGCCGATCTCGTCGAGGAAGATGGTGCCGCCATGGGCGGCCTCGAACCTGCCCTTGCGGTCGTTCACCGCGCCGGTGAAGGCGCCTTTGACGTGGCCGAAGAGCTCGGATTCGAGCAGCGATTCCGAGAGCGATCCGCAGTTGATCGCGACGAATGGGCCGTTGGCGCGCTGGGAATGGTCGTGGATGAGCCGCGCGACCATCTCCTTGCCGGTGCCGGTCTCGCCTTCGATCAGCACGGTGGCGTTCGACGCCGCCACCCGCTTCGCATTGTCGAGGACATGGCGGAACGCGCCCGACACGGCGACGATGTTGCGTTCGCTGAACTGCTGCCGGATCTCCTCGCGCAACTGGTAGTTCTCGTCGATCAGCTCCTCTTTTTCCAGATTCACGAACTCGGCCAGGGCGCACCACTGCAGGATGAGATCGGCGAGCAGCGCCCCCACCACCGGGTCGGCGCCGTCGAGGATCAGCACCCCGTGGATGCGCTTGTCCTTGCCCAGCGGCCAGGCGGTGGGACCGGTCTGGCCTTCCGGCGGGCGTACCGGCTGGTGGCTGCTGACGGCGGCTGCTGCCATGGCCCGGTCAGCGGTCTCGTCCTGGCTCGCGACGCCGTGGCTGATGATCTCGCGCACCGCGCCATCGTGCCGCAGGGTGATCAGGCGGCCGCCGGTGAGATGCCCGGCCCCCTGCGCCAGGCGGAGCGCGGAGAGCACCGACAGCCGGAGCTGCGGCTGGGCCACGCGGGCCTCGGTGATGGCGTCGAGGAGGTCAAGCAGTGGTAAGGATGGGTGCATTTGCCGTTTCTTTGCCGGTTTGCATCGTCATGCAGCTATGGAGCCGGGCAACTGTTGCGCCGCTGTGCAGGAGCCGCGTTCCCCAGCGCGAAATCCGCCTTCATCAAGGCTGAACTTGACTCCCCAGGCTGGCTCGAACCCTCGCCCCACCCATGGCCTCCAAACCGACTCCCTACCGTCTCGGCATCGACCTTGGCGGCACCAAGATCCATGCCGTCGTCATCGACCGTCACGGCGCGGTGATCGGCTCCGCCCGGCTGCCGACCAAGGCCGACAAGGGCTATGCCAAGGTGGTCAAGCGTATCGCCGAGGTCGCGCTGGGGGCGGCGGATGACGCCGGAGTGCGGTTCGACAAGATCGGCCGGGTCGGCCTGGGCGTGCCCGGGCCGGTCGACCGCGACGGCAACCTGCTCTTCGCCGCCAATCTGGGCTGGAAGAAATCGCCGGTCGCCGCCGATGTCGGCAAGCGCCTGGGCACGCCGGTCGTGCTCGGCAACGATGTGAACTGCGGCGCGCTCGGCGAGACCACCTATGGCGCGGCGGCCGGGGTCGCCTCGGCGGCGATGTTCTTCGTCGGCACCGGTCTCGGCGGCGCGGTCGTGGTGGATGGCATCGTCATCAATGGCGCGCATGGGTTCGGCGGCGAGTTCGGCCACATCCCGGCGCCCTTCGGCGACGCGCCGTGCGGCTGCGGCAATCGCGGCTGCCTGGAAACCGTGGCGTCGAAGACCGGCATCGTGCGCCTGATCAGCGAGGCGGTGCGGCGCAAGATCCCCTGCAAGCTCGATGCCTTCGCCGGCGGCAGGATCCCGGTCGGCGGGGCGACGGTGAAGTCCGGCGAGCTGCACCGCGCCTTCCGCGCCGGCTGCCCGGCGACGCGGGCCGCGCTCAACCATGCCTCGGCCGGGCTCGCCTGGGGCATGCAGGTGATCGGCAATGCGGTCGATCCCGACGTCTACGTCCTGGGCGGCGGGGTGATGGAGGCCCTGGGCCGCGACCTCGTGCCGCTGGTGCGCCGGCAGCTCAAAGGTTCGTGCGCCCTCTACCGCCGGGTCGTGCCCGATCTGCGCCTGGCGAAACTCGGCGACGACGCGGTGGCGATCGGCGCCGCCGTGCTCGCCGGTGCCGGGGGATGACATGGGCACCGATGTCGGCCTCGATCCGGTCCAGTCGGCAGGCGCCGCGCCCCCCGTAAGCGCCAGGGCCTGGCATGCCTGCCTGATCGACTGCGGCACCTCGTCGGTGCGCGGCTTCATCGCCGAGATCACGGGCGGCGAGGCGCGCATCCTGGAAGACCTCGCGTATCCGGTCGAACTCACCGCCGGCTTCACCGGCCGCCTGCTCCCGCGCGCCTCGCTCGATGCGGTCGTGGAGGCCTTCGCCGGCATCCTCGCGGCGGCCAAGGGCTATGGCTGCGACCGCTTCCGCGCGGTCGCCACCACCGGCCTGCGCGAGGCGCCCAACGCCGACGTGCTGATCGAACGCCTGCGCGCGCGCTTCGGCCTCGCGCCCGAGGTCATCGACGGCGCGGAGGAGGCCCGGCTCTACTTCGAGGCCCTGCGCGTGCTCGCGCGCCGGCTCGACCTGCGCCTGGACGGCGACCTGCTCCTGATCGAGCTCGGCGGCGGCTCGTCGAGCGTCAGCCTGATCCGCGACGGCAAGCTCGCGCATTCGGTGGACGAGCACTACGGCACGCACCGGGTCTGGGACCAGTTCCGCAACCTCAAGGATTCGGTGGATTTCAGCGTCGCGATCGACCGCTTCGCCCTCGGTGCGGCGCGCATGGTGCTGTCGCGGCTGCCGCAGCGCGGCGCCGACCGCATCGCGGTGACCGGTTCGGTGGTGCGCCGGCTGTGCTCGCTCGCCTCCGGCAGCGACATGCCCGAGGGCGGCTGGATGCACCAGCCGCTCGATGCCGCCTGCATCCGCGCCTGGCTGCTGCGCATGCGCGAGGCCACCCCGTCGCAGCGCGCCGAGGCGTGCGGCTGCAACGAACACGAGGCGGCGGTGCTGCTGCCGGCCGCGAGCTTCATCCAGCATCTGTGCGCCGAGACCGGCGCGGCGCGCATCCTGGTGCCGCAGATCAGCCTGCGCCACGGCCTGCTGGCCGACCTCCTGCCGGGCGCGCAGGGGCCGCACCACCTGGATGCCGACCATCTTCTGGCCGAGGCGCGCCAGCTCGTCGCGCGCTACGGCGGCAATGCGGAATACGCCGAGAACACCGCCAGCCTGGCGGTGCAGATCTTCGACCAGACCAGCGCCATCCACGGTTTCGGCCCGCGCGAACGGGTGCTCCTCCAGTTCAGCGCCCTGGTGCACGACATCGGCGCGTTCGTCAACGTGCGCAACCGCCACAAGCACACCCTGTATCTGCTCGAAGCCACCGACATCGCCGGGCTGACCGGGATCGAGAAGACCGTGGTGGCGCAGGTCGCGCGCTACCACCGCCGCTCGGCGCCGCAATCGCACCACGGCGCCTTCCAGGCCCTGTCGCGTTCCGACCGCGTGCGGGTCTCGGGCCTGGCCGCGATCCTGCGCCTGGCCTATGGCCTGGATGTCGAGCGCACCCAGCTCATCCGCAGCATCCGCTGCGAGGTGGTCGCCAGCTCCCTGCTCATCCATGTCGACCGCCGCCAGGTCGCGCTCGAACAGTGGTCGATCGGGCAGAAGGCGGGCCTGTTCCGCGATGTCTTCGGGTTGGAAGTCCGCGTCGTCCCCCGGGTGGAACGATGATCCCAAAAATCGCAATAGCGCCCCACCTGCTGCGTTGGTCGTCAGTCATGTGGCGCTGCCACACTCCTTCCTCCCGCCTTGCATCTGGGGCACTCTTGCGATTTTTGCAGGGATTGGTTTGTTCAGCAGTTTCGAAGATGGTTGGTGCAGACCGCGTTCAAACTGGGGAAGGCCAATTAGATTACTTCACCCGATTGGTGGCGACGGGGAATCCACCAACCCGTTTACCTGTGGCAACTTGCCCCAAAATGCGGGGCTCGATCGAGAGGTTCAGGATGATCCTAGACGCAAAGAGGACCGTCCCATGAAGAAGGTCAAGAACACCACCAGCATCTTCCGCCGCGAGCCGCGCGCCGCCGCGCCCGCGCCGGCGGCCGCCCCCGGGATCGAACGCTACATCGTGCGCGAGCTGAGCTGGCTCGCCTTCAACCGCCGGGTGCTGGAGGAAGCCGAGGATGCCGCCAAGCCGCTGATCGAGCGCTGCAAGTTCCTCGCCATCGTGTCGTCGAACCTGGACGAGTTCGTCATGGTCCGCCTGGCCGAGATCCACGCCCAGGTGCGCGGCCCCGGGGCCGATCCGCTGACCCAGGAGGCCCGGCGCCAGGTGACGCCGATCCGGGCCCAGATCCGCGCCATGGTCGAGGCGCAGTACCTCTGCTGGCGTGCGCAGATCGTCCCGCTCCTGAAGAAAGAAGGCTTCACCCTGGTGCCGCCGGCGGAATGGACCGAGACCGACCGCGAATCGCTGCGCGTGTACTACCGCGACCAGCTCGAACCCATCCTCACCCCGCTCGCGGTCGATCCGGCGCGGCCTTTCCCGGTCGTCGTCAACCGCGGCATCACCGTCGCGGTGGCGCTGTGGAAGGACGGTGACGAACCCGCCGCCGATCCGCGTCGCGCCCTGGTCGCGGTGCCGGGCGGCAACCGCCTGATCGCGCTCGTCGGCGCGCCCGGCCGCTTCGCCCTGGTCGAAGACGTGGTGATGACCTTCCTCGACCGGCTCTTCCCCGGCTACCGCATCTCCGGCCGCTGCCTCTTCCGGATCACCCGCGACGGCACCCTGGAGATCGACGAGGACCAGGCCAACGACCTCCTGACCGAGATCGAACAGGAATTGTCCAGCCGCGACCACGGCCACGCCGTCCGGCTGGAGGTCGCGCACGATGCCGACCGTTCGCTGGGCGACTGGCTCGCGCAGGCGCTCGACCTGCACCACAACGACGTGGTGCCGGTCGATGGGCCGCTCGACCTGACCTTCCTCTTCGGTCTCGGCGACCGCCTCGACCTGCTGCCTGCCGGCCGCCGCGACGACCTGCGCGACCGTCCGATCCCGATGCCGCTGCATCCGGCGCAATGGGACGATCCGTTCGCCTACCTGCGCGAGCGCGAGGCGCTCATCCATCATCCCTACCAGAGCTTCCAGCGCGTGGTCGAACTCGTCGAGCGCGCCGCCGACGATCCCAAGGTGCTGGCGATCAAGCAGACGCTCTACCGCACCTCCGGCAATTCGCCCTTCGTGCGCGCCCTGGTGCGCGCCGCCCGCGCCGGCAAGCAGGTCACGGTGCTGGTCGAATTGAAGGCCCGCTTCGACGAGGCCGCCAACATCCGCTGGGCCCGCGCCCTGGAGGAGGCCGGCGCGCACGTCGTCTACGGCCTGGTCGGCTACAAGGTGCACGCGAAGCTGCTGCTCATCATCCGGAAAGAGGAAGACGGCATCCGCCGCTACTGCCACCTCGGCACCGGCAACTACAACGACCGCACCGCGCGGCTCTACACCGACCTCAGCTACCTCACCGCCAACGAGGCGGTCTGCCGCGATGTCGCGGCCCTGTTCAACATGCTGACCGGGTACAGCCAGCCGCCGGACTGGGAACGGCTCGCCGTCGCGCCGCTCAACCTGCGCCGCCGCTTCGTCGAGTGGATCCGCCGCGAAGCCGAGCACGCCAAGGCGGGCCGGCCGGCGCGGATCATCGCCAAGTTCAACGCCCTGGTCGACGAGGGCATGGTGGACGAGCTCTACGCCGCCAGCGCCGCCGGGGTCGAGATCGACCTCATCGTGCGCGGCATGTGCATCCTGCGCGCCGGCGTGCCCGGCCTGTCCGAGCGCATCCGGGTGCGCTCGATCGTCGGCCGTTTCCTCGAACACAGCCGCATCTACCACTTCGCCAACGCCGGCGAGCCGGTCTACGCGATCAGCTCCGCCGACTGGATGAGCCGCAACCTCGACCGCCGGGTCGAGGATCTGGTGGTGCTCGAGGCGCCGGAACTCCAGGCCACCCTGGCGCGCGTGCTCGACCACTGCCTCGCCGACAACACCCAGGCCAGGGTCATGCAGCCCGACGGCAGCTATCTCCGCCTCAAGCCGGCCGAGGGCCAGCCGCGGGTATCGTGCAACGACCGCCTGGTCGAGGATGCCGCCAGGGCCGACGTGGTCGCCGAGGTCGGTTCCGGTTCCGGCCTGCGCTTCGTGCCGCGACGCAAGAACGACGCTGAATCCTGAGGGTTCACCACCAGGTTGTCGGAGAGAGCCTGCATCGGCGGGCCTCGGCCCGCACGAATGTCCGGTTCCCACCTCGGGATCGATCACTCGCGGCCACCGGAACCGTACCTGGGTTCGTCAACCTGTTGGTGAGTCCGCCGTAAGCGGCTTGCGCTGCGGGCGCTGAGCGAGCACTCTCGCCACCAAGGCGGAACCACCATGGGCGTGCAACCGATCAGCGAACGCGGCCGGCGGATCATCCTCGCCCTCGCGCATCACCGCAGTCCGGTGCTGGTCGCCGATCTGGCCCAGGAACTGCCCATGCTCGGCCGCATCGATGACGATGTCGCCGGACTCATCCACGGTGGCACCCTGGTCGCCCACCCGACCATGGACGCGGCGCAGATGAAGGCCGAACTCGAGGACGCCTGGAAGGGTCTCGTCCAGGCCCAGCGCACCGGCGCGACCTTCACCTGGCGCACCCGCAACCGCTTCCGCGTCCAGTTGTCCGCCGTCGGCCGCGACATGGTGCCATTGCTGGCGAAACCCCGGGGGTGAGACCGGGATCCGTCAGGATCTCAGGCCCGTCGCCAGGGCCCCGGGGGAGATGCCGTACGCCTTGCGGAACACCCGATTCAGATGCGGGTCGTCGCAGTAGCCGAACCGTTCGGCAAGTCCGGCGATGGGTTCGTCAGGATGGGTGAGGATGTGCTCGAAGACCAGCCCAAGCCTCTGTTTCGTCAGCCAATCCCGGGCGTCCTGGCTGAGCTCACTCCGGAAGCGGCGGTTGAGGGTGCTGCGTGAGACGCCGAGATGGTCGGCGATGTGCTGGACCCGGCATCGACGCCGGGGGGCATGGGCGATCCAGGTCTGCACGGATTCCAGCCAGGAAGGCAGGGCGGTGCGGGTGCTGGCACGTTCCATCACCCCGAGTGGGGGCACCAGATCGAGGCTCGCGGCGCCACCCGAGAAGCGGACATGCAGGTAGCGGCCGATCTGGAATCCCAGCAGGCTCCAGGAAAGCCGGATGCTGCTCAGGCCAGTGGTCGGCAGGAAGTCCCCGGCACCGAGGACGCCGACATCGCTGCGTCCGAGTTCGTAGAGTTCGTTCAGGAGGAAATTCGCCGTGCGATCGTCATGGCAGAACATCCCCGTCCTGGGGGGCAGGTCCTTCAGCCAGTCCTGGTGCGCCTGGAGGGTGCTGGGGATCGCGTCCCGGGTGAAACAGGCGATGCCGCGTTCGCCCAGGATCGACCGGAACGCGTGCTCCCGGGCCCAGCGTGATCCGAGCTGTCCTGCTGAAGGCCATTGGGTCAGGCAGCCCAGATCGCGGTACCCTTGCTGCAGCAAGTGGGAGACTGCCATCCGTCCAACCGCCCGGTCATCGAACCAGATGCGTGCAGACCTGGGATCTGGCGGCGGTTCCGCACGGCACCAGATCATCCGCTCCGGATCGAACGGAATGGCTTTGAACCGATCATTCATCCGCAGGATCAGGCCGTCGAGGCGCTTGTCATCGCCCCGGTGTGCGATGAGGGATGGATCCTGGTAGCCGACTAATTGCCAGTCCAGGGCATGCGCGTGACGGTAGCGCTCCAGGCCGCCCCTCAGCTCAGCGATCATGGGATAATCCGAACAGATGCCGATGGTGCGACATTTATCCATGCGAATGAGACAAATATCCATTTAAGTTCCGTTTATGCAACAAGTAGTTAAGTCCATGATAATAAGAACTTTGTGGCCGAATTTCCCAGCAGGATGAAACTTTCTGGGCGCAAAACCGGACGCGTGTCCGGAGGACTGGGGAAAAGGCATCATGCATCCGGATGGACGTGTTGCCGCGCCGGGTAGCACCCACCCGTCAAGCCAGAAACCCGATCTGGGGAAACCGACCCATGCATTCCGATCCGAAAAAGCGGAAAGTCCGTTCGCCTCAGGTGGCAGGGAAGAGGGGGCGGACGGGATCTCCTGCTCCCAGAACGGCGCGTTCCATGGCTTCTTGTGCTTCCTCCACGCCTGAAGTAAAATCAGCAATCATGCGACTTTATCGAGATCGGGAGGCGGGGATGAGCGATGTGCAGGATCAGGAAGGGATCAGCGCCGGTCGCCGTTGGGGGGCCTATGCGGCCTGATATGACACCGCTCCGCTACGCAGGCGCTGCGATCCTTGCCGCGACCTGTCTGCGGGCAGGCGCTGTGGAAAGAAAGCCCGTTCGCTGCGGGACTCGCGCCTTCACCCTGGTCGAGGTCGCGTTCTCCCTCGTCATCCTGGCCTCGGCGGTCACCTTCACCATCGTGATCCTCGGCGGCGCCCTGCGCGACCAGCAGATCAACCGCTACCGCATCCTGGCTGCGGCGAAGGCGGTCACCTTGCTGGAAATGCTCAGCCAGCCGCAGGAGGACTACCGGGCGATGTACAGCATCCCGATAAGTCCAAACACCACATTGAGTATCGGCCCTCAGGGAATGGGCGGCAATGTCTTCAACAATGATCCCGGTTATGACAAGGAACAGCCATTCAGCCATCTTGCCAAGGGAATCTCCACCATTGGTTACAAACCAGTACCGGCGATGATGGCGAGCAGCCGCTTTGATCTCGAACGCGTGGTGGGCAGCAATCTGGGCGGGTGCTATCCGGTGCCGACGCCCATCGCCCGGCGTCTCGATTCGCAGAACGACGAGATCCAGTCCATCTATGATCGCGGTGGCAAGCTGTTCTATTTCGATCCGTCGGATCGATCCGGCCAGGCCAATGCCGTCATTGCTGGCAAGCGCAATGCTGCCACGGACGACCTCCAACGCCTGGTCTTCGCCGTCATCGGCCCACCGCAGCAGAATCTTCTGCCCAGCCATCCCTGGATGGCACCGCCGGTCAAGCTGTACCCCTATCCGCCCGCGCACCTGGAGATAGCCGGGGGATTTAATGAATTAATCAATTACAGCAACCCCGTCGCCTTGCGCCGCTGGACGGAGGTGGGCGGGGGGGCTGGGCAGCCGGTCTACCGCCGCCAACTGAAGGAGGACGGATACGGTCTGGCAGGAACCCTGTTCGCCCTGCGCACGGATCGGTGGGGATGGACTCCGACGCTGGGCGGTGGGGCGGCGTATCAGAAATATCTTTGGCACAGCGAGGCCCATGCGAGAAACGGAAATTATACGACAGGCCGCGTCCAAGGGGAATTCACCGACGCTTCGAATTGGGAATGGCAGGCCTTTCTCGAGTTGTCGCAGTTGACTGATCGCGCCAAGCGTGATGCCCTGCTGCGGGGCGAATGGGGATCGCCTGCGGACCAGAAATCGCTCCTGAAGATTCCCGATTCTCCTGTGCCCTGGGATACCATCCCGACCGCAGATCGCTGGTCGCCCTGGGTCGTCGGAGCACCCGAGTTCCGCCGGCTGCTGCATTGGCACTGGAATCGCATAGCCGTGCAACTGTCGCCGGTCGATCTCATCGGTCCACTTCCCCCACCCCCACCTCCGGCAGATCCCCCCAAGCCGCCTTCGGGAAGTTGGGTGACTCCCTACAAAGAGGAGCCGATCAACCCCTGGCCGACCATCGAGCAGGAATGGACGGACATCAGCGGACAGCGTCATCATCAGACCACCTACGTCTGGCCGCGTCCGACGCGCCGCGTCCCGGCGGGGCCATCTGTTTGGCAGCTTGACCCACCCTCCACGGCCCCGGCGCCTCGTTTTTCCTTCATGGGTCTTCCCGCTCCGCCCAACGGGCTTGGCAAGGCGAAGGGTCTGCGGGGGACTGATATCCTGTACGAGGATCATGAGCCGTTTCCTGGGAATCGCCTGGAGCAGATCCGCCTGGGCATGCCCAGCCTGGAACGCCGGGTGATGTACCGCACCGCTGCGCTTGCCCTCTGGGCGAAGGTGAAGATGGGGACTTCCATCCATACCGCCGAAGCCCGGTTGCTGGGAACCGCAGAAGATGTCGCAGCGGTGCTTGCCGCCGATCCGAATGTCGCCGACAAGGCCAGCGTTCTGCCGACGGATCAGAACCCATTGCTGGAGTTCGTTCCCCCGCCCGAGAAATCGTCCGACATCCATCCGGCCCAAGTGCTTGCCCTGAACTACCTCGCGCATGCGGCGATGCAGGTCACTGGATACCGACCGCCGTTTGTCGACAATCAGAATTCCCTCAATCCTGACCACCTGAGGGATCTGCATGCCTCATCGGATGCGCCGGATTCGAAGGATCCAGGCAAGAATGTGCGGAAACGGTATTACCGCAAGTTCGGGCAGGAGACCTTCTATCTGGCCCATCCGATGTATTGCGAGAAAAAATCGGATTTCGACCCGAAAATCGTAGGCAAGGATGACTGTGCAGCGAATCCCACTACTCAACCTTGGTGCGAGACGACGGCCCCGTCCACGACGCCGGCCGCTGCCGGCTCCGTCAGCGCGGAGTCCTACAGCAAGGGCAAGATCTGGTCGATGCTCACGGATAATTTCGATCGCATGCCAGACAGGTTAACCCAAGGAACATTCATTCTGGATCCAGCAGATCCGCTCCCGGTCACCATTGATGCTCCGGATGACAGTCGGCTCTCCTTGGACGGAAAGGGCAATGGGATCAAGGTCCGGAGGTTCTTCGAAGGCGGAACCTTCTATCGGGACCATCAGAAACGTGGTCGGCCGAACGCGGTTTGGAATTCGGTTGCGAAAAGGATGGAGTGGGAACCTGTGCCCAACGCACCCGGTCCAGCGTCACCTGAAAAGGATCCATATGCTGCCACCGGTACGAAGGATGGTGATAAATGGAGGCCGGGACGATGGGGGCCTGAGGGCTATGGTCAGGATCTCGACCCGGGCATCAATGCGGTGGCGATACCAGATGGAATGAATGATGATGCCGTGGTCAACCCGAATCCGCCTCCCTACGCCCAGGAAGGTGCCTTTGATTGCTGGGGAAATCAGAAGTTCTCGTGGCGGGTGCTGGCGCCGGTCGGGAAGAAGGACACGCCGAAGACCACCGATTTCTACCAGCTCAAGCCATTCGCTATCTGGAAGCTCGAAGAGATCGCCGATACCAGTCTCTGGAAGGGAGACCAGGGCGGGGACGCCTGGTCTAATGACGATGTCCTGTGCGGACCCATCGAAGCTGAATACGTGCCGGCACGCAGCATCCCGGTCGAGTGCGATGATCTCCGCATGGCCAAGAACGCGATGCGCACCTGCATGGCCTGGGTGATGAAGTACACCAACCGCTATCCGGCCGACTTCATCGTTCCCAAGCCGGCCAACAGCCAGACAGCCTGGCATCGACCGCTGTTCTTTGCGGATCTCTTCCGCAATCCCTGGGATAGCAGCAAGACTGGCGCTGCCTTCCGACCCAAACCCGAACGGGATGGCTCCAAAGAAGTCGACTGGAGCGATTACCCTCCAATCGGCTGGACCGGGGAGGCTGCGTTCCCTGCCCTGTTCCTGCTCGGCACGCAGATGTCCAGCTCGGAGTCGTTGTATTCAGCCAACAATCACCTGGATAGCACCTACTTGAACTCGCCGGTCCGGGATGCGAATGGCAATCGCAGCGTTCCTCCCTATGCGACCGGAACGGTGCCGAAGACGAAAGCTGAGTGGATCGAACAGGAGCAGGCCAAGGCCTACAAGGATATTCTCCGATGCGGACCCGTGATCATGGATGGGGTGAGCAACTATCCTCCAGGATTGCAGGAGGCCGTCACTGGCGCAATGGTGCTCAGTCATCTGCATGGCCATCCGCAAGGATTGCCGGCGCTGATTCCGACCTGGTGGGACAAGACCGTGGAGAACTTTTCCCCGAGTCAGATCATGAGGCAGCCGGCCTATCTTCCCACGGCAGATAGCCTGAAGCCCAAGTGGTACACGACGGCGAATCCACCCCGACTGCGTTATCCCCTCGGCCAGGCACCTGATGCGAAGGGCAACCTCACCTTGGACCAATCCCATGCCTGGCATTTCGAGCCCTTCAAGATTGCCGATCGTTGCCGGCAACTGGTCTTCTGGCAGGTCGATTGGAAATCCTACCAGGATAGTGAAACCGTCCCGTCCGATCCGGTGGATCTCTCCATGGCGCCTTTGTCTTTGCAAAAAAACAATATTGATGCGCCATATTTCCTGAGCGGAATCGAACGGGGCGACCCCAGGCGCAGCCGCTATAATCCCGAGCGGATGCTGTGCTGGCTCAACAACGCCCGGGACCGGACGGTCGCGAATCCCAAGCCCAGCCATCATTCGATCTATAGTGGTGGCTGGGTCTTCGACAGTCGCGGAGACCTTGGTTTGCAATACATGCCCATCGGACGGTGGGCTTCAGCAGGGTGGGTTACGCCCGATGATTCCGGCGACGCGAGAGGTTTTTGGTTCTATGCCAATATGGGCAGGTTCGGCGCCGATCGGGATGGCAACGGGGTGCTGAGCTGGGGTCCGACCCCGGTGAATACCCGCCTGCGGGCGCGTGAGGTCGGTCGGTTCATCTATTATGATCCGGTAATGCCCCTATCCACCCGGAGATGAGTCCCATGCCTGTTTGTCATCCGTCTCCATCGGTCATGGACGCTCGAGCGACTGCCGGCTTGACCCTGGTCGAACTGGTCGTTGCCGTGCCGTTGGCGGCGGGCATCGCCCTGATGGCTTTCTATGCCGTGCGCAGCGCGACCCAGTCGGCACGGATCCTGCAGGACGCCGTCGAGGAGAACTCCGCCCTGGTTGGGGGCCTGACCTTGGCCTTGCGTGAGGCAGATACCTGGTCGTCCCATGCCGACCCGGACTTCCCTTTCATGCGCGGATACATGTCGGCAGAAATCGAAGATGGCACCGGATCCCGTGATCATGCCGCGAACAAGCGCCTGTTCCGCCCAATGCGGGTCGCCCACGCGCTCTACAAGACGAATGGGGCCGATGTCCTGCCCGGGGATGAGCGATCCTGGTATTACGGACCAGCCCTGACGGGCGTCCATCTGCATACCAGCATCGACCTGAACGGCACGGTCAGGACCGTGTCACCGGTGCGGTATGGGCTCGATCCCGTGGTCGGTTCAATCAAGCTAGTCTGGGATCCGGGTGGCAGGATTTTGAGCTCGGGGCTTGATCTGGCTGGGCGAAGCTCTTTTGTCGCAGATAATCAGGGCAGAAATTTAAATCCTTTTGTCGCAACGATTCCAGCAGGCTGGGAGGCCTGGCACCTGCATGGGGATTTTGCCTCCGTCTCGAACCTCGACCGTGCGTTGGCGCTGGAAGCCAATCCCGCCATGAAAAGCGAGGATGTCCAGCAGGCGCTGCTGCGCATCTACCGCTGGGTGGGCCATCTGGGGGTGGCCGCCTACGGATCCCCCGGCACCCTGGTCTTTCCGGTCACCGCCCCGGTCAATCGGGCCCGGCCCAGCAGCGAATGGGCATCGAACCGCTGGGGCTGGGGCGAACCACCCTGGTCGCTCACCCCGGATACGGGGGCCTTGCACCGCAAGTCATCTGATGCCGTACCGAAACATGGCACTCCTGGTTTGCCGGTGCTTGGCGAGAATTCGTCCCCCGCCCCCGCCAGTTACGATGTCACCCTGGGGGCTCCGGCAAACGCCCGGCAGTGCCGGGTGGAATTCCTCAGCGGCACCCAGTGGGACAGCACCTTGCTGTCGATTGGCAATGACAACGGTCAGTGGCTGCTGTGCAGCCCGGTCGACTACATCGCCAGTCTTGACGGTTCAGTGGGGATGACGGTTCGCCGGGCGCTGTACCCCGTGCGCGGTTTCTGGAATCCCCAGGCGGTGTTCGCGACCAATGATCCCAAGAAACCGCCCGAATATGCCGCCGCCTGGGATGAGACCAGCCTGCTCAATGGGGTGGTCATGCGGCCATATCGCTTGATGAACCAGGCAGATAGGAAATCGAGTGACCTTATGATGATAAACGCCAATGGTGATGAAGCTACCTATGATAAATTGGAGTATGGTGATCTTGGTGTCATGGAAGCGCGACATCGGGTGTCCACCGGCATCCTGCCCGCGCAACCGTCCGATCCGCGCGGACCGGTCAGCGATGGCACGAACCTGTCGCTGCGACAGGAGGTGCTGCGCTTCAATCAGATGGGCTATGACCGGGTCAAGATCAGGATCTGCCTCAACCGCATGGCGAGCAGCAAGACCTATGAGCTGGAAGTGGTTCCGCTGGGCAGCACCTATCGGGGGGCGCGCTGGTTTTGGGGGTTGCGCAGCAACGGTGCGATGGGCGATTCCGGAGTCTCCCCATGATCCGTTCCCCATCAATCCGGCAAGGCACCATCCTCATCCTGGTCGCCGGTCTGGCCGGACTGCTGCTGAGCGTGGTGACCGCCATCCTCATCAGCCAGCGTTCCGGGTCCGCCGAGGCCGAATTCGCCCAGCGCGAGGCCCAGGCCAGGATCATGCTGTCGGCCGCAGTCTCCTACATCCAGGAATCCAGCCGGATCGGCTGGGGTGGCGAGTCCTTTGGGTGGAATGATGTCCGTGCGACCTCGGGCAGCACGTTTGCGAAGAAACCGGTCGGCGAACACGGTGCGCCTGGTCCGCTTACGGCCGCGCAGGAGGATCTGACGGCGCTCTACACCGGTTATCCACTGCCAGGCACGAGCACCCGGGGCGAAGCCTTCTGCTGGGAACGCCCCCCTGGTGCGATCAGCGAGCGTTTCACCCCTAACCCCATCGAGTTCCGTCCGGACCTGCGCGATGGGGACGACATCGGGAAATTGCCTGCGAAAGCTGCTTCACCGCTGGTCAATCCCGCCGCGGCCATGGATGCGCACTATCGCAATTATGCCATTCTGATGGCCGGGAATTTCACGGATCGGCCGGTCGATTCCTGGAGAGGTGGGGACCAGCCGATCTATCCGAGTCCCCCACCGAACAGCCGCAACGGCAAGGCCGGGGGGCTGGAACAGCAGCCTTTGGCTGACAAATGGGATGATGCCGATCCCAGCAAGAGCTTTCTCAAGGGCATCCAGGTGCCGCGTGCCGAGACCCTGGGCCGGGCGTGGTTCCGCATCTACCGGGAAACCACCGATGATCACGATGGCAATGGCGACCCCTGGTACGACACGGTTCCGCTCAAGGGCCATGGGGTCTTCATCGTCACCGTCGGGGCCGGGGCCACCCGGGGCTACCGGTTCTGGGAGGACGGCCGGGACTACCTCAATGGCGATCGGACGCGTTCCACGACCGATCGCGGCCATGATCCGGACAACGCCCGCACCAGCGGCCTGTTCACCGATCTCGAATCGTTCATCGCCCTGCGTTCCACCGAGCGGATCTTCTGGTACCGCCTGGAATGGACGGCGGCCGTGCCTGGGTACGATGCCGATTACGAACACACCCCGAGCAGCGCCACGGTTCCCGAAACCAGCATCCCGACCTATCTTCATCGCACCACGATCGGGAGGAATCCCGGCTATTTCCCGAACTTCGGCGGGACCATCCGCTGGCTCATGCGCCTGGAGAAGGAGCCACCCCGATGGTGAGCACTCGCGCCGTGATGACCGACGCTTGCAACGGGCTCGCCGTAGCGCCGGCTTCAGCCGGCAAGGAGGGGCGGCTTCAGTCGGCCCAGAGTCGACACGGCCATGGTTGGCGGGTTGAAGCCTGGCGGGCTGAAGCCCGCCGTCCGGGCCGGCTGAAGCCGGCGCTACGGGGCGCGGACGCGCCAGTTGCCGGTGCGCGAGCCCTGTGCACACGCGCCATGATGACTGGCGCCTGCAACGGGCTTTCCGTAGCGCCGGATTCAGTCGGCAGGAGGACGCGTATGGCGACGCCCTGGCCGTACGCAGGGTCCACCAGGCCGGGATGCACGCATCGGGTCGCCCCTGGCGGGGGCGTGCGGCGCCCAGGGGGAAGCATCGGGTTCACCCTGGTCGAGATGCTGGTCGTGATCACCATTATCCTCGTGCTGTCATCGCTGCTGCTGCTGGTGGGGGTTCCGGCCTTCACCGACATGGTCAATCAGACCGTGCTGCGGCGTCGGTCGGAACAGATCGTCTCCGGTCTCATGCTGTACCGCGCGGGTGAGGATCGGACCTTGGGCATCATCAACGGTGCCAATGCCACCGAACTCCGCTTCGCCTCGCTGCGCGAGGTGCTGCTGCGCCTGACGGCGAAGCCCCCTGCGGGTTGCGGTCTGGATCTGGCGACTCCGACCCGTGACTATCTGCCTCCCAACCTTGGTACCCGTTATGAGGCCTATGCTCGGGCCCAAAAGACCGGCTATTCCCAGGCCTTCAAGGATGCCTACCGGGTGACGTCGAGCCGGTTGGAGGATGTGATCACCTTCCGCAATCGAATGCTCAACACGCGGCAGGATGTGAGGGCCTGTACGGGCGGTCTGCCAGAGAATCCGATCAGCGTCGGTATCGGTTGGATGGCGGACCATTATGCCGATGTACCGAACATGAGTCCCCTAACTTACCCGAATCCCGTTTTTAATGTCAAGGTCACCTTCGAGCCATACGATGCCAGAAATTCACCACTGGGAGAAACCCTGGATGCGACATTTGAGGTTCTGCCGACGGGGGGAACACCTTGGCCCACCCAGGCATTCAAGGATCGCTGGCCTAATCTCATCCAGACCAAGGTAGATGCCTTGCTTCCAGTAGGGGGAAAGGTTTTTATCAATCGATCCTGGCAAGCCAGCGACTGGCCGCTCCTAGGAAAGAAGCCGGTCCTCTGGCCGTTCCCATGGGGGGGCAAGATCGTGCGACGTTTTGAAGGTCTCGTGGCTGTGGAGCAGAAGGAGGGTCTGCTGCCGCCGACGGATCCGTTGCCAGCCGCGACCTGGACCGATCTCATCGGTAATCCGGTTCCCCGGCTGCAATCGGATGGACAGACGCTGGCACCTGCCTATCTGGAACTGGCCCGATCGGTAGACGTGATGTCGCCGCTGTCGACGTTGCGGTTGCTTGCGATGTCCAGCCAGATCGCCCCTGGTGCCAGCGGGGCTGAATCCTACCGCAGCCAGCGCAATCGGAATCAGCCCTGGAACGACCGTTGGGGCGGAGCCCTGGTACTCGGATTCAGCGCGTTCATCGCGCCCAGATATGATTTTGATGATGATAACGAAAAACATCTGGTCGCATTCTCCAAGCCACAGGGCAGATGGATTGGGACCCAGTCGGTCCAGAGTCCGGATCCCGTGGTCCTGACGTCGGATCGGATGCTGGGTGGCAGGGATTTGCTCATGAAGACGCTCAAGCGCGATTATGGAGCGGCTTGGGAGGCCTACCTGAGCCTGGGTGTGACCGGTCCCGACCCGGTGCTGTCCGGGGGTGCGGAGCGATCCTGGACCGATGCCGCTGAGGATGGCAAGAACCTCATTGCCCGTTGGAATCTGGTCACCACCACCTGCGCGGCCTGGGACTGGGATCAGCGGGCATTCGCCGCGCCGCCCGGTGCCTGGACCCGGAGCGATCCCGATGGCGGCAAGTGGAAGGTCGATGCTTGGTCGAAGAACGGTTTCCGCAAAGGCGTGCGGGGGAATGGGCAGACCTGCTACCTGATGTCCCCGGTGCCGATCCGGTGATCCCGTAGGACAACCGGCTTTTGCGGCGTCCCGGGTGGACCCGTTCGGACCCCCTTGCCCGGCGGTGAATCCGTCGACCATGCCGCATTCCATGGCCGATTCCCTGCCGTGTCCCGTCTGCGGGAAGCCGATCGCGACCGTTGCCGATCATCGCC
Source organism: uncultured Candidatus Kuenenia sp. (assembly GCA_964654285.1). Lineage (GTDB taxonomy): Bacteria > Planctomycetota > UBA11346 > UBA11346 > UBA11346 > BJHQ01. The sequence continues at coordinate 97,576 of CAZZJC010000001.1, forward strand.
CCGCGACCTTCCCGTTCTGCACCGACCACTGCCGCCTGCGCGACCTCGGCGCCTGGTTCGCCGGGGCCTACGTGGTGGCGGGTGGCGCAGCAGACGAGTCGGAGCCGGCCGCCATCCCGGCACGCCTCCGCTCCCGAACGCCATGATCGCGGTGCGGGTGCTGCATCTGGTGCCGGCGCGTTCGGCCGATCCTGAAACCCTCGCGGCGGGGCTGCTCGCGCGCTGGCTGCACACCTCCGGCCATCCCCAGGCGATCGCGGCAGCCGAACCCGGCCTGCCCGTGGTGAGCGAGGGCATCGAATCCTTTTCCTGGGCGAAGAGCCGGCTGGCGTGGTGGCTGGGTGGGCGCGCACGCTTCCTGGCGAAGGTCGGCACCTGGGTGCCCGATCTCATCCACGCGCACGGCCTGGCGCAGGTGCCGCTCGCGCTCGGGCTGGCGCGCCGGTTGCGCCTGCCGGCGCTGGCGTCGATCCACCGCCTGGTCGATCCCCAGGCGCAGCGGATGGTGCGGGATCCGCTCCTGAAATGGCTGCTGGTCCCCACCGAATTCCATCGTTCGCACTGGGTGGCCGAGGTCGGCCTCGACCGCGATCGGGTCGGCGTCCTGCCGTGCGGGGTCGATCTCGCCGCCGCCGCCACCCGGCGTCCGGCCGACGGCCGCCTGGTGGTCGGGGTCGAGGCGGCATTGGGCCAGGATTCCGGTCTGCCCGCCCTGTTCGAGGCGGTGGAGCAGGTCCGCCGCGAAGGTGTGCAGGCGCGCATCGTCGCGGCGGTCGCGGATGAATCCTCGGCGCGGCGCGTGCAGCAGCTCGCTACCGGCCTCGGCGTCGGGGGGCAGGTGGTGCTCGCGGTCGGCAACGGCGCGATCGACCTGGTCGGGCGCTGCGACGTGCTGGTGCGGCCGGACGCGTGCGAACGCCCCTTGCTGGCCGCCATCCAGGCGATGGCCGAGGCGCGTCCGATCATCGCGGTCGGGGTGGGTGGTCTGAGCGAACTCGTGCGCGATGGCGAGAGCGCCCTGATCGTGCCGGCCGGCGACGCCGCCGCCTTCGCCTCCGCCCTGCGCCACCTCGCGGACGAGGTCAATCGCCGCACCATCGGCGCCGCCGCCCGCGCCAGCGCCGAGGCCCGTTTCGGCCTGACCGAGGTCGGCACCGCAGCGCTCGCGTTCTACCACGCCGCGATCGGCCCCGCCCCCGAGGCCGGCAGCCTGACCGAGACCGCCTCGTCCTGGCGCCGGGCCACGGAAATGCGGGCACGACGTCTGGAATCCGAGGCGCACGCGGCGCAGCCGACGCCAACGCAGCCAGGGGAACCGCTGCCATGATCGCGTTCATCTCCGACATCCACGCCAACCAGTCGGCGCTCGAGGCGGTGTTCGCCGACATCGACAGCCTGGGCACGGTCGACCGCATCTACTGCCTGGGCGACGTGATCGGTTACGGCCCGGATCCGGTCGAATGCCTCGATCTGGTCGCGTCCCGCTGCAAGCTGGTGCTGATGGGCAACCATGAGCACGCCCTGCTGTTCGGCGCCTACGGCTTCCACACCGGGGCGAAACGGGCGATCGAATGGACGCGCCGGGTGATCACCGCCGTCGAACCGGTGGCCAAGCGCAAGGCCCTGCTCGACCTCATCGAGCACCTGCCCAACCGCCACGATCTGCCGGAGGTGCTGCTCGTACACGGCAGCCCGCGCGATCCGGTGATGGAATACGTGCTCGAAAGCGATCTCTGGGAAGGCGCCGACCCCGAGAAGCTGGAGCAGATCTTCGCCGGCTTCAAGCACCTGTGCTTCGTCGGCCACACCCACAAGCCCGGCGTCTTCACCGAGGACCGCTGCTTCCTGGCCGCGAGCGAACTCGCTTCCGGCTTCGACGTGCGCGATGGCCGCTACCTGATCAACGTCGGTTCGGTCGGCCAGCCGCGCGACCGCGATCCGCGCGCCTGCTACACGTTGTTCTCCGGCGATGCCGTCTACTTCCGCCGCGTGTCCTACGACATCGAGGCCACCGCCGCGCGCATCGCCAAGGTTCCCGACCTCGACCCGCGCCTGGCGGATCGGCTGTTCCGCGGCGAATAACCGGGCGCGACAGGCACCACCGTCCTGCACGCTGCGGCGACCCGGCGCAACTCGCTCTGGCATATGGGTTCTCGGCGCCAGCATCGCGGCGCACCGGAGCTGCCATGTCCCCACGTCTTTTCGTGCTTTTCGCCATCCTCATCCTGGGTTGCCGGCTTGCGGCCGGAGATAGCGCAGCCGTCGCAGCGGCAAAATCGGATCCTGCCGCAGTGGCTGCGGATCTGATCGGCAAGCTGCCGAAGCATGCAGGGATCGTCCGGGTCGGGGACGAGGTGCGCTGGACCGAGGGCGCGGCCTCGGCGGTGGTGGCCGGCATCGAGGCCGGCAGCCAGGATCCCCTGCTTGCCACCGTGATCGGGCCGATCCGGGTGCCGCGTTCCCTGGTCGAGGAGCGGCGCGCCGAGGTGCTCGCCGCCTTGCCGGCCCTGGCCGATCGCGCCAAGGCCGCCGGGCTGCCGGCCCAGGGGCTGACCCTGCAGACGGGCATCCTGACCGGGCCCAGCCTGCGCAACGACACGGTGATCGTCACCAGCAAGGCGACCTTGAAGAAGCTGAAGGTCGAAGCCGCCGATCGCAGCGGTCAGCGGCAGGCGATCACGCAGGCGATCGCGCAGGTGAACGCCCGGCTCGACGCCACCCCGCTGGATGCCAGCGGGCGGATGGCGCTCAAGGACGTGCTGATCCGGCTCGACCGGCCGGATGGCAACACCGCGCTCGACGAGGTGACGCCGTCCTTCGCCCGCCGGCTGGTGCGCCACGGCTGGGCGCGGCAGTGGTTCGCCGGCGATCCCGCCGGCACGGCCGCGGTGGCCGGCCTGGAAAAGGCGGTGTTCGAGGCGGAATCGCTCGCCGCCGTTTCGAGCCTGGCCGGCGACGGCAGCGATCTGAGCGACCTGCGCGACGGCTTCGGGCGCGGCGGCCATCGGCTCGCCGGTCCGGATGGGGTGCGCTACACCTATGCGGCGCCGAACGCGGAATACCTCGGCAAGATCGCGCCGCTGCAGATCGTCGTCGACCTGCCCGCCGGCAGCGATCCGACCGGAGCCGCCGCCGCCGAGGCCACCGCCGTGCGCGCCTTCCTGGGCCAGAACCTCATCGCCAGCTGGACCGTCAGCGGCGGCCTGGTCACCGATCCGCAGCGCTGGCGCTCGGCGGTGCGGGTGTCGTACCAGAATCCGGTGTCGGGCGCGATCCCGCCGCATCTCCTCGTCGCCGGCCTGAACGGCGACATCGCGTTCCTGGCGGTGGAGCGGGGCGTGCTGCGCCCGGCGAAACCGCGCGACCGCGCCGACGCCGAGCGCTTCATCACCGACGCGGCGCGCCTGCTGCCCACCGCGGCGCACCTCGATCTCATCGGCCAGTACCTCATGAAATACGTCTACCCCAGCCCGGATGCGCGTTTTCCCGAACTCATCGGCAACAAGGAGGTGATGAGCAATTTCCAGCAGACCTGGGACCAGACCCTGGGCAATACCGCCGGCGGATACTGCCGGGGCGACTGCGCCGACATCGCGGAGCTCTACCACGACATCGCGGTGAAGCAGGGCCGGCATCCGATCGTCATCGGCCTGCCCGAGCACGCCGCCTGCACCTGGGCCGAGAAGCGCGGCAAGGACTGGACGGTGTCCTTGCTGCAGACCGGTCCGGCGCACGAGTACACCGCCGCAACCCTGCCGGAGGCGCTGGAGCAGACCTACAAGAGCTTCGATCCCAACATGCCCTTCGATGCCAACGGCATCCCGCTGCTGCTGCGCTTCTCCGGCGAGGTCTCGCGCAGCGCCTGGCGTCTGAGCTGGCGCATCTTCGCCGAGCCGGCCTACCGCGACATCATGATCGACGTGCAGCGCGACTGGCATTTCCAGACCTACCAGCGCGGCATCCGGACGATGCTCGGGATGATCGCCAAGGGCGACGACGACAACGCCAACTACCGCGAGCTGTCCGGCCTCTACACCTTCACCGGCCAGTTCGCCCTCGCCGCCGAATACCAGCAGAAGGCGCTCGACCGCACCCAGGGCGATGCCAACAAGCTCTACCTGCAGGTGGAACTGGTCGGCCACCTGATCAACGCCGGCAAGCTGCCCCAGGCCAAGGCGCTGGTGCAGAAGCTCCTCGACGGCGACCTGCCTGCGCGCAAAGACCAGCTCGGCGACGCCTATTTCAGCATCGCGCTTGAACTCGCCGGCAGCTGCGGCGGCGACCGCTCCGACCCGGAACTCAACCGCCTCGGCGTGCAGGTGTTGCACCGCACCGTCGCCGAGACCCTGGGTGGCGAAGCCGACAAGATCGCGCAGTGGCTGGACAGCCCGCAGTTCAATGCGGACATCTGGAATGAGCGGCTCAAACCCATCCGCCGGCTGCTCCTCCAGCACGCCAGCGTGGCGATGGAGCTTTTACGCAAGCTCGGGCCCGGGGCGTTGCCTGGCGATGAGGCGATCCAAAGCGCCAGCCGCGCGGCGCAGCGCTGGCTCGACCGCATCGCCTTCCGCGATGTGGCGGAGAGCAGCGAGGTGATGGTCCGCTATGCCGAGGCCGGCCACTGGTACGAGGCGGTCCTGGGCCTGCCCGGGCTGGACGCCAAGCTGGCGGTCGCCCCGCTGCCCGCCGCCGTCCCGCCAAACCACGCCAAACGCCTAGCCGGTGCCGCCCAGCTGGAAGCCGACCTGCCCTGGATCCGGGCATCGGTGCCGTACTGGGTCACGCGCATCCGCGCCCTGTTCACCCGGGAGCGGACGAAGCTCGACCCGGCCGAGATCGCTCGGCTCGGGAGGAACCTGGAAACCGCGATCGCCAGCAGCGACAAGCTCGGGATCGTCGCGCCCGGCATCACCGCCCAGGCCATCATCGCCCGGCAGATCGTGGCCCTGGTCGGCAAGGACGCCGCCGCCCTGCGCCGTCTGCTGCGCGAGGTGAAGGAACGCAACGACAAGGCCCTGCGCGACGACTGCGCCGAATGGCTGGGCAATACGGCGCGATTCCTCGATTTGGCCTGGTACGAGCAGGTCATCGCGCTGTGGACCGCCGAGGTCGACTACAAGCCGAAATACTACTGGATCGCCTGGCGCGCCGCTCTGAACGATGCCCCCCGCCACGCCCTGCTCGTCGCCCGCGCCGCCGCCAAGCGCTTCGCCGACGACCCGGCCTTCGTCGAGGAATGCCGGTTCATGGAGGAGCTGCTCGGTTCCACCGCGAAAAGGCCGGAAGGCGAAAGGGCGCTGGCGCCCAAACCAATCGACGCTGCGCGTTGACGGAGCGTCGAGGTCCACCTCGACGGGTATCTTCGACAATGCCGGCGATGTGGACCTCGCCGCTCCGTTTCGTTGCTGATGAAGCTCAGCTTCAGCGGGCGAGCATCGGCAGCGCTTCGGCCAATCCCGCCTTCACATCCGGCGCGAGCGCCAGCGCGCGTTCGAGCGCGGCGACCGACGGTGCGGCGGCCGGGCGTTCGCGGCGCAGCGCGGTCAGGCGGTCGCGCAGGTCGGGCAGGGCCGCGCCGTTGAGGGCGGCGGCGACCGCGCAGGCGAGCCACGAACGGCGCAGGGCCACCGGCACGGAATCGCCATCGCAGCGTTCGGCGGTCGCGGCGAGCAGGGCGCGGGCGGCTGCGGGATCGCTCGGGGCGAGGATCACCGCGCGCAGGGCGGAGATCTGGTCGCCCGCCTCGCACCAGGCGGAGCGCTTGGCGACGTAGGCGCCGGCGGCGTCCTCATCGTGGCGGCGCACGGTCCAGTGCAGCAGCACGTGGTGGTGCGGGCGCGGTGTGCCCTCGACCGCCAGGCGGGCGGCGGCGGCGACCGGCTCGACGCCGCCGAGCACGCTGATGATCGCGGCGCGCGATTCGGCCTCGTCGACGCTGGTGTCGTCGGCCAGCACGGTGGCCTGGAGCACGTTGAGGCGCGCCAGCGCGGGTTCGCGGTCGGCCGGGTCGGCGCAGCGGGAGGCGGCTTCGAGGGCGCGCGCGATCTGCTTGCGCGCCTCCTTCCATCGGCCGGCGCTGGCGGCGATGCGGGCGCGTTCTTCGCTCAGGCGCACGTGCAGCAGGCGCCCGCCGCAGGCGATGGCCTCGGCCCGGGCCCAGGGCGCGAGCAGCGCCTCGGCGGTCTCGGGGTCGAGCGCCTCGCGCGCGTGCTGGGCCGCGTGCAGGGCGGTCTCCAGCACCTCGGCCGGCCAGTCCTCGCGTGCATCGGCGAGGCGGGTGATCAGGCGGTCCTTGGTCGCCGGTGCAATCCGCCCGTCAGCGGCCTGGACCGCGAACAGGGTCGCGTCCAGGCGCAGGCGATCGCGCGGACGCAGCGATTCCGCGACGTTTTCCAGCCAGGCCAGGCCGCGCGCCAGCTTCGCGGCGTCGGCGATGCGGCCGCGCGCGAGGCTGGTGAGGTGCCGGTGCAGCGCGGTGACCGCGGCGGGCTCGGCGACGACGCGGTGGCGGATGCGTTCGAGCAGCGCGGCGGCGAGGCCGGCGGGCTCGTTCGCGGCGTCATCCAGGAGCGAGCTCCAGGCCGGCCACGACGGCAGCTCGCCGTTGCCGAGCTTGGACACCGCTTCGAGCAGCGCTGCTGACGGCACCAGCAGGCAGTTGCCGAGCAGGCCCGACTGGCGCAGGCGCGCCGCATCGGAGTCCTTGCGGCCATCCCAGCCCTGCGCCACGGCGTCGGCGAGCGACGCGGCGTGGTCGTTGGCGGTGGTCAGGGTCAGGGTGATCCGGCGGCCAGGGGCGGACACCGCCGTGCCGAGGTTGCCGAGGGCCGCGCCCAGGGCGTCGGCGTCGGGCAGTTCGGCCCACGCGGGAACCTCGACCGCGATCTCGCTCGCGCCTTCGCAGGGAAGCGTCAGCGCGGCGAGGGCGGCGAGGGTCCAGGCCGCATCGGCCCACGGCGAATTGGGGCCGGTGGTGCCGGACAGCGGCAGGCCGATCACTCCGCCATCGCGATCGACGACGGTTTGCAGACACGCGTCGAGTTCGTCGAGGCTGCCCGAATCGGCCGCGCGCCAGCCGGCCGCGACCGGGCCGTGCGCGAGATCGCCGGACATGAGCCAGCCCACGGATTTCCCGCGCACCGGGGCGCGGCGGCCGGGATTCGCAGTCTCAGTTGACGAGCCGGATTTGTCCGTCTCGGCCTCCGCTTTCGCCGGGTCGGTTCCGCTGCGGCCCGGACGGCCGGGTCGCGCACCCGCGAGGGCGACCACCAGGCGCCAGCGGGCGGCGGGCTTCTGCCGCGACACGAGGTGCTCAGCCGAACCCAGATGGACCGACGACAGGGATCTCCCGGCGTCGCGGCGGGCCTGCTCCTGCTTGGCGAGATCGTCGCCCCGGCGGATGCGCTCCAGCCGCGCCGTCGCGGCGGCGCCTTGCGAGGGGAAGCGCTGGTTGAGGTGCGCGAGGGCGGCGAGGGTCGCTTCCGCGTCGGGGCCGTTCTCCTTGCTGCTGGTGCGCAGGCGGCGGTCGAGGCCGTCGAGCTCCTGCCGGCGCTGGGTTTCGATGCGCTGGCGCTCCTGCGGGTCGAGCCCGGCGATGGCGGCGACGACCTCGGCGTCCTCCCAGTTCCGCTCGGCGATGAGGCGGTGGACCTGCGCCGCCGCCTCGGCGGCGGCCTTGATCCGGGCGAGCTCGCCCGCGATGCGCTCGGCCGCGCCGGCATGGCGGGATTCAAGGCGGCCGCGCAGTTCGCCGGCACGCGGATCGGCTTCGCCGTGCTCGGCCACGGCGGCGGTGAAACGACGCAGGAGGTCTTCGAACTCCTGTGTGCGCTCGTGTTCCAGCTTGGCGCGGGCCTCGGGGTGGGCCTCGATCAGCTTGCGCCAGGCGGCCTCGACCGCCGGATCGGCGGGGCCGCGCGCGGCGAGCAGGGCTTCCCAGTCGCGCTTGAGCACCGCGACTGGCGGCGGCGGATACAGGCCGCCCACCGTGACCTGCACGCCGTGGCTCTGGAGGTGGACCGCGATGAGGGCGCGCAGGTCGTCGCGCACCGGCAGGGGGGGACGCAGGATGGCGAAGGCGAGTTCGCGCAGCGCGGCGGCGAGGTCGTTCTTGTCGTTCTTTTTCGCGGCATCGCCCGGATCGGCGGGGTCGCCTTTTCCATCCTTGCCGCTCTTGGCGGCCGCGAGCACGCCGACGACGCGGTCGCGGATGCGGGCGATCAGGCGCTTCATCTCGCCGTCGATGCGCCAGGTCGCGAGCGCCGGCGGCACGAAGGGGGCTGGACCGGCCGGGGCGGCAGGAGTCGGAGCTGGTGCAGGAGCAGGCGCGGGAACTGGCGCGGCGATCGCGGGTTCCGTCACCGCTGGAGAAGCGGCCTCAGCGCTGGTCGCTGCGGGCGTGCTCTCGGCCGATGGGGTGGTCGATGCGACCTCGGCGGCCGCTGGAACCGGTGCCGGCGCTGCGGGCGTGGCGGGAGCAGCCTCAGGCAGGTGCAGCGCAAGCCATTGTTCCCAGGTGATGCGAGGCGGAGGCGGTGGACGCACCGGCTCCGTGCGCTGCGGCGCGGCGGGTCGGCCCGCCGGTGGCCGGCCGCCATAGACGTTGCGCTCCTGCGGGCGGTCGCCCTGGCGATCATTCTGCCGGTATCCACCACGATTCTGGCCGTATTCGCCACGCTGCGCCTGGCGGGCCGGCGCAGCGGTCGGGGCGGTGCCTGCGGCGAGCAGCGCAGGAGCCCCCGCAGCGGCGGGCGCGGCGCCCTCGGCCGGGCGGCGCGCTTTTTCCGGTTTCGCCGGCCGCATCGACGCGACGTAGGCCTGGGCCACCTCGCGCAGCGGCGCCAAGGTGGCGTGGCCGTCGGGGAAGGCCTCCAGCATGGCGGCCTCGGGCTTCTTGCCGCTCGGCGGCGGCTGGCCGGTGATCAGCGCGTTCACCAGTTCGACCGCCTGCTCCAGTTTCGGCAGGTCGTCCTTGGTCAGCGGCTTGACCGCTGCCAATCCGAGGTCCGCGAGCTTGCGCTCCAGGAAGCTCGCCGGCAGGCGGCCGCGGGCGCAGGCGAACAGGTCGTGGACGGCGCTGGACCAGCGCTGGGAGGGTGTCGCATTCATGGGGCGGGCAGCCTATGAGCGGTTTCCCCATACCAAGCAGCGCCCGGCGCCGGGACGGCGAAGCCACGCACGCGGGGCGGAATCCCCTGGACCGCACGCCATCGGCCGGACTGGAACCTGGCCTGGTCGGACAGGCCCAAGCCCAGACGCGATCACCGATAGCGTTTCACGATCCGTTCGATGTTTTCACAGGTCGCCAGGTCGTGAGCGTTGGCCACGAGGTACATCCCCTCCGGGCCGACCGCATCCAGCAACGGGGCGATCTGTTCGGTTCGGATCCCCACCGCCTGGACCGACTTCCCGGCCGCTTTGATGCGGCGGTAGAGGTCGTACCAGCAGGGGTCGCCGCCACCGGGAACCTTGGGATCCGGGGTCCATTCGATGGCATCCAGGTCGGCAATGGCCAGCAGTTGGTCCAGGTGGCACAGAGCCTGGCTGCCGTCGAGGTGGTACAGGCTGTGGTCGAGCCAGGCGCATTGCTCGCTCAGGAACGGCACGGCGAAGCGGCGGAACATGCGTGGGCTGAACATCGCCGAGGCGTCGCATTGCAGTTTGGCCACCCGACCGGGTGAGGGCACCATGAAGGCGCCGAAGATGGTCCAGCCATCGGACATGCGGCAGATGCCGTGACAGCGTTCATGGACCTCGAACCAGACCTGGTTGATCTCGGCGAGCTTGTCCAGCACCCATTCCGGGCGTTCGACCAGATCGACCATCACGGTTTGGCTGCCGCGCAGGCTGGCCAGGATGTCGAGACCCTCGACCAGGTCGGGAATGGTCACGGCGTAGTGGTCGCCAGCACGTTGGCGACAGGCGCGCAGGATGGCCTCCTGCGTCTGCCACCAGTGATGATTGGGGTCGAAGCTGAGCCGCGGCTGGCGCTCCGGCTCGCTGAGGTGCTCCCAGCAAGCTTCGAACCAGATGGTGTCGGGGCCGAAGGACGGTTCGCATCCGAGCAGCGTCGCCAGCGATCCCGGTCCGAGGTCGGTGCGGGACATGGGCAGGAAATCGAGGCCGGTCCACTGGCGGGCACAGCAGGCGTGGTTGATCTGGGCGCGACGCTCGGCATCGGTGGCATCCGTGGCCGGATCAGCTGGTGGCGGCCGCGGGGCGTCGACCCGGGGAGGAAGCACCTCAGGCGGCGTCCAGCAGCCGACCATCAGGCCACGATGATCCCACCAATCCAGGACATGCTGCCTGGTCGCGGGCCAGCTGGGCTTCCATCCCATCGCCACCGGTTGCGGAGCGGGAGTCATGGCGCCGGGTGCCGCGGACGTTCAGCAATGATGGCACCATCGCGCAGGAAGCATTCGCTGCGACCCCAGGGATCTCCATTCGCTTTGCGGATGATCGTGGAACTGTACTGGATCAGGTAGACGCGCCGGGCGCGGGAGGTCAGATTCACCCCGCTGCGATGCAGGGTCACGCTGCTGAACAGCGCGATGGAGCCGGCCGGGCAGACGACCAGATCGCCGGGATCATCACCCTCATAGCCGATCAGGTCGTTCAGCTTGGGGACGTGCCGGTGAGGCACGCGCCTGCCGCGGCCCGGGGAGCGCTGGTGGGGCAGGACGTAGATTGAACCATTGGCCTCGCTCATGTCGTCGAGTGCGACCCAGCAGGTCAGGTAGGGGTCGTGCAGATCTTCGACGTAGGCCGAATCCTGATGCCAGGCGAAGGCATGCCCGCCTTCGCCGGCCTTTACCACGTACTGTTCCCAGAAGACGTGCACCTGCGGACCGAGCAGCGCCCGGCAGATCCCGGCCATCAGCGGCGAGTAGATGAAATCGTAGAGCGCCGGCTCGGTCTGCGACGGATGGATGCAAAAGTAGCGTTTACCCCGATGGTTGATGCCGATGGTGTCGGTGCCGGCCGAGTCCATCTCGGCATGCACTTTGGCGATGGCCTGCTGGCAGCCGCCGCGCAGGAGATCGATTTGCGCGGCAGCGAGCACAGCCGGCAGCAGAGTCCACCCGTCGTGGCGATACTGCTCGATCTGTGTTGATGGGATGGGAGCTGAGTTCTGGATCATGGTTGTATTATGCCGGATAAATTCCCTATGTCTTCTCAGCCTGTTATAAGCTATTATCATTTTGTTCCATGAAAAAGATGACCACTCCCGGATCGAGCAAGGTCGCCCCGCCCGGACAGATGCAGGAGATCCCGGTGCCGGCGGGTCTGGACGGTTCGGTGTTCGTCCATCGCTGGGCCGGCCGGGTGCATCCGCGCCACCGGCATGCTGTGCTCGAGTTCAACCTCGGCATCCGTGGGGTCGGGGTGAATGAGCTCGGTCGGCGCCGCTACCCGATCGGGCCGGGGGTGCTGACCTGGCTCTTCCCCGGCCAGGAGCATCAACTGGTGGAGCAGAGCCCCGATTTCGCGATGTGGGTGGCGGTGGTCCGACCTGAGGCGGTCCAGCGCTGGTGTGGGCCTGACCTCGTGATGCTGGGCCAGGACGATCCACCAGGACACCACAGCCGCCGGTTGACCGACGAGGATTTCAACGATCTGACGGGCAGCCTGCGCATTTTACACGGGATTCAGGGGGATCCGGTCAGTGCCAATGCGGGGCTGGGATTCCTCCTGCGCACCGCCTGGAGCATGTACCAGCGTGCTCCGGAACTGCCGGGGGAAGGCACCGTGCATACGGCGGTGGCAGAGGCCGCCCGGCTCATCGCCAGCCAGCCGGGCCTGAACGGAGAGGAACTGGCTGCCCGGGTCGGCCTGTCGCGGGCTCGCTTGTCGCTGCTGTTCCACCAACAGATGGGCGAAACCATCGTCGCCCGACGTGAACGCGTCAGGATCGAAGCCTTCCTGCGCCGCCGGCGTCAAGCCCGTTCCGGCTCCCTGCTGGGCGAAGCCCTGTTTGCCGGTTTCGGCAGCTACGCCCAGTTTCATCGCGCGTTTCGCCGGGTGCTCGGGGTCAACCCAAGGACCTGGCTGGCGGGTGAACGCCATTATGGCGGCGCACCGGCGTCGAGCTGATCCTAAAATCGCAAATGAGATGTCCGGCCATTGGGCCGCTTCGCTTCGTACCTCTGACCTCATTTGGTGTACCGGCCGAATGTCCTCACCACGGTTAGCGCCTGCGGCAGGCACGGAGAGGTGGCAGGACATATGTCCGTAATGTCCGTACACAAATTGCACTCCATCTGCGGCATCGGTCAGGTGGCGCTGCCACACTTCCGCCTTCCCCCCGCCTTGCCTCTGGGGCGCACTTGCGATTTTTCGATGGAAAATTCCTTGCCGGATTATTTTGAAGGCGGATGTCTTGTTCGTGATTGAACCGACGGGAAATGCACCAACCCGTTTGCCGCAAATTGCTTGCAGAAAAACTCGGGAATTATTTGCACTTTTAAGGGTGATTCCGACCGCTGGTCGCGACATCGGGCGGCCGGTCGCGCCATTGGGCGGCAGGCAGCACCACGAGCGCGCGGCAACCCCGCCCGGCGGATTGCACCCCGCGAATCAGGCACCCTCGTCCAGTCTGCCTGGACCTTCTTGCCCTGGCTGAAGGCGCCTGGAGGCTGCCCACGCATGGCGAAACTGGTCTGTCAGGCTGGCCCGACGGCGGGGCACGAGTACCCGCTGGCCAAGGATCGCGTGATCCTCGGCCGGCAGTCGTCGTGCGATGTCCAGATCATGGACACCATGTCCTCGCGCCAGCACTGCGAGGTGCGGCGCGAGGGCCGCTTCTATGTGCTGGTCGATCTCAGCTCGCGCAACGGGACGCTGCTCAACGGCAAGAAGGTGGTCGAGCGGCAGCTGGCGTTCGGCGACCGCATCCGGGTCGGCGAGGTGGAATACCTCTTCGTCAAGGAGGCCGGCGACGCCGATCTGCGCGACATGCTCTCGAAATACGAGATCATGGAGAAGATCGGCGAAGGCGGCATGGGCATCGTCTACAAGGCGAACCAGCGCTCGATGGCGCGCGTCGTCGCGCTCAAGGTGCTCAGCCCGAAGTACGCCAGCCGGCAGAAGTTCGTCGACCAGTTCATCCGCGAGGCGCGCGCCGCCGGCCAGCTCAACCATCCCAACATCATCCAGGTCCACGATGTCGGCACGGAAAACGGCATCCACTTCTTCTCGATGGAGTTCATCGAGGGCGCGACCTGCATGCAGATCCTCAAGCAGAGCGGGGCCTTCCCGGTCAGCGAGGCGCTCGAGGTCGTGCGCCAGACCGCGCGCGCCCTGGAATACGCCCATTCGCAGCGCCTGATCCACCAGGACATCAAGCCCGACAACATCATGATCGGGCCGAACAACCAGGTGAAGCTGGCCGATCTGGGCATCAGCAAGACCTTCGACGAGGTCGAGGCGGAGGAAGGCGGCCAGCGCCGGGTCATGGGCACGCCGCACTACATGGCGCCCGAGGCGGCCATGGGCAAGCGCATCGACCACCGCGTCGACATCTATTCGCTCGGCGCGACCATGTACCACCTGCTGACCGGCAAGACCCCGTTCAGCGGCACCAGCGCCACCGACGTGCTCAAGGCGCACGTCATGGATCCGTTCCCGCCCATCCACGACCTCAACCCCGAGGTGCCGGAACCGATCTGCGCCCTGGTCGAACGCCTGGTCGCCAAGAAGCCCGAGGACCGGTACCAGTCGGCGACCGAGGTGGTCGAGGAGATCCAGCGCCTGGAGGGCGGCCTGGGTCTCGGCACCGAGCGCATCGGCGGGGCCGAGACCATGCTGTTGCGCCGGTTCGCGCGCGGCGCGGCGAACGGCCCGGCCGACGCCCCCGGGAACGCCGCCACCACCACCGGGGCGATTCCGGGCGGCACCACGGGGGAGCATCATCGGCTCCAGCGCGGCAAGGGCGGGCAGAGCCAGGCTGCGCTCATCGTCCTGATCCTCGTCCTCGTCGTGGCGGTGGCGATCGGCACCTGGCTGGCGTTGCCGCATCTCATGGGTACGGCGCGGACCACGCCTGACGATCCCAAGGCGGGCGATCCGCCGGCACGGCAACCGGCGACGCCTGCGACGGTGCCGACGACACCGCCTGCGGTGCCGGTCTCGACCGTCCCTGCTACCCCGGCCCCGGTCCCGACCTCGGTCAACACGGTGCGCATCCTCAAGGAGCTGGACGAGCTCGAGTCGACCTTGCGCACCAGTTCGGCGGCCGATCCCGGCCTGCTGCTCAAGCGGCATGAGGCGCTCATGGCGCTCGAGCCCACCGGCCCCGAGGCCGCCCGCGCGGCGGCGATCGCGCAGGGGATCCAGGCCCTGTTCGCCAAGCAGACCGCCAACCGCACCGACGCCGCCCTGACCGATTTCGAACGCGAACTCAAGAAGCTCATCGAGGAGCGCAACTTCGACCTGGCGCAGCAGCGCTGCGAGAATTTCGCCAAGGTGAACCCCTCCGCCGACGCCGGGCTCGCCGCCGACCGCCTCGCCCGCCTCAAGGCCTGGGTCGAGACCTCGCGCCAGCAGTACCACGCCAACCTGGGCGACCGGGTGAAGCGCTATGCCGCCTTGGGCGACCTCGCCCGGCTGAAGGAGGAGCGCGACCGCCTGCCGCCCTCGCTGCTCGGCGGCCCGGTCGAGCAGGACATCCTCAAGGCGATCGCCCAGGTCGAGGCGGACAAGCTCAAGAAGGCCACGGCCATCCTCGACACCGCGCGCCAGCATCTTGCCCGCTGGGATGTGGCCGCGATCGACCGCCTGAACCGCGACGAACGACCGGACATGGCCGGTCTGGCGGTGGTCAAGCCGTTCGACGATCTGGTGACGGCGTCGCATCGCCTCGTCGAACTGTCGGAGGCCATCGGCAAGGGGCTCAACGGGCGCAAGGTGCGCTTCCGCGGCAAGATCCGCCAGTGGACGGATCCGGATCTGCTCGCGGCCAACGCCAAGTCGCTGCGTTTCGAGGTCCCCGCCGGCGAGGTCGAGATCCGCTGGCAGGACATCCCGGCGGTCGATCTCGATTCGCTCGCCAGGCTGGTCCTGGCTGCCGAGGCGGACGCATTCCGTCCGGCCATCGACCTGCTGGGCGCAGCCCAGGCCAAGAACACCGAGAAGCCGGCCGACAAGCCCGAGGCCAAGTAGCGCCCCATGGCGCGCGAGAAGTACAAAGGCAGCCGCAGCCACGCCGAGACCGTCGACCGCAAGGGGCTCGGCCGCCTGCGCCGTTCGGCGGAAAAACCCGTTGGCCGCGAGAGCAACTGGGCAGGCCGGCACGAGGACGACGTGTTCGTGGAAAGCCACGGCCACATCGAGCGCGCCAGCCACACTGGCGAACGCCTGATCGCCCGCTTCAACCGCCTCGCCGGCGCGGGCATGCATGCCCAGGCCGAGGGCATCCCAGGCGAGATCAGCGGCACCGAGGGCACCGGCCTGCTCGTGCGCACCGCTGCGGGTGAATTCCCGGCCAGCGTGCGGCGCAGCCTGACCAAGCGCATCGGCGGCGTGCGCAACCCGCTCGCGGTCGGCGACCGGGTGCGGGTGCTGCCGCCGGGCGACGATCCCGACGTGCCTGCGACGGCGGGCGTGGTCACGGCGGTCGAACCACGCCGCAACCAGCTCGAACGCGTCGACAGCCACAACCGCAGCCTGGTCCACGTCATCGCCGCGAACCTGGATCTCCTTCTGGTCACCGCCGCCGTCGCCACGCCCGAGCCGCGTGCGGGGCTCATCGACCGCTACCTGCTGCTCGCCGCCTGGTGCGGCATCCCCGCTGTGCTGGTGCTGACCAAGTGCGATCTCGCGCCCGCCGCCACGGTGGCGGAACTTTCAGCGGTCTGGCATGGGGTCGTGCCGGTGCACACCCTGGCCCTGGTCGGGGAGGATCCCGGTCTTGCCGCGCTGCGTACGTTCCTGCATGGGAAATCCTGCGTGATCTGCGGTCAAAGCGGCGTCGGCAAGTCGACCCTGGTCAACGCGCTCTTCCCCGGCACCGGGGCGCGCATCGGCGGCATTGCCGACGCCGGCCATGGCCGCCACACCACCGTGTCCGCGCGCAGCTACCTCCTGCCCGGGGATGGCCGCCTGATCGACACCCCCGGCGTGCGCGAATGCGGCGTCGCGGGCCTCACCCCCGTCGACGTCGCCCTGCACTACCCCGACCTGGCGCGGCACCAGCCGCTCTGCCGCTTCGCCGACTGCACCCACCGCCACGAACCCGACTGCGCCGTCCTCGCCGCCCGCGATCGCGGCGAGATCGCCGCCAGCCGCTACGCCAGCTACCGATCGATCGTCGATGAGGATCTCCTGGTCCGATGAAGACCTCCAGTGAAAAAAGACCGTTCGGAAACGCCGGATGCGCAACACGGACGATGCCTAGACCCCCGGCTGAATTCTGGATCCTGGCAGGTCTGACGCCCGGACACGTCAGCACCGCTCATGTCGCGGCAACCACGGGGTCCAGGGCCGTTGGCCCTGGCAGGGCGTGGCGGGACGGAGTCCCGCTGCAAGAGCGGTCGATCGTCGATGAGGATCTCCTGGTCCGATGAGAACGCCCCGATGAAAACCCCAGCGCGCAGCATCTTCCTGTCGGGGTGGGTCACGGTCCTCGTCGCGGCTGACCCGGCCCCGCTGCCGATCATCGGCGGCACCCCATTGCCGTCTGGCACGCCGGTCGTGCGCGAAGCCCTGCCCGGCAGCGGCGGTTTCGCCTGGGCCCGTGTGGATGATGAAAATGCCAATATTTCCTTGATGAAGAACGAGAACACCCTCGTCGTCCGGCAAGCGGCCAAGGATGGTGGCGTGGCACGTCTGGCGGTGACCGCCTGGCAGGGCACCGGCAGCGATGGACAGAAGCGCTACAACGCGGTGGCGCTGTTCGGCCCGCCGGGGAAGGCGGCCTGGATCCGGCTGGCCGACTTCAGCATCCGCAATGGCGCCGGCCGCGATGGGCAGTGCTCCTGGGGGCCGCAGCGGGCGAAGGATCTCTTCCTGCGTTTCGGATTTCTGGCCGCGCCACTCGAAGAAACCGCGACCGCGCACGGCAAGGCCCTCGAATTCGGCTCAGCCGTTCCGCATCCCGCTGTGGTGGTCAGCCTCGCGGTTCGCCATGGGGTGGGCGGATCCGACGACTGGACCGTCGGCTATGGCTTCGGCTGTGCCGTGGTCCAGATACCGGCTGGTCAGACGATCAGCGCGGCGCGCAAGGATCCGGCAAATGTGCTGCTGGAATTGCCCATGCTGAAATCGCACCCGGTGGATGGGGTCGGATTCAGGTTCCAGCTCCTGGATCAGGGCCATTGGTGGTTGGCGCTCGATACCGATCGCGATGGCGAAGCCGACCTGGACCTCACGGACGCCAGTCCGGGCGCCAGACCGTGGACGGTGACCGGGTTTTCGCATCAGCATGGTCTGGTGGCGAATCTTGTCGCCGCTGGCGGTGCCGCTGCCAATTCGGTCAATCTCACCCAGGCGACGTTGGAGGTGAAGCTGGTCGATGAAGAACCGCCACGCCAGGCGCGCGAACGCTGGCCGTTGGTGCTCGATCGGGGCGTGATGCTGCCGGCGGACCCCTTTCCGGTCCACGGCCAACGTTTCAGCGCCGGTCTTGCCGTCGAAAGCGAGCCAGGCACGGCGCGGATCCCGGTCGCCAGCCTGGGATCGCGCCGTTTCGGCACCGTCGTATCCGCCGCCGCGCCGGGTGAGATCGCGTCGTCGTACACGGTGATCCAGGCCGGGCGCCCCGCGACCCGGGTCACCCTGGCGCCGCGCTTGGAACCGGTCGATCCCGCCACCGACGCGGCTTGGCATCGGACCTTCGTCCCCGGCCAACGCATCCTGGTCATTGGGCGCGAATCCGTGGAATTGCGCCGTGGCAGCGCCGTGTCGGCGGCGGGCAAGGCGTTGCCAGGTGGATTCCTTCTCAAGCTGCCTGGACCAGATCAGTATGACCTGGTGGTCGACGGCAAGGTCAGGCGCGGCATCCGCGTGGGGCAGACCGACCTCCCCGCGATCGTCGCGGTCCAGGCCGGCAAGCCCCGGGTGGTCGAGGTCTGGTGTCCGGGCCAACCGGTCGAATCCGTACGGATCGATGGCGGCGTCGCCACGGTCGAGATCCTTGACCGGGCACCGCCGTTCGTGCGGTTGCTTGTTCAGGCGGCCAGCCCAGGGAGTTCGCAATTGGCCCTGATCGGCGCCAGTTCCACGGAACTTGGCCGGGCCGAGGTGCGCGCGTTCAATCTGGCCTTCGGCGGCGGCGATGGCGGTGGCGGCGTGATCAACCACCGATCCGGCCAAGAGACTCCGCAGGGCTTCCGGATCATCATGGATCCGTGGACGCCCGGGGTGCCGCTGATCTTCCGGACCATCAATGCGATTTCTTCGTTCCCGGAATACGCCATCACCATGACGGTCGACAGCGATGGCGGTCCGACCAGCAACCATCAGGCCGGCTTCCGCATCATCGATGGCGCCACCCCGGGCAGCCGGATCGGCGTGTTCGACTACGCCATCATGCTCACCAGCCAGGACGGAAGCTGGGCGCACAATTATGGCGTCGCCTTTCCTGAAGAGGTTCCGGGGAATCCGAGCAAGAAACCCGCAGCAAAACCGGCAGCGAAGCCTGCGACCGCCAAACCCGCGCCAGTGGAGGCGCCGCCGCCAGTACCGGCATCACCGGGCGGAAAGGTCAGTGATTTCTGAATGGTTCCCTCGCAGGGAGTGGCGGGACGGCGTCCCGCTGCAAACAAACAAGATCCCCGATGAGGATTTGCTGGCCCGATAACTGACTTTGATCGGACGGGTCTATGGCCCAAGCCGGAAAGCTATTTTCGCTGAATGGAGTCGTCTGAAACTTCGTTCATTGGAATCTGATATTTCCCGATATTCTTTTTGTCCACCTCTTCAATAGCTGAATTTGGATCAGAAATGGGTTGCCTTACAAACAAGACCGTCTCTCCAAAGCCGCGGCAGAATAACAATTTCCCTTCGGCGAAGTAGGCATAAGTGCATATCCCCAATGACCCGTCATAGATAAACTCATCAACTTTGGTAAAAGGTCCATTCTTATCCTTTCCACGATAGGCCAGGATGTATTCCTTCTTCCTGCCCATTTCAATGGAATAGAAGAATACTGGATTTGGGTGCCTGTCCTCTGACCAGGAAGAGGTGATGCCACGTTTTCGGGTGTAACCGCGTAGGGAAAAAACATAATGAACGAATTCCGGCCAAGTCTGAAAAGTCATGGGGGCAGGATCCATCAATGACCTCATTGGTGCCAGGAGCGATCTTAGAGAAACCTATTTCTTTTCCAGAATTGGCAAGGTTGGCTGCTTGGATTATGAAATGAATGCGAAAATTCTCAGCGCAATCGCCGAAGAGATTGATCTACAGGTAACGACCGGAAATTCTTGCGGACCAAGGCCCGCCGATCCAGGCCCTATCGTCAACCTGTTGGTGAATCCTGAATAAAAAAGCAGCTTCAGAGCGTTCATAACGTAAAATGGGCCTGGATCGCGATCAGGTTCGCCCCGGGATTGACCTCGGCCAATCCGGCATTGGAAATGTGGCTAACGGACAAGGTAGCGCGAAATCCAGATGTGGAGCGCCATCCAACTTCGGCCATCGAGCGGAACTGCAGCAGCGAACCGAGATCCTTGCCGTTCCCTTGGAGCCAGATCCCGGGCCCGAAAGAGATTCCGGCGACAATTGGACCCCAGGCTCCATCAAGCCAGCCGGAACCGTGCAGGAAACCAGACATATCGTCGGTCACGGCGAGGCCATAAAGTCCGCGAACCGCCCAGCCATCGGAACCCTCCCTGGAAACGAGGGCGGCGGCGGGCCGGAGTTCAATCAGCCAGGCGGAGGCGCGCCGGTCAGCAGGTGAGTCCTGCTCCGTGCCGTACCAGGCGGCCAGGTTCAGCAGCGCCGGATCGACATCGAAGGCGCCCACGCCGAAGCTGAGCAGATCCATGTCGGCAGCGGTCAGGGAGGCGAGGAGGAGGCTGGAGCCGGCCGTCCTAGCAAGGACCATCAACATGTAGGCAATCGTCTCCAATTCTCGCGCCGAGCCACTGAAATCGGAAGGCAAACCCTATCGCATTTTCGAGCGACATCGGGTGGCAGAGCCAGCGATTTCTGAACTGATCAACGATCTTCACTCACGCGCCGACTTCGGTTGGCATGCACGGCGGGTTTCAACCCGCCGCACAGCGCGTGTCACCCCCAGGTTGAACTGACGCCCCGGTCTTGGGCGACTGAAGTCGCCCATCCGCGCCGGCTGAAGCCGGCGCTACCAACTGGCACTGCGCTTGCATATACGCAACCCCCCCACGTCGGAACGACACACCATGACCAGCCATGCCTTCCAGACCGAGGTCCAGCAGCTGCTGCACCTGATGATCCACAGCCTCTACAGCGAGCGTGAGATCTTCCTGCGCGAACTCGTGTCGAACGCCTCGGATGCCTGCGACAAGCTGCGTTTCCGCGCGCTGACCGAGGCCAGCCTGCTGCGCTCGGATGAGACGCTCCAGGTCGAGATCCTGCCCGACGAGACGGCGCATACCCTGGTCATCCGCGATAATGGGGTCGGTTTGACCGAGGCCGAGGCGATCGAGCACCTCGGCACCATCGCCAAGTCCGGCACCAAGGCCTTCCTGCAATCGATCAAGGACGATGAGAGCCGCAAGCAGGCCAACCTGATCGGCCAGTTCGGGGTCGGATTCTACTCCGCCTTCATGGTCGCCGACAAGGTGGTGGTCGAATCGCGCGCCGCCGGCGTGCCGAGCGAACAGGGCGTGCGCTGGGAATCGACCGGCGACGGCACCTTCGCCACCGAGACCATCACCAAGGCCCAGCGCGGCACCGTGGTGACCCTGCACCTGAAAGACGACGCCAAGGAGTTCGCCCAGCGCTGGCGCGTCGAGTCGCTGATCAAGAAGTACAGCGACTACCTGGCCTATCCGGTGCTGCTGCCCAAGTACCTGAGCGAAGAGGACAAGAAGAAGGGCGCGACCGCCGACCTGGAGCAGGTCAACGCCGGCAAGGCGCTCTGGACGCGGCCGAAGGACCAGATCACCGACGAGCAATATGCCGAATTCTACAAGGCGCAGTGCAAGCTGTGGGATGCGCCGGCGACCCGCCTGCACGTCACGGTCGAGGGCACCCTGTCCTTCACCGCGCTGCTGTTCGTCCCCACCGACAAGCCGATGGATCTCTTCGAGCGCGAGCGCAAGGGCATCGCGCTCTACGTCCGTCGCGTCTTCGTGATGGACGACTGCAAGGATCTGCTCCCCGAATACCTGCGCTTCGTGCGCGGCGTGGTCGACAGCGACGACCTGCCGCTCAACGTCAGCCGTGAGATCCTGCAGCAGCAGGACGCGGTGCAGAAGCTGCGCAAGCAGCTCACCAAGCGCATCCTGGATCATCTGCTCAAGCTCGCCCAGTCGACCGAGGCGAAGGACAAGGAGACCTTCCTGGCGATCGACGCCGCCTTCGGACCGGTCCTGCGCGAGGCCCTGGTCACCGAATGGGACAAGGAACTCAAGGACAAGGTCGCCCGCCTGGTGCGCTGGTCCTCGACCTGGACCATCGCCCCGGCGGCCGAAGGTGAAGGCGCCCGGCCCATCCGCACCGGCCTTGAAGACTACGTCCGCCGCATGCCATCCGGCCAGACCGCGATCTACTTCGTCGTCGCCCCCACGTTGGAGGCGGCCAAGGCGCATCCGGCGGTGGAAGGCTTCACCAAGCGCGGCTTCGAGGTGCTGTTCCTCGCCGATCCGGTCGACGAGTGGGTCGCCAAGGAACTGCACGAGTTCGACGGCCGCAAGCTCGCGGACATCGCGCGCGCCGACAGCGACCCGTCGAGCGCGGAGGAGAAGAAGAAGCTCGAAGAGGACAGCAAGACCTACGGCGATTTCCTCAAGTTCTGCCAGACCAGCCTGGGCGAGGGCATCGGCGAAGTACGCCTGTCGTCGCGTCTGGCCGGCGCCCCGTGCGTGCTCGTCGGCGACGGCACCGCCGCGAGCAGCCAGATGGAGGAGATGATGCGCCGCATGGGCCGCGAGGTTCCCAAGCCGAAGCGCACGCTCGAACTCAACCCCGGCCATCCCCTGGTGCAGCGCCTGCGCGAACGTCATGCCGCCAAGCCGGATGAAGCCCAGCTGGCCGGCTGGGTCGCGACCCTGCGCGACCAGGCCCTGCTCGCCGAGGGCGGCCGCATCGCCGATCCGGCGGCGTTCGCCAGCCGGGTGCAATCGCTGCTGCTCGAAGCCGTGAAGTAACGCGCGGTTCAGCTACGAGAGCAGACGGCACACGCCGGATCGCGCGCCAGGCCGATCCGGCGTGAGGTTCCCGCCAGCAGGTCCAGGGCGAGGATCCGCCCGACCAGTGGCGTGCCGAGGCCGGTGATGAGCTTCACCGCCTCGGCAGCGGCGATGCAGCCGGCGGTGCCGGAGACCGCGCCCAGGACTGGAAATCGTCGCGTCCAGTCGGGCGGCACGTCGGGGATCAGGCAGCGCAGGCACGGGCCGGCATCCGGACGGAAGGTGGTGACCTGGGCGTTCCAGCCGTGCATCGAGGCTTCGACCATGGGTTTGCGCAGACGCACGGCGGCGTCGTTCAGCGCCAGGCGCTCTTCGAACAGCGGCGCCGCATCGATGACCACGTCGGCCTGGCTGACGAGACGTTCGGCGTTGTCCGTCGTGGGATTCTCCGCGATGCCGATGAACTCGAGCCGGGGATTCAGGGCGAGCAGGCGGGCGCGGATCGATTCCAGCCGAGGCCGGTTGACCTGATCCGCCTGCTGCAGGATCTGGCGGTGGAGGTCGCTCGCCTTCAGGTTGCCGGCGTGCGCGATCACCAGGCGTCCGATGCCGGCGGCGGCGAGCTCCAGCGCCGCGACGCCGCCGAGACCGCCGCAGCGGCTGATCAGCACGCTCGCGCCTTTCAGCTTGCGTTGCGCCGTCTCGCCGAAGCCGGGCAGATCCATCTGCCAGGCGTAGATCTCGCGTTCGTCGTCGGCCAGTTCGGGCTCCATCACGTTCCTTCCAGCGTGAGATTCCCGCCGTCCAGACGCAGGCGCAACTGGCCCAGCGCCTCGGCTTCCAGCCGGCTGTGGGTGACGTGCAGCACCGTGACCTGTTCGCGCCGGTGCACGGCTGCCAGCATGGCGATGAGGGCGTCGCGGGTCCGTTCGTCCAGCGCCGACAGCGGTTCGTCGAGCAGCAGCGCCGACGGCCGCGCCGCCAGCGCCCGGCCGAGGGCGACGCGTTGGCGCTCGCCGCCCGACAGGTCCTGGATGCGCCGCGCCAGCAGGGGGGCGATCGCGAGGGCATCCGCGAGTTCGCGCACCCGATCGCGGATGCGCGCCGGCGGCCAGCCGTGGATGCGCGGGGCGAAGCCGAGATGCCCGGCGACATCCAGGGTCGGGAACAGGGCGCCATCCTGCGGCACGTAGCCCAGCCCGCGCCCCCCCGGCGGGGCGCGGGTGACCTCGCGGTTGCCGACCAGGATGCGTCCGGTGCGGATCGGACGCAGACCGCAGAGGGCTTCCAACAGGGTGGTCTTGCCGCAGCCGGTGCCGCCCATGAGCACCGCATAGCAGCCGGCGGGCAGCGTGAACGTGAGGTTTTCCAGGCGGAAGGCGCCTTGGGTCAGGGCCAGGGCCTCAGCGGCGATCATGCGTCACCCCGGATCCGCCAGCCCAGCGCACCACCGCCAGGATGAGGATCGACAGCAGCACCATGAGCAGCGACACCGCCAGGGCGGGCTCCAGGTTGCCGACGGAAAGTTCGAGGAACACCGTGGTCGGCATGACCTCGGTGCGCATCCGGGTCG
Source organism: uncultured Candidatus Kuenenia sp. (assembly GCA_964654285.1). Taxonomy (GTDB): domain Bacteria; phylum Planctomycetota; class UBA11346; order UBA11346; family UBA11346; genus BJHQ01. The sequence goes on from CAZZJC010000001.1 coordinate 121,423, forward strand.
CGCCGGCGAAGACCAGGATCGGGCCGAACTCGCCCAGGGCGCGGGCCCAGGCGAGGGTGAACGCGGTCACCATGCCCCGTCGCGCGGCCGGGAAGGCGACGTGCCACGCCGCCTGGCCGCGCGAGCAGCCGAGCACCCGCGCGACGTCTTCGGGCCGGCGCGGCAGGTGGTCGAACGTCGTGCGCATCGTTCGCACCGCGAAGGCTGCGCCGACCGTGAACTGGGCCAGGATCACGCCGCCCACGGTGTAGGTCAGCGGCAGCACGTCATTGAGTCTGAGCGGCGGATCCCCGCTGAACGGGATGGGGATGCGGAAGAGGATCAGCAGCGACAGGCCGATCACCAGCGGGGGCAGGACGATCGGGATGTCGACGATCACATCGATCAGGGTCTTCCCGGGAAAATCGGCGCGTGCCAGGATGTAGCCGGCAGGTACCGCGACGAGCAGGGCGAGCAGGGCCGAGGCGGTGCAGGTGAGGAGGCTGAGGCGGATGCTGAAGGCGATCTCGGGATTGCCGAGGGCGCCGAGCAGCTGCCCCGGCGAGGTCCAGGCCGCGTCAGCCAGCAGCATCGCCACGACCAGGACGATGTACGCCCCCGCGAGGGTGCTGGCGATGGTCCAGAACGGCCAGTCGGGTCCGGCACGATAGGATGGTTCAGGGCCGGTGGGCATCGGCAGGATCGGTGGGGAAGGATGCGCTCGGTTGCGGCGCGAGATCGCGCCAGCGGAAGCCGGCGGCCTCGGAACGGTCGCGGCCGGCGCGCAGGGCCTCAAGCAGGCGCTGCGCCAGCTGCGCCCGGCCGCTGTCCTTGCCGACCGCGAATGGCTGCATCGCCTTCGCCCCGGCCACCTGCAAGGTGATGGTGTCGAGGTGCTCGGCCTGCGGCTTGACGTTGGTGTTGTAGACGATGGCCGCGTCGAGCGACCCGGTGCGCAGTTGGTTGATGAGCAGATCGCCGGTCGGCACCTGGCTCACCGCGTTGGCAAGCACCTTGTCCTTGAGGTTGGCCGCAGCCAGCATGCGGTCGGTCATGTAGCCCAGGGTCGACTGCATGGCGTTGCCGATGCCCAGCTTCAACCCTGGCTGGGCGAGATCGACCAGGCCCTTGATGCGCTTCGGGTTGCCCTTGGGCACCGCGATCACGATGTCGGCCTCGGTCAGGATCACGGCCTCCGGGAAATGCGCGGCCACCGGTGCGACGAAGCAGATGTCGCAGGCGTAATACGCGTCGGGCATGGCCTTCTTGTCTTCGGACATCTGCTTCATGGTGGCGCAGAGGATGCCGCAGCCATTGAAGATGGTGGTGAGCTCGGCGCCTTCGCGGTCGGCGAACTCCTTGAGCGTGGCCTGGATGCCGACGCGATTCACCGAGCCGCTGTAGAGCGACAATGTCGGCTTGAGCGCCCAGGAGTCGCCCTTCACGGGCGTGAATCCCGCCGCCGCCCAGGCCGGATTGCCGTGCTCAGGCGAGGCCAGCCAACGCGCGAAGGCGAGCGCCTGGGTCGGGCGTGGGCTGGCGGCGACCACCGTAGCCAGGGCGCGTTCGTTCAGCCTGGCGAGTGCGGGATCCTCGACCACCTGCACGTTCTTCATCCCGGTCACGGTGGCGTTCCAGACGATGGCCGCGTCGACCGCGCCGACCTGGAGGTCGTTGAGCAGTTCGGTCACCGTGGGTTTCAGCACGGCCGCACCGGCGGCGAGCGCGGCCCAGCGCTCGCCCAGGCCGGCCTGCAAGGTGCGCCCCAGGCTTGCTGCCTCGGGACTGGCGAGAGCGTACTTCAGCCCCGGCTTCAGGCCGTCGAGTCCAGCGATCGCCTTGGGATTGCCGGCAGCGACGGCGAGGACCGGATGCTGCCCGGCCAGCGGGATGGCTTCGCGCAACAGCTTCTTTTCGCGTCCGATGGTGAGATACGTGCCGTCGGCGGGCAGGAATAGGTCGGCCGGCACGCCGGTCGCCAATTGGCCGATCAACTGGCCCGAACCGCCGAACTGGAAGCGCACCGCGATGCCGGTCTCCTTGGTGAAGGTGGCGGCGCAGGTTTCGGCCGGTTTGCGCAGGCCGGCGGCGCAGAGCACGGTGAGTTCCGGCGTGGTCGAGCCTTTTTTCCGTTGTGATGGAAGCCCGACCGTGCCTGGTCCGCCGGTGGCGACGATGACCAGCGCAATGGTGACGGCGAGGACGACGACCAGGGCGACGAGCAGGCGCGGCATGGTGGAATCCTTGGTACCGTGCGGAAGCGGGCGGCCGCTACCTTCGCGGTTGCGCCTGCCAAGTCGAGGCGGACGGCAGGCACGTCAGGTGGTGGCAAGCCATACGGTCCGATCCCGCAGCGGTAGCGGCCGGGAGACGCGCCTTGGATCTCTCCTCAATCCGGACATGGCTCAGCTGCGATTCCCGGGGACGCGCTGCAGACGCGATGCGGCGGGATCCGCAGTCCTATTTCAGCTGCCCCTGCGCCAGCCGCCGGAAGGCGCCGTCCTTTTCCATCAGGGCGTCGAAGGTACCCATCTCCACCACCCGTCCCTTGTCGAGCACCGCGATCGCGTCGGCATGCCGCACGGTCGACAGCCGATGCGCGATGATCAGGGTGGTGCGGTTGGCCATCAGGGTTTCGAGCGCGGCTTGCACCAGACGTTCGCTTTCCGGGTCGAGGGCGCTGGTGGCCTCATCCAGGATGAGCAGGCGCGGATCGCGGTAGAGCGCCCGCGCGATCGCCAGGCGCTGACGCTGGCCGCCGGACAGCCCGCCGCCGCGATCCTTCAGCAGATGATCGAACCCGCCCGGCAGCTTTTCGATGAACTCCAGGGCGTTGGCGCGCCGGGCCGCTTCGCGCGCCCGGTCGCGATCGGGCACGCGATCGCCCCAGGCGATGTTGTCGAGGATCGAATCGCGGAAGAGCACCACGTCCTGCGACACCACCCCGACCTGCCGGCGCAGAACCCGGCGATCAAGGGTGGTCAGATCATGCCCATCGATGCGGATGCGGCCCTGCGACGGCGTGTAGAAGCCCAGGATCATGCTGGCGATGGTGCTCTTGCCCGAACCCGAAGCGCCGACCAGGGCGAGCGACGTGCCCGCCGGGATGCGCAGGTCGACCCCGTCCAGGCTGTGGCTGTCGGCCCCGGCGTAGCGGAAACGCACCTGGGCCAGCTCGATCTCGCCCCGTACCGGGATCAGCGCCGTCTTACCCGTGTCGGCCTCGCCCTCCGCCCGGTAGAGTTCGGACAGCGAGCGGATGGCGTCGCCCGCCGCCGCCATCGCCGGCATGCTGTTGAGGATCGAGCCGATGGCGCCGGCGGTCAGGCCGTAGTAGGCGAGCAGGACGGTGAGATCGCCCAGGGTGATCCGTTGCAAGGTGAAGGAATAACCGAGGAAATGGATGTCCTGCTGCACCCGCACCGCGAGCCACACGCCCAGGCCGACCACGATCATCTGCAACAGCGACGACACCGCCCACGCGCTGGAACCGAACAGATTGATCATGAAATCGTACTGCATGCCGCGCCTGGCCACCTTGCCGGCGGCGCGACCGATGCGTTCCTCGCTCCAGTCCTCGGTGGAATGCGCGCGGCTCAGACGCAGACCAAGCAGCATCTCGGTCAAATGGGACAGGAAGTTCGACTCGGCATGGCGGAACGCCTCCGTCGTGCGGCTGACCGGCCGCCAGAGCAGCCGCGCCAGGATCAGATTGATCGGTACCGCCGCCGCGATCACCACCAGCAGCAAGGGGTTCTTGAACGCGATGATCACCAGCATCACCAGGATGGTGGTGCCATGCATGAGGATGTTTTCCGAGAGGAACGACTGCATCCCTTCCAGGCGCGCCATGTCGAGGACGAACTTGTTCTGCAATTCGCCGGCGCGGGCGCGGTCGTGGTAGGCGAACTCCAGCCGATTGAGCCTGCGTACCAGCGAGCGGCGAAGACCGGCGGTCAGGGTGCGGTTGATGCGCGACAGCATCATGCGCCCGGTCGTGGTCGTGATCACGTTCATCATGCAGAGGCCGAAGGTCGCAGCCAGCACCCACGGCAGCGCCCCCATCGCCTTTTCGGGATGGGCAGGATCGATGCGGTCGATCAGGATTCCGGTCAGCAGGGGAAAGATGTAGACGGGGGCATGGCGCAGGTTCTGCAGGATCCAGATCGCCACCCATTCCCACCAGGTGCCTGGCTGCAACCGCCAGTAGGACGCGAGGATCGACGGCCGTGCCCCGTCGCTGGTGCTGGTCGCGGCGCGGATGCGCCCGGAGGGCACTGTCGGTGCGAACCGGCGCAATTGGGGATCATCGCTGCACGAGAGCGTGGCGGTGCGGTCGGTGGCGGACATGGATGCAGGCCTCGGCTCGCGTGGATTTTGGCTAGGGGCCAGGACTGGCAATCAACGCGCTGGTTATTCTGGAGAAATACGTGGATTTCCCTGCCCTGCTGCTAGGCGCCACGTTCACAGCCTGCTCGAATACACCGTGATCGACACCGGCGATACCACATCCGCGAATCCGACGCCGCCGCCCGCGCAGGTCTGCCGCCACCTGGGATCGACCCACGCTTTGCGCACGTGATCGGTGGCGATGCGGCGGTAGATCATTCCGTCCGGTCCCGGCAGGTTCACCTGGATCGAGACCGGATCGGCGTAGGCGTCGTTCACCACGATCAGCGCACGGCTGCCATCGGGATTGTCCACCGCCACCGCATGCAGCGACGCTTGCTGGCCATCACCGCGCGTGACCTCGCTGGGCAAAATCTTGGCCCTCAGTCCGATATGGCCGAACACGGTGGCATAGCCGTGGTAGGGATCCGGCAGCGGCCGGTCGCTGCCGTCGACCGTCTCGATGAGCTGCCACCAGCCATCGTGCGTGCCGGGATTCAGCCAGGCCCAACGCAACGCACCATCGACGCCGGCGCGCAGGGATTCCACGCAGAACGCGAGTTCGTTGATGACATTGTCATGCCGCGCGATGCCGGCCGGATCGCCCCAGGCCCAACCGTAATGGAAGGTGCCGACTTCAGTCATGAAGAACGGTCTGCGCCGTGCGTTGGCGTGGGCCACCTGCGGTCGCAGATGGTGCGAGATCATGTCGGACAGCGGGAGATTCCCATTGTGCAGGTTGTCGGCGTCGGGGGCCCAATCCGGGCGGGTATGGTAGTTGTGCTGGTCGTAGGCCGCCAGCCAGGGATCGGGATCGTGCCCCTTGGCGATCATCTCTGCGATCGGCGAGGATCGGATATCGTTGCACCCCGGTCCGATCTGACCGATGTGGCCAAGCCCCGCTGCATCCAGGCCTTGCCGGATGGCGCGGATGACCTCGACATAGCGGATGTGCGGATCGATCCCCGGGGGCGCGCTGTAGGAATCGCCGCTGAAGGGTTCGTTCACGTGATTGAAGTAGGTAATGCTGGAAAGGCCAAGTTCCTGCACGGCATGGCGGACCAGGGGGACGATGAAGCGGGTGACATAGCCATCGATATCGCCTACTCCGGGCGATGGTGCGTTGCCCCACACGGTCGGCGCACCTTCCCACACGGGAAAGCGGAACGCCGGCGGGATGGACCAGGAATCGAGCATGATATGGATACCGCGTTTCTTGGCCCAGGCGTCGGCCCGGCGCAATTGCGAGAACGACTGCCTGTCCGGCACAAACGCACCGTCGTCTGCCCAGCATCGGCCGAGACCGAATCGGACGAAGTTCATGCCCAGGTGGTCGGCATGCGCCAGCAAGCGGCCCCAGCGCGCGTCATCATCGTCGGCGGGATACGTGTCGGCCTGGTAACCCGGATACCAGTTGAACCCCAGGCCCTCGACCAGGGTGCGTTCGACCCGGTCATGCACGGTGATGGTGCTGCGGCTGCGGCCGGTGAGGAAGGCGGGGATGGTGAACATCGGTGGCTCCGGGTTGGCTGGGGGCCAGGGAAGGAGGTGCTGCAGTCCGTCCCATCGGGCCCAGCGGATCGCGGCTGGCGGGCATCCAGGGCGGGCGCGAATCGTCCGGATTCCGGCCGGTCCGGACAACCGCTGCGATGTTGCTGGATGGACGCCCATGTTGCATGGATCCATGGCGACCTAACCTGCCCGGATGCACATCGTCCATGCCGGCGCAGACCACGACTACGTCCTCGCCTATGCCGGAGATACGGTTTATTCCGGTATCGGTGATCTCGGCTGCGATTCGATCGGTCGTTTCACCAGCCACGGCGGATACCGCAACCGCAACGTGGTTGATGCCTTCGTGTTGCACGTCGTTCGCGCCGGCATTGGGACGATCCAGGTCGGTCCGCGCGAACATCCGATCGGGCCGGGCACCTTGTTCGCGCTCCTGCCTGGGGTGCCGGTGATCTATGGCGATCACCCCGCTGATCCATGGCGATACTGGTGGATCAAGTTCACCGGTGCCGCCGCAGCGCGCTGGTTCGCCCGCTGGGGACTGCGGGCGGAGCAGCCGACCCGGACGGTCGGTACCGACCGCATGCCGGCGCTCGCGGCGATGCTCGAGGACGCCCACGACCGCCTTGGCCGTCGCTGCCAGGGTCGGATGACCGCCTGCGCGGTGGCGTGGCGCCTGGCGCTGGCGGTCGATGATGCGCTGGACACCGGCACCACCGTCCCGGACGAGCCCGAGCACGTGGTGCGCGGCCACCTCGATACCGGCTACCACGTCGACCAATCGATCGCAGCCCTGGCCGCCAGCGTCGGACTGGATCGCACCACGCTGTTCCGCCGCTTCCGCTCCGCCTTCGGCTGCTCGCCGGTGCAATACCTGCACCACCGCCGCATCGAGGCGGCGCGTGGCCTGTCGCGCCACCCCGGTCTGGGTCACGACGAGATCGCGCGCATGACCGGATTCCCGTCGGTGCGCAGCCTGCGCTCGGCGCTGCGGCAACGGCACCCCGACAGACCGGTCGAGCCGATCAGGAAGGGATAGGATAGGAGAGGATAGGCGACGGACTTCGCTTCACCCGCGTGCTCCGTCTCCAGGATCCGGCCATGCGTCACCTATGGTTTCTGGTCCTTGCCGGCCTGCTGCATGCCGGCGATTCCGATCCCCTGCGCCGGGTCATCCTCGATCCGCTCAAGTCCGGTTGGCCCGGTGAGCTGGTCAGCCTGGATTTCGATCCCGTCCTGGCCGACCGGTTGCAGATCGTGCGCTACGGTGGGCAGGTGCGGCCGGTGCAGGTGCAAAGACTCACCCTGGATGGGAAGCCGGTGGCGCGGGCCTGGTTCATCGCGGCCATGCCGGGCGGCAGGGACGCCAGCGGTCGTCTGGAATTGGAGTTCGGGCTCGGTTCCGCAGCGTCGTCCCTGAAGATTGCCGAGAACGCATCCACCTGGGAGATTTCGAACGGCATCGCCAGCATCTCCATCTGGCGCGACGGGGTCGTGGCCGGAACACCGCTGCGGCAGGTACCGCATTGGCTGGCGGGATGCGCCCTGGGTGATCGCCATGATGGCCGCGCCGGTTTCAGCGGAACCACGCCGGTCGCGACGGTCGCGGTCGAAATCGTGGAACGCGGACCGGTCTTCGTGGACTTTCGCATCAGCTATGTCTTCAAGGACAATGCCGTCGGCGGGCCTGGCCCTGTCCAGCCTCTGGTTTTGGGCAAGAACAGTCATCTGTGGTTGAGTGGCCGCGCTCCCCGCGAGACGGTACCGCTGGACCGTTTCCACTATCAGGTCCAGGTCCGCGTCGTGGCCGATGACCCCTGGATCGAAGTGGTGGAGCGTTCCCGCCTGCCCGCCGGACATGGCTGGCGCCTGTCGTTCGGTGCTGCCGGCGAGGGCGAGCCGGCACCGCAACGGCCGATGGCCATCGACACCGTGCTCTGGCCGCGCTGGTTCGAATACGACCGTTTTGGCGGCAACACCGATCAATTGGTGTTTGCGTGCAAGCCCCGACCGGAGCAGCAGGGCCGGCCGTTCACCACCTTGCAGCCGGTCTGGATCCAGGCCGGGGCCATGGCGCAGGAGATCTGGTTCACCCGGGGCGGCAAGGCGGCGCCGGAGAATCGTGCGGCGCCCTGCGTCGGCGTGGTCACGGCTTTCCCCTCCAAATGGGTCAATCCCTATGCCCAGCGGCCGCAGGTCCAGGTTGCCGAGGGCGGTCGGGCCTGGGTCGTATTCCCGTTGACTGACGGCGGCGACACCGGTCTGCACTATGGCCAACGATCCTGGGCCTTGTGCCTGGGTGCGCGCGAACGCTTCGACGACACCGGCAAGGCCAACGCGCTGGTGCGCCGCCACACCGACTGGCCCCTGACCGTCCTGGCCAACGGCCGCATCCTGGACTGGCCCCGCGATCCGGCGCGCAGCGGACCACGCATCGCCGTTACGCGCAGCCGGCTTGATGAGGTGCGCACGACCATCGCCTCGATGCCACAAGGTCCGCTGGCCAAGGCCCTGGCCGCGTGCCGGACATATCGCCAGGAACTGGAAAAGACGCTGCTCGACCTCGCGTCCCGCGAGGCCGAATTGGCCAAGACCACGAAGGATGGCGATCCTGCGGCCAAGGCGGCCCAGGTTGCCTTGCGATCCCGCATCCGGACCCATGAACGGGAACTCGCCGCGCCGGGCTGGAAGGTCCTGGATCTGATTGACGGGAAACCGCTGGCGCTGGTGGCGCCGCCAGATCCCAGGGTCTTCCTCAACCGACGGGCTTCGGATGACTTCCTCAATCCGACCTCATCCCAGACCCGGCGCCTGCGCGAAGCCCTTGCGGCCGCCGATCTGGCCTGCGGCGGCAAGCCCATCGGTGGCCCGGCCCAGGCGGTGATCGGCTACATCACCACCGATCCCGATGTCTGGCCGGGTTGGCTGAACGGCTGGCATCCGGGCAACCCGAACTTCCACACCGACAAATACCAGCCGGCGGTGTATCTGGCGGCGATGCTCGCCGACCATCCGCACGCCGCCGACTGGCTGGCCTGCGGCAGTCGGAATTACCAGGAGGACCTCGGCCGGGTCTTCTCGGCGCCCGACGGGGTCGGCTACGAATGTCCGGGCTACAGCGGTTATTCGCTGAACATGCAACTGGCCCTGGCGCGCACCCTGATCCACTGCGGCCAGGACGACCTGCTCGACCACCTGACGCTGATGACCGCCAGCGCGCGTTGGCACCGCATGCTGTTGACGCCGCCGGATCCACGCCTGTGGCAGCGTCGTCATGAGGCGCCGATCGGCGACACGCATCGCTGGTTCGCCGGCCTGGGCAGCGGTTTCGCGGACCTGGCGGCCCTGCATTGCCGCCGTGACCGGAATCTGGCGGCTGAATTCCTGGCCGCCGCGCGACTGGCCGCGCCGGACCTGCGTCCAGACGACGCCGATGCGGTGCTGCGCCTGATGGATCTGGATCCGGATCTGGCGCCAGCCGATCCCGCCACGCTTGACTGGGGCAGCCGCACCTTCGTCGGTTTCGGCGCCGTGCTGCGCCACGGTTTCGCCACGCCGCGGGAGAGTTTCTGCACCCTCAAGGCCGGCAGCGCGCACGGCCACTACCACAACGATGACATGAGTTTCCATTTCTACAGCGACCAAACCCCGATCAGCCTGGACTTCAACTGCTCCTACCATCCGCGCGGCGATCACGCCGCCTTGCACAATTCCCTGACTTTCGGGCGCGATGGCACGGTGAAGCACAACCAGCGCCAGGTCGAGGTTGCAGCGCGCGAACAGCTTTTGGGCCGGGCCACGGTGGTGGCTTCAGCTTTCCGGCCCGAGGCCGACGTGGTGGTGGCGGAACGCGTCGGTGCGGGTCTGACCCTGTCGCCGGTGGATCCGCACGACGCCGAGTTCGCCCGGGGGTATCCGACGCGTCGCACCGACCGGTTGGCCCACCGCCGTCTCCTCTGCCTGGTGAAGCATGCGCCCGACAGTCCGCTCAGCGATTATCTGGTGATCCGTGACGAGATCGCCGGGCCGGAACCGGGGCGCATCCACTGCCACCTGCTCGCCCGCAGCGCCACGGTGGAAGGCAACACCGTCCGCGCCGCCGGCCAATGGAGCCATGACCTGCTGCTGGTCCGCGGTGGTTCATCCAACCAGGCGCCGGTTCTCGGTCGTTGGTTCTATGGCGAGGAACCGGTCCCGACCAGCGTGTTGCGCCAGGACGGCGAGAGCGAGGACGCCTGGGCCAGCCGCACGTCGGATCTGGTCCCCTCGGGTCCTGCTCCGACCAAGGAGGCCTGGCAGCAGATCCTGGACGCAAGCCAGGGCCGGGCCCTGATCCCGCCGCCGGGCTGGAAGCAGGCATGGCCCTACGGCGAATACCAGATCAGCGTGCAGCAGGACGTGGAAGCCGGCGGGGCCTGCCTGTGGGTGCTGATCCCCTATCGTCGCGGCGGCCCGGTGCCCACGGTCGAGGTGCTGGGCGGCACCGGAATGCGGGTGTCCTGCGCCGGGATCACGGAGGAGGTCCATCTGTCCAGCCAGCCGACGCCGACGATCGGGGATCCGGCCGTGCTGGTGCGAGAAGGACGGGTGATCACGCTGCTCGGGCGTCAGGCGCTTCCCAACGCTGTCGGGAGCGTTCCCGTGGGTTCGAACGAAGAGTAGGTTCGCGCATGCTGTCTGCTTTGTCGGCAATGATGGACGTCGATGGTGATTCTCAGGGTTCCCAGCGCGAGAGGCGGTAGTGGACGAGCCAGATGCCGGATACCAGGGCGAGGACGAGCATCCCGATCAAGACGATCACCAAGTGGGATGGTGCCAGATTGTGACTGGTAGAAAGCGCGCCCACCACCAGCGCGATCACGATGATCCGGATCCAGACGGAAACCGTGCCTAACCACAAACCATGGCAAAAGAGGATGAACATGAGAATCCACAGGCCCAGAGGCAGCAACAAGACGACGGGAAGATGGTGCGAGAACTCGGCGCCGAGGGTGATGATCGACATGACACTGCCAATGATCGCGATCCGGAATGTGGCCCAAGCCCCCGCCATCAACACGATACGCGGCAGTTCGTTTCGACTTGCGAATGGGACGACGTAATGGAAACACGCCATCGCGGCAGCGAGCCAGCCGAAGAAAAATGCTGAGATGATGAGCAGCACCAGGAAGGCTCCGGTGCTGAATGCCCCTATGCTTTTCATCCCGATCATTCCGACACCGTCACTACGGGCCGTGATGACCATTACGGCAGTGCATACACACAGGAAGAGGAAGATGAACACAGCCGCCTCGACGACCAGCAATTTTCCCCAGGACAAGGGCAGCAATCGCCACCGGGCCAACCATTGCGCCCGATTCATCCCAGCCGACAAGCGTGGGGCATCAGCGAGATCGTCATGCCACCAGGCCATGAGGTGCCGTTGATCGACGAGGCGGCTGAGTTTCGGAATCTGTTTTTGCGGTTTGAGGGTCCAGCCCAGGAACCAGCCTGGCGTTTGTATCCTGGTGCGACCGTCCAGGTACCAACTGATGACGACCAGACCTGATCCGAGTGCGACCAGGCACCAGGCCAGGCCCCGGTTGGACTGGAAGAACGTATTCCACCCATCGGGTTCGTGCTCAATCTGGGTCACCCACCCACCTATGGCCAGGGTCAGGAACATACCGACCACGATGACGCGGGGACTGTCCAAGGTGACCAAGGCCACCCGGCCTAATCCATGGCACAGCAGGAAAAGGCCAAGGCCCCAGATGGTCGAGCCTTGCAGGACGAGACTGGCGACGACTGCGGTGGCGATCACCGCCACCTGGATCGGGATCCAGGCCAGCATGGAGGCGCGTCGTTGACGCGGTCTGATGGTCGGGACTGCCCGACCTAAGACAAAAGCCGAGAGGGATCCCAGCAAGAATGCAGAGATAATTGCCAGTGGCGTACCGGCCACCTTGAATTCCGAGATGACTTGCCAGGTCAATCCCAAAGCGGCAATAGGCACATAGATGAGCGGCAGCAGATGCCACCCCCACCGCCACGGCAACCGGAACTCCTGCCACGCCGCGCGCCACAGCGTGCGATCGGTGAAGGCGGTCATCGGTGCAGTTCCACCAGGATGTCCTCCAGGTTGAGATCATCGACGGTCACCGTCGCGCCGCTGGCTTGCAGCACGGCGGTGGCGGCGGCGATGTCGCCGTGGACAACGGCGAGGCTGCCGGTTGGACCACTGGTCCAGGACAGCAATCCCGCGATGGCGGGACGCGGCAGCGGTTGTTCGGGTTGTTGCGGGAAAACACAGCGCAGCCGTTTGGTGCGGTCGATGAGTTCATCCAATGCGCCGTGGAAGACGACCTTCCCGTGCCGCAACACGGCGACGCGGTCGGCGACGCGTTCCAGGTCGGCGGTGAGATGGGTGCTGAACAGCACCGTGCCGCCGCGGCCGACCACGCCGAGCAGCTCCTGCAGGAAACGCCGCCGGGCGAGCGGATCGAGCGCGGCGGCGGGTTCGTCGAGCACCAGCAGCTTCGGGCGGTGGCCCAGGGCGGCGATGATCGCGAGCACCTGCAACTGCCCGGCGGACAGCGCCTTCACCTTGGTTTTTTCCGGCAGTTCCCAGCGACTGGCGAGATCGAGCGCCATCGCCGCGTCCCAGGTCGGGTAGAACGCGCCGACGTAGGCCAGGCATTGGCGCACGTTCAACCAGCCGGGCAGGTCGGGTTGCTGCGCGACGTAGCCGAGCTGCTCCTTCGCCGCATCGGTGAGATCCCACGGTTCAACGCCCAGGGTCTGGGCCGTGCCGTCGTCGCGCTTGAGCAGCCCGAGCAGGCATTTGATCAGGGTGGTCTTGCCGGCGCCGTTGCGCCCGACCAGGCCGGTCACCGATCCCGGGGTGAGTTCCAGGTCGACGCCGGCGAGCACCTGGGTGCGCGCAAACGACCGGGTCAGGCCCCGGCACCAGAGAGGGGAATCGGTCATCTGGGTCATGGTTCCTCCGCGAAGTGCGTCTTCAGACGCTCGATCACCGTGTCCGCATCCAGGCCGAGCTGATGCGCGTTCGCCGCGACCTGCCCCAAGAGCGGATCCAGCCGGGTCAGGCGCTGCGCCGCGCTGCCGGCGGCGGCAGGCGTCTTCAGGCGCATGCCCTGGCCGCGCACGGCTTCGACCACGCCGTCGCGTTCCAGGAGCGACCAGGCCTTCGATACCGTCATCGGGTTGATGGACAGTTCCTCCGCGACCTGGCGCACTGAAGGCAGCAGATCGCCCGCCGCCAAACGGCCGCTGGCCGCGAGCGCGCGCACCTGGTCCATCAATTGGCGATAGATGGGCACCCCGGTGGAGGGCAGGACGTGGAAGAGTTGGGCCGGCGCCATGTTACGCACTGTATTACGACAATAATACAGTCAAGCGCCAAACGGATGCTCCACGTCGGGCCGTTCCCTGGGACCGCCAGTTTTCAACCGGCAGGAAAGCAGGCGGAATCCAAGGAAAACGAACGATGCTGAAGTCATCGGCCGGTTGGAAACCGATGGTTCCAGGCGCAGGCGTTCTGGTCGGCCCAGGTCGCTGAGCGACGCATTGGGCAAAATTCGGGGGCGGAACGAGTCCTGCCCCTGGCTATTCAGGATGCACCAACCGGTTGACGGATGGAGCCTGGACCGGCGGACCTCGGCCCGCACGGATTACCGGTTGTTTCGAATGGATGAACCACTTGCAGCCACCGGAACCATACCTGGATTCGTCAAGCTGGTGGATCCTCGGTAACGGGTTCCTGCCGCCGCATGCGAAGGAAAATGTCTCCCTACTTCTTCAGATCCGCATCCGCCTTCGCGTCGGCCTTCTGCGCTTCGCCGGCGGCGCGATCGTGGCTCTTGCAGGCATCGCATGCAGCGCAGCCGGCGCGGGGCTTGTCGCCACAGCCGGCGAGCAGGCCGGCGGCGAGGAGGAGGGTCAGGGCGGGGATGGTGCGCATGCGCATGGCGGGTTCCTTGGATTGGCGGGGATGGTGGCGGGCGCCGGGAGCAAGGCAATCCACGCCGGATGGCATATTCCACCACCGTTGCCAGCCAGGCGGCGAATCCGCGAGGATTCAGCGCAGATCGAGGTCGTTGGTGCGGGTCGTCTGCAGGCGTGCCGGCAGGGTGATCACCCGGGCATCGGGGATGGCGGCGCCGGGGGGCTGGCTGCAGATGATGAGCACAGCGAGGCGGCGGGTCCAGCGGGCCTGATCGATGCGCTTCCAGATGCCGTCCGCGCCCGCGCCGGTGAGACCGGCGAGGGGTTCGTCGAGGATGAGCACCGCAGGATCGAGCACCAGCGCGGTGGCGAGGGCGACCAGCTGGCGCAGTTCATCGGTCGCGCTCGCGGGCTTGATGCGCGGGAGGTTGGCGATGCCGACATCGTGCAGGGCGCGGGCGACCGCGTCATCCTCGGCATCCACCGGCAGGCGGCGGTGGTAGAGGAGCGGCAGGGCGACGTTGTCGCGCAGGCTGAGGTTCGAGAGGAGCGCGCCGCGCTGCGGCACCACGCCGATGCGTGTCCGCAACTGGGCCAGGGCCGCATCGTCGAGCCGGGCCGGCTCGGCATCGAGCAGGCGCATCTCGCCGTCATCGGGGCGCAGGGCGCCGCAGGCGAGGTTGAACACGGTGCTCTTGCCGCAGCCGGCCGGACCGGTGACGACGACGATCTCGCCGGCGGGAATGGACAGGTCGAGGTGCTCGATCAGTTCGCCCGGAAACGACGAGGGGCGGTAGCAGACCTTGCGGAACTCCACCAGCGCCGGGCCGGCAGCCGGGGGCGCCGGGACGTCGGGGGCCGGACCGCTCATCCGCGCACCAGGAGCAGATGGTAGGCGGCGAACGACACCAGCACGTTCCAGAGCACCACCGCGACCAGGGCGCGCACGATGGCGCGGGTGACGGCGCGCGGGATCTCGGTCTGGCGGGGTGCGCAGGCGATGCCTTCGCGGCAGGCGATCACCGCGATGAGGTGGCCAGGCACCAGGGTCTTGAGCAGCACCACCACCAGGTCGGCGAGGCTCATCTCGGCCCCCAGCTGGCCGAGCAGGACGCCCCAGGCCGGCGGCGACGCCGCGACCCAGCTGGAGAACAGGAAGACTCCCATCAGGGCGACGACGACGAAGAGCTGACCGAGGCAGACCAGGGCGAGCGAGACGCCGCCCTGGCGCGGGATGACCAGGTATTCGTAGGGATCGATGCCGCGCAGGCGCAGCGCGTCGAGTTCGCCGCTGGCGCGCATGCCGGCCAGTTCCGCCACGATGGCGGTGCCGCTGCGCGCGAGCACGACCAGCGCTGCGAGGAGCGGGCCGAGTTCGCGCACGAGCACGGCGACCACGAGCTTTCCCGGGATCTCGGTCTTGAAGAGATCGAGCAGTTCGAGCTGCACCACGACCATCAGGGCGGCGGCGAGGGCGAGGATGAGGGTGAACGGGATCGCATCCAGGGCGGTGAACTTGAACTGGAGCGAGAGCACGCGCTGCATCACCGGCGGCAGGCGGTTGACGCCGATGAGCCGGCGCATGCCGTGGCCGAGCAGCAGCACCACCTCGCCGAGGTAGCTGAGGAAGTCGGCGCCCTGGCGGACCGGCGAGGAGCTCATGGCGATCCCTGGTCGCTGCATCCGGACCGAAGCTTGGAGGACCTCGCCATGGCGGGAACGAGCGTGGGCAAAAGGACGGCGAAAGCAACGCACGCAGCGGCGGCAAGGCCGGCAGGCCGCATCATCTGGGCCAGGCTCCGGGTTCGATCCGGGTCAGGCCGAAGTCCTCCATCGCACTGAAAAGGCGCTCGAGTTCGACCGCGAAGGATGACGGGGTGCGGACCATCGACCCCTGCACCGGCAGGCCGACCGCCGCCAGCACCTCGGCGGTGAAATCGTGGCAGTTGCGCCAGAGCCAGTATCGGCGCGTCGAGGCCGGCAGCACGAAGGCGGGATCATCGACCGGGACCAGGGCCGGGGGCGTCGGATCGAGCCAATCCAGCACCGTCGCGCGGAACGCGGCTTCGCCTCGGGCGGTCAGCGCCAGGCGATAGACCTGGCGCGGCCTGTCGTCGACGGCCGATCGTTCCCGCGTCGGCAGCCAGCGCAGGGCGACCCCGCCGGGCGAGGTGCGGAACAGCATGCCGAGGACGTGGCCTGTCGTATGGTCGATCCACAAGGCCCAATCCCGCTCGGTGAAGCCGACCTCGACGAAACGCGCCTGGGCCACCGGTGGGCGCACCACCCGGGGCAGGTCGAGGCGGAGGCCAAGCCGATCATAGGGGACGATGAATCCGCTGTGGAAACCATCGTTGAACACCATCACCTCCAGGGTGATCGGTGCCGGAGGATCGACCGGCGCGCGCCGCCAGGTGCAGCCGACAGAGCCCAGGCCGGCGATGATCAGGATGCAGCAGGACAGGATCGCCGCGAGGCCGTGCATGCAGCGATGATCACCCGTGTCGCGGCCGGGCCAATCCCGATCCCCGCCGCGCCGACCGCCGCCCGATTCGCGGTTCCCTGACTTCAGACCGCGCGAAGATGTCCGCCATGCGCCTCTCCCTGCTCGGGCTCGGACTCATCGGCACCGCCTGGTCGCGGCACTGGCACGCGGACGGACACGATCTGCGCTCCTGGAACCGGTCGGCGAAGCCCGACGCGCCCGGCTTCAACGCCGATCTCGCGACAGCGGTGCGCGGGGCCGAGGTGGTCGCGATCGTGGTGTCCGACGGGCCGGCCGTGCTCGACCTGGTCGAACGCCTCGCGCCGCATCTTTCCCCCGGCGCCGTGGTCTGCCAGCACTCCACCATCGGCCGCGACGAATGCCGGGCGGCGGCCGGGCGCGTTGGCGCGGCCGGTGGGCGCTTCCTCGACATGCCGTTCACCGGCAGCAAGACCGCATCGGAGCAGCGCCAGGTCGTGTGGTACGTCGGCGGCGATCCCGCCGACCTCGCGTGCGTCGAGCCGGTCTACCGGCCGCTGGCGCGCGCCATCCTGCCGGTCGGCCCGGTCGGCCACGCGACCGCCCTGAAGCTCTGCATGAACCTCAACATCGCCGGCGTCTACCAGGCGCTGTGCGAGGCCCTGACCACCGCCGACCGCGCCGGGATCGACCGTAGCGCGTTCTTCCAGGCGCTGGATCTCAACGTCTCGCGCTCGGGCCTGGTCGACCTCAAACGACCGAAGCTGGACACCGACGACTGGTCTCCGCATTTCGCGGTGAAGCACATGCACAAGGATCTGCGTCTCGCCCTGCGCCTGGCGGCCGAGGCCGGTCTCGGCCTGCCCGGCACCGCCGAGGTCGAACGCGCCTACGCCCGCGCCGAGGCGATGGGGTTGGCGGAATCCGATTTCGCGAGTCTGGTCGAGGTCGTGCGCCGCAGGGCTTGAGCCCCGCTTCGGCGTGAAGGGCACCCAGGGTGGGCGCCGGCAAGCGCGACGCCGCCCTTGTCAGCGCGGGGATCGTTCATCGAATCCGCGCCACCATGGCAACCCCCATCCCCGTCGCCGTCCTCGGCGCGACCGGCTACGCCGGCGAACTGTCCATCCGCATCCTGCTCGGCCACCCGGGTTTCACCGTGGTCCACGCCGGTTCCGATCGCCTCGGCGGCACCCGCCTCGCTGACGCGGTGCCGAGCTTCCAGGGCGAGACGGACCTCGTCCTGAGCGCCGACACGCCCGAGGCGATCGTCGCGAGCGGCGCCAAGGCGGTGATCCTCGCCAAGAAGAGCCCCGAGGTCGCCAAGGTCGTGCCCGGTCTGCTCGCCCAGGGTCTGAAGCTGGTCGACATCGGCGCTGAATTCCGCCTCAGGTCGGCAGCGGCGTACAAGCAGTGGTACAAGGAGGACCACGCCTGCCCCGACCTGCTGCCGCAGGCGATTTACGGCCTGAGCGAGGTCCACACCGCCGCGATACGTGCGGCGGGCGTGGTCGGCAATCCCGGCTGCTACGCGACCAGCATCCTGCTGCCGCTCATCCCGCTGCTGCGCGCCGGCCTGATCAGCGCGCCGATCACCGCGATCGGCTATTCCGGCCTCTCGGGCGCGGGCAAGCGCTTCACCGAATCCAACAGCAACCTGTTCTACGCCTGCAACGAGAACCTGCACAGCTACAAGCCGGTCGGGCACCAGCACACCGGCGAGGTGGACCAGGAACTGTCCGCTGCGGCGGGCAGCCCGGCGCACTGCACCTTCGTGCCGCACCTCGCCCCGATCACCCGCGGCATCCACACCACCCTGACCGCCCAGCTTGCCGCCGGGGCGACCGAGGCGCAGGTGCGTGAGACCTGGCAGAAGGCCTACGCCGGCCGCACCTTCATCCGCGTCCGCCCGAATCCCAAGGATGTCGAGGTCGCCAACGTCGCCGGCACCAACTTCGCCGACTTCAGCGCCGCCGTCGATGGCCGCACCCTGATCATCGCCAGCGCGATCGACAACCTGGTCAAGGGCGCCAGCGGCCAGGCGGTGCAGAACCTCAACCTGATGTTCGGCTACGACGAGACGACCGGACTCGTCCGGCGCGGGATCTGATTCAGCGCTTGGCGTCCCAGGTGCGCGGGGACGGCTGCGCGTCGAAGCTCAGCGGCTTCTCGCCGACCGGCATCGGCATGGCCCCATCGGCGTAGGCGGGATCGTAGCCGGCCGGCGTGAACCGCTTCACGTGGACGACGAGATCCTTCCATTCCTTGGAACCGTAGTTGACGAAGCGCAGGACGGCGAGCTTGAGTTCGTCGGCCTCGCCGCCGGCATACCGGTAGAAGCGGCGCAGGTCGCCGACCGCGAGGTGGCCGGCGGCGATCTCGTTGCGCCAGAAGCGCTTGACCTCCTGGCTGAGGGGACCGATCTCGCGTTCGTAGGTCTCGAAGAAGCGCTCGACCTCGAGCAGCAGCTTCGGCGCCTGGGCGATCTGCTCCTGCTTGTAGCGACGCAGGTCGTCGCTGATGTTCTGGATCTCCCACTGGGCGCGGTCGCCAGCCTCGCGCAGATCCTTGCGGAACATCGCGAGTTCGCGTTCGCGGAAGCGGCTCCAGTCGGTCCACTCGTCGATGAAGCGCGGCACCCGATCGGATTCGTAGGCATAGAACGCGGCGAAGTCGGCGACCATCCGTGCGGATTCGATGTGGGCGTGCGCCCGGAAGCGTTTCCAGTCGGCCGCGAGCTTGTCCCAGTTCTGCAGGTTGGCGGCGAACCACTCGCGGCCATCCTTGATGAACTTGCGGTACTCGCGATCGCGCCAGTGCAGGAACTGCGCGATCTCGCCTTCCAGATGGCCGAGTTCCCAGCCTGCGGTGCGGTAGAACTGGTCGACCTCCTTCGTGAGCTTGTTCCATTCGCGGTTGCGCCACTCGACGAAGATCGCCGCGTCCATCACCAGGTTGCGCCATTCGAGGTCGCCACGGCGGAAGAATTCCAGGATGTCAGCACGGGCATGCGGGAAGTTGGTGACCTCGTAGCCGTAGAACCGGGCCGTCTCCAGGGTGATGCGTTCGATGTCCCGCCAGTTGTCGACCAAGGCGAGCGCCAGTTCATCGGTCAGCACCCACCACTCGCGTTTGCGCCATTCCACGAACCGGTTGACCTCGATCGGCAGGACCTGGGCCTCGATCTTGTTCTTGGCGATGTAGCGGCGGATGTCGTTGCGCGCGGATTCGAGGTCGCCGACCGCGCGTCGGCCTTCGCGGCTGAAGTCGTTTTTCAGCGCCTGCGCCTCGGCGCTGCGGCTGCAGCCGCTGAGCGTCAGGCTGGCGAGCAGGAGGCTGGCGAGCAGGAGGCTGGCGAGCATGAGGCCAGGAAAGGGCAGCGCGACGACGAGCAGCGAGCGGACGAGGCGCATCGCGGGACGGTACCCCCGACCCCGGAACGGCTCAATCGCCCCCGTCGCGGGGTTCTCGGCGTGAGTCATATGGTGGAAGGCGGGAAGAGCGGCCAACGCATCCGCTGCAGGCCGGTTGCGGAACCACCGTCGCCACGCTGCTTGCCCTTTTCCTGCTTCATGACAATCGCAGGCGAGGAACCCCATGTACCCCAGCGAAATCACCGAACCGATCCGCGACGAGGTCAAGGCCCTGGGCCTGACCCAGCTCACCACCGAGGCCGAGGTCGAAGCCGCGCTCAAGCAGCCGGGAACATCGCTGGTATTCGTGAACAGCGTCTGCGGCTGCGCCGCCGGCGGCGCCCGCCCCGGGCTTGCGCTCGCGCTGACCGGCTCGGCCAAGAAGCCCAACCGCATCACCACCGTGTTCGCCGGGGTCGATCGCGAAGCCACCACCAAGGCGCGCAGCTTTTTCGCTGAATATCCGGCCTCCAGCCCGAGCGCGTGCCTGCTCAAGGACGGCGAACCGGTGTGGGTTCTCCATCGGCACCAGATCGAAGGCCGCATGCCGGCGCAGATCGCCGAGGCCTTTTCCAAGGCCTTCGCGCAGTACTGCTGACCGAGGCGCCGACCGGGTCGCCCCGGTCGGCCGCTCCAGCATCAGCGTTCGCTGACGATGCTCGCCAGGTCGACGCGGTAGCCCGCGAACGGCCCGGCGTTGACGCTGAATTCCAGGGTGTTCGCCTCCCGCACCTGGGCGAGGTCGAGCGGCAGTTCGACGATGCGGGTGGTATTGTCGTTGGTGACGGTCCGCGGCAGCGCGATGACGGTCCCATTGAATTTCAGGCTGCCTTCGCCGTCCGCGAGGTCTTCCAGCACCAGACGCAGCCAGGCGCGCTTGGCCGAGGCGCGCTCGGCCGGGGGGATGGCGACGCTGGTGGACGCGGTCGTGCCCGGTTTGGCGATTTGCAGGATGTCCTTGGAGAAATGCTGGATCCGCACCAGTTCGGCCTGGCTAGGCGGAGTACCGGCGAGCGGCAGGACGATGCGTGCCACCGAGCGCGGTTCGAGGGTGAGCTGGCGGGTGAAGGCGGTACCGCTGGCGGCAACGTCCTGCTTCGCCAGCGACAGCTGGAAGTCGGGTGCGACGACCGGGGTCTCGATCACCGCCTTGGTGAAGGTGCAGCCGGTCGGGGCGGCGATGTCGACGCTGGCGGTCTGGACGCTGCGGTGGTCGTTCCAGACGAAGACCACCAGCTTCGCGGCCCCATCCGCAGGCATGGCCTTGGGATCGGTGCCGTCGATCGACGCCACGCACCAGACCTTGGCGTCATCGGAGGTGGTCGCGACCAGCCGGCCGCGCAGATCGGCCATCAGGCCATAGCCGATCTCGGTCGCCTTGGGCGTGGTGTCGCTGTGGATGACGGTGCGCGAGCGCAATTTGTCCGGCGACTGGAGCACCGAGTACAGGCAGTCGCGCAGGTTGTAGACCATGATGTGCCACTGGTAGGCGGCCTTGGCCTTTTCCGGGGTGTCGACCACCCCGACCGCCGGGATGTCGACCAGATCGTTGGTCTCGGTGTTGTAGCTGTGCAGCCATTTATTGTGCTTGGCCAGGCCGTAGGCGGCGAGCACCTCATAGATGCCGTTCATCCCGGTGGTGTCGCCCTGGTAGTGGTGCTCGGTGACGCCGTCGATCCAGGCGCCGATGCGGTCGATGGTCGGCTTGAACAGCAGATCCCAGGCGGCCCAGTGGTCCTCGTTCCAGCGGAACTCCCAGCCGGCGATCACCGCCACGTCGGGGTTGGTCTCCTTGGCCGTCTTGGCGACGACCTCGGCCATGCTGTCGTAGAGGAACCCGGTGCCCTGGGCCGACCAGTAGGTGAACTTGGTATCGTCTTCGATCGTCCAATGGGTGCGTGCCGTGTAGGTCTTGCCCTTCAGGTCGATGGTGTCGCCAGCCTTGGCTTTCTCCGGGGCGGACTCGCCCTTGGGCAGGCCCTTCCCGGCGGCATCGGTCCAGGACAGCCGGCCGGAATCGACCCAGCGGAAGTGCGGGACGACGACCCCGTTGTGCTTGATCGCCACCGGGCCACCGGCCACGGCCTTGCTGACATCGTAGTATCTCGTCTCGAAGACGCTGCTGCGGCCCCGACCTGCCGGCTTCCCCCAGTCCAGGTACGGTTCGTTCCAGAATTCAAGCACGTGGGCACCTGGACGCTGCTTGGCGGCGGTGGCGAAGGCCTTGGTATTGGTGCGCAGCATCGTCTCCCACTTCGCATCGGTCAGGATGGGTGCGGGATGGGTGCGGTCGCCCCAGAGGTCGATGATGAAGGTTTCTCCGCTCTTGGGCGGGGTCGGTCCGCCTTCCGGGGTGGTGTGGTAGATGCGCTGGCAGCCGGGGCGGTACTTGGCCGGCAGATCCGGGGCGAAGCCGCCGAATACGCCGGCTGGCACCAGCTCGTGACGGTTCACCGCCAGGGTTCGTCCGGTCACGGTCAGGTGCGCCGGCTTGGGCGCCTGCGCGGGATCGGTCACGAGGTCGATGCCGGTGACGGTGAATGAGACCTTGCCCGCGCCGAACGGATTCACGACACCGATCGCCAGTCCGGTGATCCGCTTCAGATCGAGGGTGAAGTCCGCATCGGCGAAGTCGCCGGGACTGACGTATTCGGCCACGGTGAAGTCGCTGAACCAGGCGGTGCCGGTGTTCTCCGTTCCGACCAGGGGGCAGACATAGCGCTGGTAGTACCAGCAGCCGTCGGTTTCACGGATCCACAGGCCGACCTGGACGCCCGGCTGGGGCTGCTCGCTGCGGATGCGCAACCGCAACCCGGTCGCGGACGACCAGTCCTGCGGCTTGGCGAAGCCGTTCACCGAGAATTCGCTGCGGTTCCAGTTCGTCCGCTTGCTGCCCAGGTCGAAATCCAGCCTGATGCCGTCCTGGTTCCATTCGCCGCGCTGGAACCGGCCCCCGCCGACCGGCTTAGTGGTGGTGCCGGTCACGGCGCCCGCAGTGCCGAACTTCTCGACCACGGCGTCGCCGGCCGGCAAGGTCGCTTTCCAGGTGCCGGTGACCTTCCACGACTGCGGATCACCGCTCTTGTCGTAGGCCAGATCGAGATCGATCGGGATGGTGCGTTCCAGCTTGTCCTTAGGCACCCATTGGTCGGGCTTGAGGGTCAGCAGGATGCGTCCCGACACCTTGCCTGAGCCGCTCTTCAGGTCGGTGGTGCAGGGATGCTTCGCCTGGTTGAATCCACCGATGGACGCCGATCCCGCCTGCCAGACCCCATCCACGATGGTGAGGCGGAGGTTGGTCGAATTGGCGAAAATGCCCGCGCAGACGAGATCCAGCTGCGCGTTGGCCTCATCGTGGAACTGGATCGCCGTCTTGAGATCCATGAGCGGCGCGGTGGTGGCGCCCTCGCCGGCGATGGCGGAGCAGGCGGACATGGCCAGGACGGCGGCCAGGGCGGAGCGATGGACATTCATGGAGGAACCTCGGGGCGTGGGACTATCCGGGGCAAGATCGGGAAACAACCCATCCCCTTCCGCCAGGGCGCGGCTTGGGGCGTAACGGGGCAGGGACCGAAAGGACGGTTACGTGGCGACGGAGACTCCGTTGCTCGCGTCCCGACGATCGCTGGCCAGGCGCTTGCATTCCGGAGATGCCGCGCATCCTCCGCACCCTCCTCTATTGCACCGGAGTTCCACCATGGCTCGCGCTCTTCACCGTTACCGTCAAATCCGCATTGAATCCCAGCGCGAAATCAACCGGCAGACCCGGATCGACAGCGCCCCCGGCAAGGTGAAGGCCCGCGATCGCCGCGACGCCAACATCGTCGCCAAGATCAAGGCGCTCGGCACCGCGCCGGCTCATGGCTACAGCCCCGAGGTGCAGAGCTGGCTCTCGCGCCAGATCGGCAAGCCGTTCGCCAAGGTGACTGCGCAGGACATCGCGGCCGCGATCGCCTAGCTTTTTCAGCGGGACTCTGTCCCGCCACGCCCTGCCAGGGCTAGGGCCCTGGACCCAGTGGTTGCCCGGCCGGCGTTGCTTTTTCAGCGGGACTCTGTCCCGCCACGCCCTGCCAGGGCTAGGGCCCTGGACCCAGTGGTTGCCCGGCCGGCGTTG
>CAZZJC010000001.1:145337-283485 GCA_964654285.1 uncultured Candidatus Kuenenia sp.
GCCACGCCCTGCCAGGGCTAGGGCCCTGGACCCAGTGGTTGCCCGGCCGGCGTTGCTTTTTCAGCGGGACTCTGTCCCGCCACGCCCTGCCAGGGCTAGGGCCCTGGACCCAGTGGTTGCCCGGCCGGCGTTTTTCACGCGTCCTTGCGTCGATTGTTCGCGGTTGCCCGTCATGGGACGGTTTTGGGTGGGTGACCAAAGCGCGATCCGACGCCATTGATCGTCGGTCTGCCGCGACAAGCAGCAAACCGATTTATGTGGAGATGATCAGGTGGGATTGATCAGGTTCACAAGGGTTTCCTGCTGCTTCCGTTGCTGGTTGAAGACGTTGTAGAGCATCTGGTTCACCAGGGAGTCCTGGTTCAACTGGACCAGGTCCGAGGGCAGGTTTGCCTGCGTCCCGGCAGCCTCCGCCTGGGAGCCATCCTGGGCGGTATCGATCACCACCTTGCTGGCGCTGGCGTTGTAGCGCGCCTGGGCGGTCTGGATGGCATTGGCGGTGGCGCTGATTCCGGACGGGATTTCCATGGTGCCTCCAGGCGGAATGGGGTTCTTGCCTGAGCATACCCCGGCCTGGCGGCATCCGCCAGGAGCGGTGCCAGTTGGCGCTCGGTGGAGTCGGTGGAGTCAGCTCACCAGCTGGAGGAGCTGGCGCGCGTGGTCGACCTCGTCGTTGATCACCGTCAGCACCTCGACCAGCGAGTTCTTGTCGAGACCGAGGTGGCTCCACACCACGGGATCGAGCTGCGGTTCGTCGCAGTTGCCCGAGACCCGGATCTTCTTGAGCGCGCACAGGTATTCCGCGAACTGGCACATCGACACCATCTTGCCGATCTGCACGTCGGGCGCGCCGGGCAGGTCGTATTGGTGCCGCACGGTGGCGATCATCGCCGGTTCGAGCTGCCAGCGTTCGGTCAGCCAGGCGCCGACCTCGGCGTCGTCGGTGTCGATGACCTCGCGCGAGGCCTTGGGGAAGGACATGCGGTATTCGCGCGCCACCGCGACGATGGCGCGGGTCTCATCCGGCGCGTTCTCGACCAGGATGAGCTTGCCGATGTCCTTGAGCAGGCCGATGGTGAACGCGAGTTCCGGATCGCAGACCTTGGCCTTGGCGGCGATGAGGCGGCAGAGCACCGCCGACACCGCGCTGTGGGTCCAGAACGCCTTCATGTTGAACATGGCGTTCTGCTGCTGGAAGGCGTTGATCACCGAGATCGACAGCGCGATCGAGCGGATGGTCTTGAAGCCAAGGATGCGGGTCGCCGCCTCCAGGTCGTGGACCGGATCCTTCAACCCGTAGTAGACGCTGTTGACCATGCGCAGGATCTTCGACGCCATGGCGGCGTCCTTGACCATGATCGCGTTGATGTCGCGCGCATTGGTGTTGGGTTCGTTGACCAGCCGGCTGACCTCGGTCACGACCTCGGGCAGCGAGGGCACGGTGTGCACCCGCTCGATGATCTCCTGGAAGCTGGCGCGGTTCTTTGGCACGGTGGTCTCCGTTGCGATCCATTCCTATTCTGACCCACGAAGGCGGGCGCGGCAACTGGGGGTTCGTCCACTGTCGAGAGTGGCGGGATCCGTCGTCCTCAGCCGGTCCTGTTCGTGCCGGGTTGGCCGGGAGGCTCGGTCGGAATCAGGCCGGTCAGCTGCCCGGCATCGGTGGATGGGGCCTGGGCATGCACGTTCTCGGCGAGGATCTCGGCGAGCAGCTCGGCGCGCAGGATGCGGTATTCCTTCGGCCCGTCGAAGCCGAGAC
The DNA here is from genome assembly GCA_964654285.1 of uncultured Candidatus Kuenenia sp. Taxonomy (GTDB): domain Bacteria; phylum Planctomycetota; class UBA11346; order UBA11346; family UBA11346; genus BJHQ01. The sequence goes on from CAZZJC010000001.1 coordinate 147,097, forward strand.
GGACCTGGCCGTTGCGGCCGACATCGATCACGGTGAGGACGAGGTCGCCATTGATGACCACGCGTTCGCCGACTTTGCGATTGAGGATCAGCATGGGGGCAGCCTAGCGCCTCGGCCGTCGCGGCCAGTGGGCGGGGCGTCGCGGTGGCATCCAGGCCCAACCAGGTCGTGGAAAAAACACCAGTGCGCCCCAGATGCGGGGCGGCAGCAAGGAGTTGGGCCGGGGCGTCTCAAGCGTCGGCCTTCCTGGGAGCGCCGGCGTCCCGCCGGCCGGAAAAGCAGTGTCCGCAGGATGCCACCGATCAGCTGCCGAGGCGGCCAGGGCGTTGGGCAGCTCCCGATGACTGGCGACCGGCGCAGCGGATGGGGGCGATCGCGATTGTGCGGCTCAATTGGCGCGGGCGGCACGGGCCGCGCTGCCGTCTTTCAGCAGGTACTGCACCGGCAGGGCGGGATTGCTGAGCACCACCTGCTTCGCCTTGCCGGTGGATGGGCAGTAGATCACCGGCGCGCGCAGGTTGACCCGGATCTTCGCCGGATCCTGGTCCAGCACCACGACGCCGAGCACGGTGATGTCGCCGGAATCGTGCGCGCCGATCGCGGCGGCATCGCTGGCCGAGATCTCAATGTCGGGATCGAGACCGGCCTCGAAGATCGCGAGCAGGCAGAAATGCGACGTGCGGTCATCCTCGGAGTGGAGCCAGCTGAACGGCGTCCCATGGATGCGTTCCAGGCGGAACTGCCGCAGGCGCTCGAAACCGAGCATCGGCTCGGTGAAGGAGACCGGTGCGCCGGGGATGGCGTCGGGGGAGGTGGATGCGGTATCGGTTTCGGGCATGGTGGCGACCAGGGACATGGCAGGGTACCTCGGGTTGGCATCCGGGCGCAAGGCCCAGGTGGGTGGTCGAGGAACCCAACGCAACCGCAGTGCCAATCACCGGTGGAGGCGCCGCCTACAGGACCAGGGCCAGGACGTAGCCGACCGGCGCGGCGATGATCAGCGCGTCGAGCACGTCGAGCCAGCCGCCGAAGCCGGGCAGCATGCGGCCGGAATCCTTCACCTCGGCATCGCGCTTGAGGGCGCTTTCCGCGAGATCACCGACGACGCCCAGCGGACCGAGGACCAGGCCCCACACCGCCGGCTGCCACCAGGAGGCGAACGGTCCGGGCGGGAAGTACAGGCCGAGCAGCCAAACGGCGAAGTAGCTCCCGCCGACGGCCCCGACGAAGCTGCACGCGAAGCCTTCCCAGGTCTTTCCCGGGGAGATGCGCGGCGACATCTTGTGCCGGCCGAAGGCGCGGCCGCCGAAGTACGCGGTGATGTCACCGAACTTCACCGCCGCGATGAAGCACAGCAGCAGCATGCCGCCGCGATTGACGGCCGCATCCACGTCGGGCAGCACCGCGAGGCGGGTGAGCAGGTTGAACGAGACGCCGAGGTAGATCATGCCGAAGATGGTCGCACCCAGGCTGGCGGAGAACTTCTCGCTGCCATAGCGGGCCATTTGCGCCAGCGCCACCCAGGCGAAGCCCAGTCCGAGCACGGCGAGCGCGAGCGGGTGCTGGTCGGCGAAGGCCCCGATCGCCCGCAGTTCGGGCTGCTGGCTGGCCTTCATCCAGTGCAGGTGCGCCTCCAGCACCAGCAGCACGGCCACCACCGCCATCGGCGCCAACCGGGCATGGCCGGCCTGCACCAGCGCCATGCGGCGGAACTCGCGGGCTCCCAGCACCGCCGCCGCGAGGCCCAGGATGAGGATGCCCCAATGCTGGTTCCAGGTCACGTCGGCGACCAGCAGCGCCACCACCAGGCCGGCGAGGGGGAATCCGAACACGAGACGGTTGCGCAGGTCGGCACGCATGGGGGTCCGGCTTGTAGCGCCAACGCCGGTGGAGCCAACCGCTCGCACCGTGCGGCGCAGGCGCGGCACGCGGGCCAGCCCCCGCCAGCGTCGTATTGCCTTGCGGGGGCCGACGGCACGATGCCGCCCTTCCCCGGAGGAGGTTACCGCCATGGCCACCATCCTGCCCGACGACGGCCTCACCTTCGACGATCTGCTGCTGGTGCCCAACCGCAGCGAGGTCGTGCCGAAAGACGCCGAGGTCGCGACCCAGCTCACCAAGAGCATCCGGCTCAACATCCCGCTGCTGTCGGCAGCCATGGACACGGTCACCGAGCACCGCCTGGCGATCGCGATCGCCCAGATGGGCGGCCTCGGGATCATCCACAAGAACCTCTCTCCGGATGAGCAGGCCCTGCAGGTCGAGACGGTGAAACGCAGCGAGAACGGGGTGATCAACGACCCCAAGACGCTCCAGGTCGGGGCGACGGTGGGCGACGCCGAAGAGTTGATGGCGCGGCACCACATCAACGGCATCCCGATCCTCGATGGCACCAGGGTGGTCGGCATCGTCACGCGGCGCGACCTGAAGTGGCACCGCAAGCCGACCACGCCGATCCGCGAGGTCATGACCGCCGACCTGGTCACCGCCCGGCCCGGCATCGACCACGCCAAGGCCAAGGAGATGCTCTACAAGGCCAAGGTGGAAAAGCTCATCCTCACCGACGCCAAGGGCGGCCTGGTCGGCCTGATCACGATCAAGGATCTCGAACGCCAGGCCCAGTTCCCGCATGCCTGCAAGGATGCGCGCGGCCGCCTGCGCGTCGGCGCCTCGGTCGGCGTCTTTGATTATGAGCGGGCGCAGAAGCTCATCGCCGCCGGCGTCGACGTGCTGGTCGTCGACAGCGCGCACGGCCACTCGAAGAACGTCCTCGACACCGTCAGCGAACTCAAGCGCCGCCACGACATCCAGGTCATCGCCGGCAACATCGTCACCGCCGAGGCGGCCGCCGAACTGGTCAAGGCCGGCGCCGATGCGATCAAGGTCGGCATCGGTCCCGGTTCGATCTGCACCACCCGCGTGGTCGCCGGCGTCGGCGTGCCGCAGATCACCGCCGTGATGAACGCGGTGAAGGGCGTCGGCAAGTCCGGCATCCCGATCATCGCCGACGGCGGCATCAAGTATTCCGGCGACATCGGCAAGGCCCTCGCCGCCGGCGCCAACGTGGTGATGCTCGGCAGCATGCTCGCCGGCTGCGACGAATCGCCCGGCGAGACCATCATCTACCAGGGCCGCCAGTTCAAATCCTACCGCGGCATGGGGTCGATCGGGGCGATGGCGCAGCGCCACGGATCCGCCGATCGCTACTTCCAGGACGGCGCCACCGCTGCCGAAAAGCTCGTCGCCGAAGGCATCGAAGGCATCGTGCCGCACAAGGGCCCGCTGCAGACGGTCGTGCACCAGATGGTCGGCGGTCTCAAGGCGACGCTCGGCTACTGCGGCGCCAAGGACATCCCGACCCTGCAGAAGACCGCCGTCTTCCTGCGCCAGACCCAGGCCGGATTGCAGGAATCGCATCCGCACGACGTGCGGATCACCAAGGAAGCGCCGAACTACCGGCCGGAATGAATGTGTCGCCGGCGACGGCAGGACCTCTGATGACCCTTCACGAAACCATCCTCATCCTCGACTTCGGCAGCCAGGTGACGCAGCTCATCGCCCGGCGCGTGCGCGAGGCGAACGTCTATTGCGAGATCCTGTCCTGCGCGACGCCCCTCGCCGCGATCGCGGCGCGCAAGCCCAAGGGCATCATCCTGTCCGGCGGGCCGGCGTCGGTCTATGCGCCGGGCGCGCCGCAGGTGGATCCGGGCCTGTACCGTCTCGGCGTGCCGGTGCTCGGCATCTGCTACGGCATGCAGGCGACGTCGCACGCCTGCGGCGGCAAGGTGGTGCGCGCCGATCACCGCGAATTCGGCCGCACCGAACTGCGCGTGCTCGGCGACGATCCGCTCTTCGCTGAATTGCCGCCGCGCCAGGTCGTGTGGATGTCGCACGGCGACCGCATCGAGTCGCTGCCGGGTTCGACCACCATCGCCACCTCCGACAACTGCCCGCTCGCCGCCGTGCGGGCACCGGCGCTGAATTTCCACGGAGTGCAGTTCCATCCCGAGGTCGCCCACACCCAGCACGGCGCGGCGATCGTGCGCAACTTCCTCTACCGCGTCTGCGGCTGCCGTGGCGACTGGAAGATGGGCGACTTCATCCGCGAGGAGATCGACCGCCTGCGCGCCCAGGTCGGCGACGGCCATGTGATCCTCGGCCTGTCCGGCGGGGTCGATTCCAGCGTCGCGGCGGTGCTGCTGCATCGCGCCATCGGCAAGCAACTGACCTGCATCTTCGTCAACAACGGCGTCCTGCGCCAGGGCGAGGCCGAGGGCGTGCGCGAACTCTTCGCCGAGCACATCGGCATCAACCTCGACTACGTCGATGCCAGCGACCGCTTCCTCGCCAAGCTCGCCGGGGCGGAGGACCCCGAGAAGAAGCGCAAGATCATCGGCGCCGAGTTCGTCGCGGTGTTCAAGGACGAGGCCCTGCGCATCAAGCGCGACCACGGCGGCCACGTGCGCTTCCTCGCCCAGGGCACGCTCTACCCCGACGTGATCGAGTCGGTCAGCGTCCATGGCGGCCCGGCGAGCGTCATCAAGAGCCACCACAACGTCGGCGGCCTGCCCGCCGATCTCGGCCTCGGCCTGGTCGAACCGTTCCGCTTCCTCTTCAAGGACGAGGTCCGCGCCATCGGCACCCAGCTCGGCCTGCCCGACGCGGTGGTCTGGCGCCAGCCGTTCCCGGGCCCTGGCCTCGCCGTGCGCATCCTGGGCGAGGTCACCGCCGCCAAGGTCAGGCTGCTCCAGGCCGCCGACGCCATCGTGCGCGAGGAGATCGACCGCGCCGGCCTGACCCGTGCGATCTGGCAGGCCTTCGCCGTGCTGCTGCCGGTCAAGTCCGTCGGCGTCATGGGCGACGAGCGCACCTATGAACAGGCCTGCGCCATCCGCGCCGTCACCAGCTCCGACGGCATGACCGCCGACTGGGCGCAGCTGCCCTACGAGCTGCTCGGCCGGATGAGCAACCGCATCATCAACGAGGTGCGCGGCATCAACCGCGTGGTGTACGACATCACCAGCAAACCGCCGGGCACGATCGAGTGGGAGTAGAGAAGGCGTCGTAAAATCCGTGACGATGGGAGCGGGCCGGGGCGAATGCCTCGGCCTGCGTGCGTTTGGGGAGGGAGGCGAAGGGACATGAGGTCACGGGCCCTGGTGGGACTTTTGGTGGGACCCCTCCACCTATGGCCCGCCAGGAGCCGCGAAGGATCACCCTATGGGCGTCATCAAGCGCCTGGATTCCGACTACTGGCACATCGAGTTCATCCACGATGGCGTCCGTCTCCGGACCTCGTCCCACACCTCCGACAAGACCAAGGCCCGCGCCATCGAGACCAGGATGCGAGCAGAGCTGCTGGCCGGCAACGACCCCGGCGATGAGCCGGGGCGACATGTTCCCTTTTACCTGGAGCGGCGCCAGGCGCCGTGCTCTCACATGGTCCGGTGTGGCCGCTCTTTGATCCAGCAGTCGAATATGTGCCGCAGCTGTTCCCAATCCGGCTCGATCTGGCCGACATGCCGCCAGAATGCGGCGCTGTGGTTGCGCTCGACACGATGCGCCACCTCATGGGCGAGGACATAGCGCATGGCCGCCGGCGGCGCTGCCGCCAGATCACGGTGCAACCTCACGATACCGGTCGGAGTGCAGACGGCCCAGGCACGGTCGCCACCGCCGATGCGGACGCGGACCGCACGAATACCGAGGCGGGTAGTCGCCCGGTCGGCGAGACGCTGCCCTGCCGTGCGCAGGTCCTCGTCCATCCACTGGCGGATCTCGGAACGTGCTGTCCGCTCGCGCTCGATTGGGTCCGCCCAGGTTCGCTGCGGCAGACTGACCACCAATCGACTGCGGCAGACCACGCTGGCGGCATCGCCCGTGGTGGGCTGGATCTCGATCATCAACAGCCGGCCACGGTAGGGCAGCTTGGCCCCTGCAGCGTAGCGCTGCGCCTCGTTACGGCCCGCGGCCGCGGCACAGTCGGAGACAGCGTTGAAGACCCAGGTCCGCCGTGCGGTGATGAATGCGGCGGCGCTGTCCGCCCCATCCTCGGATGCGTCGGCCGGCACGATGACGGCGACTCCGGTGGGGGTCACCTCGATGCGCCGTCGCCGACAACGGGACGAGCGTCGCACCTCGTAGGGAATGCCGGTGCGGCCGATCTGCAGCAGGCCCATGCTCAGACCTTCAGGTAATGCTGGACCGCGTAGGCATCCACCTGGGCGGGAAGATCCTTCCAGGCGTCACCAAAGCGATGGCGCTCGGGGAAGATCAGGCCACGCACGGTTTGCCGGAGTTCCCTGCGCAGGTTGTCCTTGAGGTGCCAGCCGGCCGGGGCGCTCTGGTCAGAGCGGTACGCGGCGTCGATGGCGGTGGCCAGTGTCGTGATGGGGTCTGCTTCGCCGCTGCCATACATGGGGCCGTCCTCGGCAACGCGGCCAACTGGAGCCATGTCCGCCAACAGCAGGGCGCGGATGGCGTACGCTTCCTTGGACAGGCCGCTGTCCTGGTGCGCCTGCTCGGTGGCGACGATCTCGGCGGCGATCTTCTCGTAGTGCTTGAGCGCCTCGGCGGCGCCAAGCTGGCCCTCCTCCATCCGGCGCAGCACCTCCATCACCCGTTCCGAGAAGCGTCCGAACTGCGCCTCGTTGGCTTCGGCCTTTTCGCGCAGCACCTTCTTCAGCTCGCTAGCCTTGCGGATGGCGGCGGTCTTCAGGTCGGCTTCGCTCTTGCCTTCGGTCTGGAAGTCGCTGCCGAACTCCGGGTCGGTCAGGCTGCGCAACTGGCAGATCGTGGTGATGCCAGTCACCGCCAGGTGCTGCGCCAACATGTCGCGGATCTTTCCCGACATCCCGCGCAGATCGACGGCGTCCTTGCGCTCGAAGATCAGGGTGGCGTAGGCGATGAACCCAGCGACCCACTTGCAGTCATCCTGATAGGCTAGCACCGCCGGATCTGGGCAAACGGCTTCGTAGGCGCGCAGGAATGCCTTGGCCAGCCGCTTGAAGCCCAGCCAGGCGTCCTCGCCGCCCAGACGCTGCACCAGGGCGTCGAACTCCTGCTTCACCGCGACCTTCGACCCAGCCGAGCGTGGGATACCAGCCAATGCCGGCAACATCGCCCGGTGGGCGTCGCGCAGGCGGGCGCGTTCGGCGTCGAGGTCATGCAGGGCGTTACGCACATCGTCGGCACGGTAGCTGGACAGGGCCTCGTCGAGGTGCTTGGTGACGCCGATGTAGTCCACCACCAGGCCGTAGGACTTATGTGGTCCGGCGACACGGTTGGTGCGGGCGATGGCCTGCAGCAGGCCGTGCTCCTTGAGCGGGCTGTCGAGATACATCACCGCCTCGTCGGGCGCGTCGAAGCCAGTCAGCAGCTTGTTGCAGACGATGAGGATGCCGAGGGAATCCTCACGGTCGAGGAAACGGCCGACGATACGCTTCTCGCCGTCGCGATCCTGGGCGAGGCGTACCAGGTCGGCGCGGATGCCGGCGACCCACGCATCCTCGCTGGGCTTGGCGTCCTCCTGGCTGCTGGAGTAGACGCAGGCGGTCATCTGGTCGGCCTGCTGCCGGGCGGCGTCGGGAGCGACACCCTGCGCGACCAGTCCAGCGGTGATGACCGTGTCGAAGGCCCGCTTGAACAGCACCACCGCCTCGCGGTCGATGGCGACGAACTGCGCCTTCAGGGCGTCTGGCCGGCAATGGGCCTGGAAGTGGGTCCAGGCGTCCAGGGCCAGCAGTTCGACGCGCTGCGGATGCTTGGCCAGTTCGGCGACGGTGACGCCGCGCTGCTTGATGGCCTCGATGGTGGCGGGCGGCTGGCCGGCGAACCACTGGTCGAACTGGATATCCAGCTTGGCCGGATCGACCTGCCATTCGGCTTTGCGGCTGGTGTAGCGGATCGGCACCGTCGCCCCATCGCGCACCGCGTCGTCGATGCTGTAGCGGTCGAGGTAGCCCTCGCCGGGAGCGCCGAAGTTGGCGTAGGTGTCCTTGTCGTCGGTGCGGATCGGCGTGCCGGTGAAGCCGAAGAAACGGGCCTCGGGTAACGTGGCGCGCAGGTAGGCGCCCAGGTCGCGCTCCTGCGTGCGGTGGCACTCGTCCACCAGCACGATCCAGTTGGCGCTGTCAGCCACCGCCGTGCGGCTGCCTTCCAGCTTCTGGATGGTGGACAGCACGGTCAGTCCCCGGCTGCCGCCGTGCAGCAGTTCCTGCAGGCGCTTGCCGCTTTTCGCCTGCACCGGATTGGGCAGACCGCAGGCGGCGAAGGTGGCGCTGATCTGCGTATCCAGGTCCACCCGGTCGGTCAGCACCAGGATGTTGCGGTTGGCCAGTTCGGTATGATCGCAGCCCAGGTGCCACTTCAGCTTCAGCGTGGCATAGGCCATGGTCAGGCTCTTGCCCGAACCCTGCGTGTGCCAGATCAGTCCGCGCCGGTGCTTGGCCTCGGTGACGCGATCCACCAGCTTGTTCACCGCCCGGAACTGCTGGTAGCGGCAGACTTTCTTGACCACCCGTTGATCGCGTCGCTCGAAGACGGTGAAATGGGCCAGTAGATCGCACAGGCGCGACGGCTCCAGCAGACACCAGAGGTGCTGTTCCAGCGGGGTGGCGAAGTCCACCGGCGTACGTGGCCAGGGGTCCTGCCAGATGCCCCAATGCTGGCTGGCCGCACCGGTGGCGCCGTACAGCGTCGTCACGCCATCAGTGATCAGGTTCAGCAGGTTGGGGGCGAAGAGGCGCGGGATGTCGCGCTCGTATTGCTTGATCTGCTCGAAGGCCTCGCCGGTCTTGTCGTGGCCGGCCACCGGCGACTTGCATTCGACGACCACCAGGGGGATGCCGTTGCAGAACAGCACCAGATCGGGCTTGCGGCTGTGCTGGGCCTGGACGTGGAACTGGCTGGTCACCGCCCAGTCGTTGCCGTGCAGCGGGTCGGCGAAGTCGAGCAGGTGGATGGTCTTCTTGGTCCGCTGGCCCGGCACGCGGCGGCTGTAGCCCCCGCGCAGCCACGCCAGCCACTGCTGGTTGTCGGACTGGCTGGCGCAGTCGGCGGCCACCAACCGCGCCACCTCGGCGTCCACCCTGTTCAGGCGCTGGATCGCCGCCAGCAGCCGGCCGGTGAGCAGGACGGTGTTCAGGGCACCGTCACGCTCGGCCTGGTTCTGGTCCGGCGACACCACGGCGTAGCCTAGGGCGCGCAGGGCGTCGAGGCAGGGCTTTTCGGCCAGGGTGTATTCGGAGCCGGTCTGGGACATGTTCAGCAGAGCGCGTAGCTACCACGAGGAATGAGGCCGCTCTTCGCCAGCAGTCGGTTGACCGGGTGGTGTCGCGGGATCCGCACCGAGCCGCTGCTGGACAGGTAGACGGGATGCGTCCGCTTCAGGCGGGACAGGGCCTTGCCGTCACCAGACCACCAACGCTGGAGCCACTCGTATTTCTGCAGCACGGTCTTGGCATCGGTTTCGTTCTGGGCGCCGTGGACCTCGATCCAATGCACGGTCTCGGCGCCATCGGTCTGATTGACCGCGATGGCAAAGTCCCAGCGATGTCCGTGGGGGTCGCTACGCTGCAGTGCCCGGTCGACATGGACCGAGCCGACGATCTTCCGAGGATTGCCGACTTCCAGGCGTGGCGCCATTTCCTTGGCAGGAATGGCCTGGAGGCCCGGCTTGAGGGCATCGGTCAGATGCGGTGTTGCCGCCACGGCCTGGGCGAATGGCGATGGCGGACCTGGGCGTGAGCTGCGCGGCTTAGCCATGGGGCTCGGCCTGGGCATCGCTGACGACCTGGGCGGCAATGCCGCTGAACTCGCTGAGCCCACCCCAGGTGGCTTCCGCGGCTTCGTCCGAACCGGGATCCAGGCCAGAGATGTCGACGGCCGGTTTGCCCTGGGTGAAGAAGTAGGCGCGGCTGGTTTTGGTCAGCAGCTTCGTCGCCATCTCCTGGGTATGCGCGTTCGTCGGCAGGCTGAGCAGGCGCAGGACCTCGCCGGCCATGTCGCGCTTCTTGCTGTGCTTCCGTTTCAGTTCGCCCAGCGCCCACACCAGATCCAACACCTGGGGCGAGTGCGTCGTGAGGCTGACCTGGTAGCCGCGCGCCAGCAGCTCGCACACGGCGGTCAGGACCACGGTGATGGCCTTGGGATGCAGGCCCATCTCCAGTTCTTCCAGCACCACCCGCTTGATGGATCCGCGTCGGGGCGCCATGCCCGCCGGCATGAGCCAATAGAGCCCCAGCAACCAGGGCACCGACTCGCGCTGACCTGCCGACCACGCCATGTAGGGCAGGCTGCCCTCCATCTTCCCATCGCTCAGGGTCAGGCGCTTGGTGGAGCGCTGGCGCTCGATCTTCAGCGAGAATCCTTGGAAAATGCTGTCCAACAACTTGGCTCGCAGCTCGCCGGGCAACCGCTTGTCGCGCGGGAACAAATCGCGCTTGGCGTCCTTGCCCTCGTCGAACTCCTGTTCCAGCAACAGGCGGATCTGGTCGCTGAACTCGCTCACGGCAAAGGGCGTCCCCGGCGGGAACTCCGAGAAGGGGCGCAGCCATCCTTCGCGGCTGAACGCCATGACGCGCTGTGCCGGGATGTAGAAGCAGGTCGGTGTCGAGGACATGCCCCGGCGGTCGGTCAACTTGGCGAAGGGGATCTGTTGGCCGTTCCAGGTGGTGCTATGTCCGCTCAGGAGGCTGTGCATGCCTTCGCCGAAATACATCTCGGCGAACTCGTGGTCGCTGTTCCAGGCGCGTCCATAGGTCTCGCTGACCTTGGTGATGTGGCCCCGGTCGGTCAGCAGACGCAGCATCTGCAGCGCGATGCTCTTGCCCGACCCCTGGTGTCCGACCAGGACCGTCAGGTCGCCGAAATGGAGGTCGGCATCCGTGATGGGTCCGAAATGCTGCAGGTGCAGGTGGTCACGAGCCATGGGCGATGGACTCCGTGGAGGAGGTGGCCGGCACGCGGACGCGGCCGGTGAGGAGGTCGTCGAGGAGGCCGCGTTTCATGGTCTTGATGGATTCGACCTGCTGGCGCTCTAACAGCATCGTTGATTCCAGGGCATCAAGCATCGCGGCGATGCGGTCCTGGTCGAGCCTCGTGGGGATTTGGACCGTGAGGGCGCGGGCGTCGCCCTGGCTGATGAAGGGCTGGGCTCCACCGCCGGTCGGCCAGAACGCTGGGGAGTTGGCAAGGTGGTAGAGGTAGCGCAGGTTGAGATCGGGCTTTGGGTCGGTGATCGTGATGGTGTTCTTAATGGCCGTCCAATCGCCATCGGCCCAGAAACACTTACCGCAACGGGCGCCGATGGCTGACAACACGATGCCGGGGCCGTGATGCTCGGCGTTCGACACACACCCGTCATTGCCGGTGGCGCTGTATGCCCTGGCGCCCGTTGCCACATAGGACGCCTTGGTGATGGAGGTGTTTCCCCAGGCGATCAGCACCAGTTCGCCAAGGTTGCGCGGTGATGCCGTTGTCTGATGCGGCAGGCAAAGGCGCAGTTCGTCGTAAAGCGTGGAAGTCTGCTCCGCCACCGCCTGGGCGGCCTGGATGGCTTGGTCCACGGCAGCCAGGACGGCGGCGATGCGGTGTTGTTCGTCGAGCGGAGGTGCGACCATCGGAAGTTGGACTAGATCACCTTGATTGAGCTTGGTCCGTGTTCCGCCGTTGATGTACGGCGTTATGTTCCGGTGGGCAAAGTAGTGGAAGATATACTCACGCGAAAACCCTTGTTTTGACCGCAGAACGTGCGCGTGATTATTGACCCAGCACTTGCCCTCAACGAGGTTGCAGATGGGTCGTTCCGCTGCCTCGTGGAAGTTGCCACCGTCTTCGGCCATAAGAATCAACGGCTCATCAAAGATGAACGCGTTGATGTGATCGACAATGTTGTTGGCACCCCAGTACGGAATCTCGCCTTTCATGAAGCGGCGTTCGTCCGCATTGAGCGGCTTCCGCTGGCTGTCGAGGACCTCGACGCAGTCGCCTAGTACGTACCGAGCCCACCCCTCAGGAACCATACCCCAGCCCTTCCAAATGCCCCCACATCGCCCGCTCCGCCGCATCCCTCTTGGCCTGCAACTCCTTGAGCTTCTTCACCGCCTCGCGCACATCCACCCGCTCCACCGGCGGCGCGGTGCTGACATAGCGGCTGATGTTCAGGGTGTCGTCGTTGCCGTGGATCTCGTCCAGGCCCACCACCCGGCAAAAGCGATCCTCGTCAGCCCAGCGATGGAACGCCGCCGCGATGCGGTCCACATGCGCCTGTTCCAGGTGGTTCTGCGCCTTGCCCTCGCGGTAGTCGCGCTCGGCGTTGATGATCAGCACCTTGCCCTTCCGGTCGGCCGGCTTGGCCGGGTTCACGATCAGGATGCAGGCGGGGATGCTGGCACCGTAGAACAGGTTGCCGGCCAGGCCGATGACCGCCTCGATCAGGTCGGCTTTCAGCAGGCCGCTGCGGATTGCCCCTTCCGCGCCGCCACGGAACAGCACACCGTGGGGCAGCACCACGCCGAGCATGCCGGTGGGGTTGAGGCTGGCGACCATATGCTGGACGAAGGCGAGGTCGCCATAGCTCTTGGGCGGGCAGCCGAAGCGGTCGCGGCCGAAAGGGTCGCCCTGGCTCCACAGGTCGTGGCCCCAGGCATCCAGGCTGAAGGGAGGATTGGCCAGGACCCGGTCGAAGGTGCGAAGGGTGCGTCCTGGGAGCGCGCCGCTCCGCGGCGCATTCGAAGCGCCGCGGAGCGGCGCGCTCCCAGGCAGCACATGCTTGGGATCCCGCAGGGTGTCGCCGCGCCTGATGTCGGCGTCGTCCAGCCCATGCAGGAAGAGGTTCATCTGGCAGATGGCCCAGGTGTTGAGGTTCACCTCCTGGCCGAACAGGTGCAGGGACTTGGGGTTCTGGCCCTGCCGTTCCAGGGCATGGACGGCCTCCAGCAGCATGCCGCCGGAACCACAGGTGGGATCGTAGATGCTCATGCCCGCCTGCGGGCGCAGGCACTCGACGATCAGGCGCACCACCATCTTCGGGGTGTAGAACTCGCCGCCCTTCTTGCCGGCGTCGTCGGCGAACTGGCTGATCAGGTATTCGTAGGCGTTGCCGAGGATGTCCGGTTCGACATCGATGGTGCGCAGGCGGTGGCGCTCGAAGTGCTGGAGCAGGGCCTCCAGCGTGGCGTCGGGGAAGCGCTCCTTGTTGTTGAAGTCCACATCCTGGAACACGCCGCGCAGGCGGGCGTTGGCATCTTCGATGGCGCGGAAGGCGATGTTCAGGTGTTCGCCGATGTTGGTGCTATGGCCGCGCACATCCCGCCAGAAGGCCCCGGCGGGGATGTGGAAGCGGTGCTCGTCGGGATCGGCGGCCAGATCCTTGTCGCCGGCGAATGTGGCCAGGCGGTCCTCGTATTCCTCCTCCCACACATCGCAGAGTCGTTTGAAGAACAGCAGGCCGAAGATGTAGTGCTTGTAGTCGCTGGCGTCGATCTTGCCGCGCAGCAGGTCGGCGGCCTTCCAGAGGTGCCGTTCGAGCTGCGACAGGGTCAGCTTGGCGCCGGGGGCTGGGGCCTCGTCCTCGGTCGGCGCGGCGGGCTTGTCGGCCGCCGGCCGCCGGGGAGCTGGCGCCAGGGATGCCGCCGCTGCGCCGGTCACTGTACGCCGCACCGAGCCGCCGCGTCCGCGACCCTTCTCCAAGCGGCCCGAGGCCAGCAGGAGGTCCCGGGCCGCATCATAACGGGCCTCGTCCCAACCGAGGCCATCACGTAGGGAGCCATTCCCGATGGTCGAACCATCAGCGGGTACGCGGGTGAACAGGGTTTCGGCGTCGTCGTGAGCTGGCACGGGGCTCCCCAGTGGATCGGAGCATCGGTCGGCAATGCAAGGGGACAACCGTGGGCCTGTTGATCCCCTGGACTATGGCTGGCGGGTCGGTCAGCCATGCCAGCTTGCGGTGATGATTCCTACAGGCAGCCCTCCATGCCGCGACGAGATCCTGGGCGACTTCGGCGGTGAGGCTATGCAGCAGCTCGCGCGCATGGGCGTCGAGCCAGCCGCGCAGGGCGAGACACGACGCTTCGGGATGACGGACGTCGATGTAGACGACGCAGGTGCGGAGGCTGGAGGCAGTGTCGTCGTGGCGGTCAAGGATCTGCTCAGCGAAATCGACGCCGCTGGCGAACCAGTCGTCGCTGTGTTCGGCGCGCAGCGGGCTGAGGTCGGGGATGGTGATGGGATCAACCGCGTGGTGTACGACATCACGTCGAAGCCGCCGGGCACGATCGAGTGGGAATGAACGGCTGATCGGCCTACGGCTGGCCGAGATGCCCAGGCACCGCGCCGAAGCGTGCGGCCAGTTGCGCCCGCCAGAGCGATCCCGGCCGCACCGCGCGGTTGATCGCCCAGAGATGCGCCCAGGCGTCGTCGCGGTCGGCGGTGTGGTGGTGGCCTGCGGCGTCGTGCCAGGTCAGTTCGGCGTGGCCGCGGGCGTGCACGCCGACGGCGATGAGGCCGGGATAGCTGATCGCATCGCCGGCGGTGGCCAGGGTGCGGTGCGGCTTGTAGGGGTTCAGGCTGCCGAGGCGGCAGTTCCACAGCACCAGTTCGCGGCCGTGGCGCGGCGGCAGCGCGGCGGGTGAGCCGCCGCCGGTCAGCACCAGGCCGTGGCAGTGGTCGAAGCAGTTGGCGATCGACAGGGATCCGTGCAGGTCGATGCCGGAGGGATCGTGGCCGGAGCACTCGCAGAAGACGTTGCCGGAGGCGGTGCCGTTCATCGCGAAGGCGTGCATCTGGCGCGCCGCATCGCAGCGCAGGATCAGGTTGCCGGTCGAGCAGCCATGCACGCCGAAGCCGTTGTGGCCGGGGTTGCCGACGATGCGGCAGTCCTGGATCGTGCAGGCGCGGCAGTCGCCCAGGCCGATCGCGGTGGTGCAGGAGTCGCAGACGACATCGCGGACCCAGCAGTCGTCGGCACCGATCAGCTTGATGCAGTCCCAGCCGTTGTCATGGAGGTCGTCCTGGTGGTGGACGAAGGCGTCCTCCCAGGCCGAGGTCAGCCGCAGGCCCTCGATGCCGCAGCCGTGGATGCGCGGGCCGGGCGTCCACAGGCCCGGCCGCCAGCGCGTTTCGGCATCCAGGCGCACCGGCGCGTCGACCTCGACCACGTCGTCGTCGATGGCGGTGATGCGCAACAGCTGCTGGTAATGCCTGAGGTGCGGGCCGTGGTAGGCCGAACCGAGCCGGGTCGATGGCGTGGCGAGGGCGTGCGCGAGCGAATCCGCGTCGTCGTCCTGGTAGACGAGCTGCACGATCTGGCCGACCTCCAGCAGACCGGCGTCGAACATGGTCAGGCGGCGCTCGCCGCGCCTGGCCGAGGCGACCCCGCCGATGCGCTCGGGTGCGGCGAGGTCGGCGTCCATCGCGCCTGCCCGCTTCCACGCCTGGACGCGGATGTGGCGCGGATAGATCCCGGACAGCCACTTCTTGTCCGGGAATGGCGACTGGCCCGGATGGTGCGCGAAGAGTTCGGTGCCGTGCAGGCCGGATCCGGCCCCGCGCAGGACGACGCCCGGCCCGTGCACGAACAGGCAGAGGTCGGGGTCGAGCAGGCCGATCTCGAAGCGGCCGGGCGGGAAGAGCACGACGCCGCCGCCGCCGGCGACCGCCGCATCGATCGCGGCCTGGATGGCGGCGGTCGCGTCGCGTCCGCTGTCGGCGACGGCGCCGAAGTCCTCGACCCGGAACATGGGTCCGATCGGGGTCGGGATGGGTTCGCGGCCGTTGCGGTAGCCCGCGTCGGTGAAATCCGGCAGACGGGCCTGGGCCGGGGCGCGCCGCCAGGCGTCCAGCACCGGCGGCACCTCGGGCGTCGCGGCCGACGCCTGGAAGCGGCGCGACCGCATCGAGCCGCTGATGCTGCCGCTGACCGCCTGGCCGCGCCAGGTGCCGGCGATGGTGCCGTCGACCACCGTGCCGTTGACGCCGACGTTCAGGATGAGATGCAGGGGACCGCCGGGGATCCACGGATCCGACCCGAGCGGGCAGTCGATCTCCAGCACGTCCTGGCCGTCGACTTTGCGCTGCGCCGTGATGCGGCCGTGGTGCAGCAGCGCATTCAAGCCGGTGGCGATCACCTGCGGCCACCAGGTGTCGCCGGTGCGCCAGAGGGTCAAAACGAGATCCGGACTGCCCTTGGGGGTGGTGATGAAACCCGGGGCGGACAGACGGCATTCCAGGGCGTCGAGCGGGATGCGGGGCATGGAGTCCTCGGCCGGGATGTTCGCGCCCTGCCCGCCCTGCCAACCGTCTTTTCCCTGGCCTGCGGCTTGCACCGTCGTCCGTGCCCCGGACCCTACGCGCCCCGACGGAAAACCCTCCCCATGCGCGTCAGTCTCACCTGGATCAAACGGCTCCTGGCGGTGCCCCGCCTCACCCTCGGAGACGAGGAGCTCGCGGCGCGGCTCACCCTGCGCACGGCCGAGATCGAGCACGGCCTGACCCGGGTCGGGGCGCACCTCGACGGTGTCGTGGTCGGCAAGGTGCTGACCTGCGTGAAGCATCCCCAGGCCGATCGCCTGCGCTGCACGACGGTCACGATCGGCACCGGCCCGGAATTGAAGATCGTCTGCGGCGCGCCGAACGTCGCCGCCGGGCAGACGGTCGCGGTGGCGACCGTGGGCACCGTCATCTCCAGCACGGATGCGGCGGGGAAGACCAGCACGTTCACGATCAAGCCGGCGAAACTGCGGGGCGAACCCAGCGAAGGCATGCTGTGCTCATGCGCCGAACTCGGCCTGGATTCCGCGCGGGTCGGCGGCGCCGGTGGCGTCAGCGGCGCCAGCGACGGCATCCTGGTGCTGCCCGACCACCTGCCGGCGGGCCAGCCGCTCGCCCAGGCGTTGGGCATCGCGGATACCGTGCTGTCGATCGAGAACATCGCGATCACGCATCGGCCGGATCTCTGGGGCCAGTGGGGCTGGGCGCTCGAGATCGCCGCCGCCTGCGGCCTGCCCGCGCCGGCCGCTCCTGACGTGGCGTGGACGCCGGAGCCGGGCCCGTACCGGGCCGAGATCCGCGATGCCGGCTGCAAGGCCTACCTCGGCGCGGTGGTCGAAGGCGTCGACAACCGCCCCAGCCCGGCGTGGCTGCAGGATCTCCTCACCGCCTGCGGCGTGCGGCCGCTCGGCCTGCTCGTCGATGTCACCAATTTCGTGATGCTCGAACTCGGCGAGCCGATGCATGCTTTCGACCTGCGCGAACTGTCCGGCACCACGGTCACCGTGCGCGGCGGCGATGCCGGCGAGTCCATCACCACGCTCGACGGTCGCACGCACGCGCTGACCCCGAGTGATCTGGTGATCGCGGACCAGTCGCGCGCCCTCGCCCTGGCCGGCATCATGGGCGGCCAGGGGAGCATGATCCGCGCCGACACCAGCGCGGTGCTGCTGGAAGCCGCCTGCTTCGATGGCGCCCGCATCCGGCGCACCCGCCAGCGTTTCGGCACCGCCACCGATTCGTCAGCCCGTTTCGAGAAGAGCCTCTACCCGGAACTCGCCGTCGCCGGCATGAACCGCTGCATCGCCCTGCTGCGCGAGATCATCCCGACGTGTCGCGTCACCCACCGTTTCCACGCCGGCACCTTGGCCGCGCCGGTGCGCCGGATCGCCCTCGACCCCGCCCTCGCGCCCCGCCGCATCGGCCTCGCGATCAGTGCGGACGAACAGGCCCGTCATCTCGCTGCCCTGGGATTCCGCAGCGAATCCGGCACGGTCACCGTGCCCTGGTGGCGCGCCAAGGATGTCGTCCAGGGCATGGATCTGGTGGAGGAGATCGCGCGCAGCCACGGCTACGACCGCCTGGTGCCGGAAGCGCCGCGCCTGATCGCCGAAGCGCCCGCCGCCAACGTCCTGCGTGAGCACGAGCACCGCGCCCGCCGCGCCTTGTCGGCGCTCGGCTGGGACGAGGTCGCCACCTACGCGTTCACCTCGCCGGCCTGGGCCACCGCCCTGGGCTGGGACGCAGGCCAGGTGATCCGCCTCAACCATCCGATGTCGGCGGAACAGTCCATCCTCCGCCTGAGCCTGCTGCCGACCCTGGCCGAGGCGGTCGGCCGCAACCGCAAGCACCTCGACCGCGTCGCCATCTTCGAGGTCGGCAAGCGCTACGGCGCGGGCCTTGGCGTCGTCGCTGGAGTCAGCGCCGGCATCACCCCGGATGAATGCCTGGTCGTCGCCGGGGCCTGCGCCGCCGCCGGCGACGAGGCTCCGTTCTTCACCGCCCGCGACGCCGCTGCCGGACTGCTGCGCGGACTCGGGTTCGCCTCTCCGGATGCGGACGCGCCCTATGTGCGCGCGCTCTCGGGCGCGGGTGCAGATGCGGAACTCAGTCCGGGCCGCGCGGTCGAACTGGTCGTGGCTCCGCCCGGAGCCGGGCGTGCCGCCGCCCCGGTCGTGGTCGGTGTCGCCGGCGAACTGCCCAAGGCCCTGCGCAACCTCGCCGGCTGCCCGGAGCGGGTCGGTTGGTTCCGCGTCGACCTCGAACGCCTGCTCGCCGCCCTCGGCCCCGCCAAGCCGGTGGTCCACCACCCGCCCAGCCGCTTCCCCGCCGTCGACCGCGATTTCACCTGGGAATGCAGCGAAGGAACGAGCTTCGTCGACCTCGCCCGGCCGACCCGCGCCGCCGCCGGCGCGATCTGCCAGCGCATCGATCTGGTCAGCGTCTATCGCGGCGCGCCCTACCCCGCCGACCGCAAGGCGGTGAGTCTGAAGGTCGTGCTCCAATCCGACGACCGCACCCTCACCGACGCCGAGATCCAGGCCGTGCACCAGCGCGTCATCGACCGCGTCACCGCCACCGGTGCCGTGCTGCGCGGGTGAGCTTGAACCCTCGCGCATGCGCGCGAGCGCGTCGGTCCATGGAATCCCGCCCTTCCCCCACCTGATAAGAGCACGGGGGATTCGAACCTGAGCGAGGTATCGGCCCCCCTGGGCCGATAGCGCTCCCCGGTGGGGAGCGCGGCCGCGCGAATTCGTGCGAACCAGTGAGCACGACGGTTCATGGAAAGCCCTCCTTGACCCCCAAACGCAGGAAGCGCCGGCCTAAGGCCGGCGCTTCCTGCGTTTATGGCGGACAGGGAGGGATTCGAACCTGCGCGAGGTATCGGCCCCCCGGGCCGATAGCGCTCCCCGGTGGGGAGCGCGGCCGCGCGAATTCGTGCGAACCAGTGAGCACGGCGGTTCATGGAAAGCCCTCCTTGACCCCCAAACGCAGGAAGCGCCGGCATTTGGCCGGCGCTTCCTGCGTTTATGGCGGACAGGGAGGGATTCGAACCCCCGAGACCCTTGCGAGCCTAGCGGTTTTCGAAACCGCCGCATTCGACCACTCTGCCACCTGTCCAGGCGCTCCGTGGTGGTGCGGCAGCCTAGGACCTTCGCCGGAAGCGCAACCGCTCTTGTGCGGGGTCCTGCGCTCCTCATCGCCCATCGGAGCATGCCGGCGCCAGGCGATGCGGCGGGCGTCTGCCCATCCTTTCCCGGCTTGCGGCTGGTCCGATGGCCGCTCTGCCGACCATGCAGGGATGAGCACCGACCTTGCGATCACGCGCCTCGCCGCTTTCGGGGGTTCCTACGGCAATGTCCCGGCCTTGACCGCCTGCCTCGACGATGCCGACGCGCTGGGGGCCCAGGCACGGGTCTTCCTCGGTGATGCGATCGGCTGCTGCGGCGCCAGCGGGGCGGTGCTGGAAGTGATCCGCGCGCGCTGCACGACGCTGGTCGCCGGCAACCATGAGCAGGAGGCCGTGGCGCGATCGGGATCGTGCGGCTGCGGCTATGCCTCGGCCGACGACGAGCGCCTGAGCTGCCAGGCCTTCCAGGTCGCCGACGCTGGCCTGTCCGATGCCGATCGCGCCTGGCTCGCCACCTGGCCGGAGCGCGCGTTCATCGCCACCCCGCGCGGCCGGGTGCTGCTCTGCCACGGCAGTCCGGGGCGGACCAACGAATTCCTGTACGATATCGAGGTCGACGATCAGCGCCTCGACGCCTGGCTGACCCGGTTCGCAGTGATCGGCTTCATCTGCACCCACTCGGGCCTGCCCTGGATCCGCCGCCTGCGCGGCGGCCGCTTCGCGGTGAATTGCGGCACCAGCGGCAAGCCCGATCACGACGGCGATCCGGCGGTGCATTACGCCTTCCTGGATTTCGCCGGCGAGGATGCGCCGCGGATCGAGATCCGCCGGGTCGCCTACGACCATGAATCCTGGGCCCGGTCGATGGAGCGTGCGGGCATCGATCCGCTCTTCGTCGCCCCGGTGCGGACCGGCGTGTGGACGGTCGGCATCGCCAGCCTGCCCGAGGCCGAACGGCACCGCTACCTGCGCGCCGGACCGGGCGCGGCGCCGGACGCGCCCGTCTGGGCGCTCGATGCGGCGCGTTTCGATGCCGTGCTGGCGCTCGCGCGCCGGCTGGGATTGCTCACCGTGGCCGAAGCGGCCGAGGTCGGCCGGCTCCTGGATCCCGATTTCCCGTTCCATGCGGCGGCGCGCCTGGCCGACAGCATCCATGCCCATGTCCGGGTCGGGGATGTCGCCGCGCTGCCGCACGCCGCCCTGGCCGCCGCCGGTGGCGTGCGCGAGAACGAACGGCCCGGCTATGTGAAATACGCCTTCGCCGGCGGTCTGAACCTGATCTTCTCCTCGATCCTGGTCGCCGAGGATGATCGCGTACCGGATCTGCCGCAGCGACCCCGGCCGTTCCTCGATCACGGCGGCATCGATCTGCGGCGCGAGATCGGCGCGGTCCGGGCGGTCTTCGACGGCGTGCCGGCGCGGGCCCGCCGCCTGGGCTGGCTTCATGTCGCGCAGGGCGGCCCCGGCCGCGCCGTCGCGTGCTGCCACGCCAACGTCGCGGCGAAGCATTGGCTCTACCCGCAGGGCGATGACCGTTTCACCCGGCCGGTGGAATTCGCCTTCGGCCCGCTGCGCATCAGCGATGGGCCGATGGGCTGGGATCTGCGGCCGCTCGATCCGCGCCTCGGATTCAAGCCGGAGGACTGCTGCCTGCCGCTCGTCGATCCGCCGGATGCGGCCACGGCGGGGATCCGGCCGGCGGCGTTCAGCGCGCGATCCTGACCCGCCGGATCACCGGGTTCACGGGGGCGCCCCGGTTCTTGCGCGGGGAACCTGCCGCCATTCCCGTCGCCTCGGCGGGTTCCGTCCGCGCTGCCGAGCGGATCGCCTCGTCGCAGCTTTCCAGCAGCAGGTCGATGGAGGCGCGGTAGTCACCCAAGGTCTCGACCCAGCGTTGCAGGCACGCGATGCCGGCCGGGGTGATCTGATACAGGCGCTTGGCCGGTCCGGCGCTGGTGGTGTCCCAGCGCGACTGGCAGTGGCCGCGCGCCTCCATGCCGTTCAGGGCGCGGTAGACGCCTCCGACATCCGGTTTCTGTCCGGCGAACGATGGCAGCGCGGCGAGATCCTCGATCAGCTGGTAGCCGTGCATCTCGCCGCGCGCGAGCAGGCAGAGGATGGCCGGTTGGACGAAGCGCCCAAGGCTGGCGCCTTCGCACGGACAGGGATCGTCAGAGGGGGGGCACGCTGCGGCCATGGCGGGATTAAGCGCCGCCTCGGCATTGATGCAACGTGCCGCCATTCCGATTGGCCGCGTGAGCGGGCGGGCCGCCAGGTGTGGGGGCGCTTGCTTCTATATGATAAGATCATACATGTGCCAAGCGCATCTGCGCGCGTCCGTCTCCCCCAATCCAACCCGAGGACCGTCATGCCCGATGCGCTTCCGATCTCTCTCGCCCGTACGGCGGCTGGTCTGGTCGCCGGCCTCGCGGTGGTCTGCTCGGCCGCCGCCAGCGAGATGGTGATCCAGTACGACTGCATCCCGAACTACGCCAACTGGGGCGGCGTCACCAAGGCCTACAGGGACAGGACCGGCGTCGAGGTTCCGCCCGACATGAAGGGCTCCAGCGCGACCATGGCGGCGCTGGAGGCCGAGCAGGCCAATCCCCAGGCCGATGTCGCCTACTACAACGGGGCGATCGGCTTCCAGGCCGCCGGCAAGGGTCTGCACCAGCCGTACCAGCCGGCCGGATGGGAAAAAATCCCGGCCGATCTCAAGGACCCCGCCGGCACCTGGTGGACGGTGCACACCGGCCACATCGCCATCCTGGTCAACGTCAGCGCGCTCAAGGGCAAGCCGGTGCCGCGCTCGTTCGCGGATCTCCTCCAGCCCGCCTACAAGGGCCTGGTGGTCTACGACGATCCGCGCATCCACGGCACCGGCTTCAGCTTCATCTACGGCATCGATGCCGTCCTCGGAGGGAAGGGCGGCGGCGACGCGGGTTTCGGCTACCTCAAGCAGCTCGACGCGAACATCCTGAAATACGCCAAGGAGAACTCCTACAACGATCTCCTGCGCGGCGAGGTGCCGATCTGGATCAACGCGGACGGCAATGGGCTGAAGGCCAAGTGGGTCGACCAGGCCCCGATCGAGGTCGTCATCCCCGCCGAAGGCACCATCGCGCTGCCCCTGGTCATGGGCCTGGTGAAGGGCGCGCCGCGCGCTGCGGCGGCGAAGCGCTACCTCGACTGGCTGCTCACCGACGAGGCCCAGGGCCTGATGGCGCAATCGTTCTTCCAGCCGGTGATGCCGGTCGCCCTGCCCGCCGACCTCAAGGCCAAGTTCCCGCCCGCCGAAGCCTACGCCAAGAGCAGGAACCTTCCGCTCGCTGCGATGGCCGCCGCCGCCGATGCCACCAAGAAGCGGTGGCAGAAGGACATCGAGGGCGGCCGCTGAACATGCGGGCGGCGCCATGCTTGCGGTCGTTCAGCGCGCCTCGTGGCGAAGCCGACCTGACGCCAGGGTTGCCTGACGCCAGGATGGCCATGCTGATTCCCACCACGGTTTCCCCTGATCATGGATAGGAGCGGTGGAACGGGCGGGATCAGGCCGGTGCGCTGGTCTCCCGCCGCGCTGTTGGCGCTGCCGCTGGCATTGATGCTTGCCGCCCTCCTGCTTTGGCCGCTGATCCTGCTCGTCGGGCAGAGCTTTTCCGGTACGGATGCGGGAGGGAATGGAGGTGACCCCTGGCATCGCGCCTGGAACGACCTGTTCACCACGCCGCGCTACCTGCGTGCCCTGGGGGCGTCGGTGGGCCTGAGCGCGGCGGTGGCGGTGGTCGCCACCGCGCTCTGCCTGGGTCCGGCGTGGTTGCTCGCCCGGCACGACTTCCCTGGCCGCCGGCTGCTGCGTGGCGTGCTGGCGCTGCCGATGGCCTTTTCCGGCCTCATCGTCGGATTCCTGATGGTGCTGCTGTTCGGTCGCGTCGGGGTGGTGCCGCAACTCGCCGAACGCTGGACCGGCGAACCCGTCGGCGCGGGGCTGGCCTATACCTTCGCCGGACTGTTCGTGGCCTACCTCTGGTTCGAGATCCCGCGCGCCACGCTGACCCTGGAAGCGGGCCTGCGGACGCTCGATCCGCGCCTGGAGGCCGCCGCCGCCAGCCTGGGCGCGGGCGCCTGGCAGCGCCTGCGCCTGGTGGTGCTGCCGCAGCTGGCACCGGCGCTGGCCGGCACCCTGGCGCTCACCTTCGCGGTGTCGCTGGGGTCGTTCGGGGTGGCCCTGATCCTGGCCGTGCGTGGGGTGGCGCTGCTCCCGTTGGAGCTGTTCAACCAGTACCTCGCTCCGCCGACCGACCGTCCGCTCGCGGCGGCGATGGCGCTCACCCTCGGCACGATCGCCCTCGGCGTGGGCCTCGGGCTGAAGCGGCTGGTGCGCGCCAGGGAGGTCGCGTGAAGCGCGCGCGCCGCTACGCGACCATCGGCCTGGCGACGTGCAGCGCTGCGCTCGCCCTGGCGGTCCTGTTGCCGCTGGCGGTGGTGGTCCTGGGCGCGTTCGTCGATCCGGTCACCCTGGGCGCGAGCTCGGATCCGATCGCGGGCAGCCGCGCCGAGGTCGCCGGTCTCGCCGCGTTCCGCTACGTGCTCGGGCACTACGGCGGGTGGCTGGGCTTCAGCGCCCTGCTCGCCGTCGCGTCGGTCGCGCTGTGCCTGCTCATCGCGGTGCCGGCGGCGTGGGCCCTGGTGCGCCATCCCTTCCCGGGCGGCCGCTGGCTCGAGGATCTCGCCGCGCTGCCGTTGTCATTGCCCGGCCTGGCGCTGTCGGTGGCGCTCATCGCAGCGTGGAATCCCTGGCGTGGCTGGTGGCTGGTGCTCGCGGGGCATCTCCTGTACACGCTGCCGTTCATGCTGCGCGTGACCTGCGAAACGCTGCGTGGACACGATCTCGACGCCTGGGACCGCGCCGCGCGCAGCCTGGGTGCGACCGCCTGGCAGCGCTTCGCCTGGATCGTGCTGCCCAACCTGCGCCATGCCCTGACCGCCGGCTGCCTCCTGGTGTTCGCCGTGAGCTGGGGCGAATTCAACGTCAGCTACCTGCTCAATTCCGGCAAGCCGCAGACCTTCCCGGCGGCGCTCTACGACACCTTCACCAACGACGGTTTCCAGGCCGCCAGCGCCGCGACCTGCCTCTTCCTGGCGGTGGTGCTGCCCGCCGTGCTGCTGCTCCAGGCGACCGGCGATCGCGATGTGGAGCAGGCGGCATGAACGCCCGCCTGGAGATCGCCGGACTGAGCCGGCGTTTCGGCGCGACCGTCGCCGCCGACGCGCTCGACCACCGTTTCCGTCCCGGCGCCTGCACGGCGGTGCTCGGCCCGAGCGGGTCCGGCAAGACGACCATCCTCAACCTGATCGCCGGCCTGGCGGTTCCGGATGCCGGACGGGTCCTGCTCGATGGCGCCGATCTCACCCGCCTGCCCGCCGAGCGCCGCGGTTTCGGCCTGGTCTTCCAGCAGTACGCCCTGTTTCCGCACCTGAACGTGTGGGAAAACGCGGCCTTCGGCCTGCGGGTGCGCGGGATCGCGCGGGCCGAGCGGCAGCGCCGCGCCCTCGCCGCGCTCGACCTGCTGCGCGTCGCCCATCTGGCCGACCGCTCCGTGCGGCGGCTGTCCGGCGGCGAGCAGCAGCGCGTCGCGCTGGCCCGGGCGCTCGCCATCGCGCCGCCGGTGCTGCTGCTCGATGAGCCGCTGTCGGCGCTCGACGCCCAGCTGCGCGACGACCTGCGCCGCGAACTGCGCGCCCTGTTCGCCGGCCTGGGGATCACCGTCATCCTGGTCACCCACGACCCGGACGAGGCGATGACCCTGGGTGATGAGCTGCTGGTCCTGCGCGCCGGCCGCATCGTCCAGGCCGGCACGCCGCAGGAGCTCTATGCGCGCCCGGTCGACGCCTTCACCGCCAGGGTCGTCGGCACGGCCAATCTGCTGCCCGGAACCGGGGTCGGCACCGGCGTGCGGACCGCGCTCGGCACCGTGGCCGGGGTCGGCGCCGTCCTGGAGGGCGAACGGCAGGTCGTGCTGCGACCGGAAGATCTGACGTTTGCCGACGCCGAGGCCGTTCCGCCCGGAAGCCCCGGATGCTGCGGCCGCTGCACCAGCGTCCTGCACCTGGGCGACCGCCTGCGCGCGCAGATCGAATTGGATGGCGCGAGCCTCACCGTCGATGTCCCGACCGAGCACCCCGTCGTGCCAGGGTCGATGCAGCAGGTGGCGATCCGGCCCGGCCGCGGCTGGATCCTTCCTGCGCCGATGCGCCCATGACTCCGCGTGAACGCTTCCGTGCTGCGGTGCGGCACCAGCCGACCGATCGCGTGCCGCAGCTGATCCGCCTGAGCCGCGCCGTCGAGGAGCGTCTGGCGCCCCGGTACGGCGCGACCGGGCCCGAGCTCGGCCTGCGCCTGGGCAACGACGCGGTGGTCTGCCAGATCGGGATCAACGCCGACATGGAGATGAGCTCCGGCGATCTGCCCGACGGGGCTCAGGCGCGTTCCGAATGGGGCGTCACCTACCGCCGCTCGGCCGGCTTCAATCAGCCGGTCGCGCCGCCCTTGCGCCAGCGCGCGGACCTCGCGGCCTACGCCTTCCCCGATCCGCGCGATTCCCGCCGTGCCGACAAGGTGCGCCGCATGGTCGCCACCTACGGCCGCGACCACGCGGTGGTGGTCGACCTCAGCAGTTCGCTGCTCGAAGCCGCCATGGCCCATCTGCGCGGGATGGAGGACTTCCTCCTCGACTGCCATGACGATCCCGCCTGGGCCGGAGCCCTGCTCGACCGCCTCGCCGACCACGGCATCGCGCTCGGCCGCATGGCGATCGCCGCCGGGGCCGACGTGGTGCGTATCGGCGACGATGTCGGCACCCAGCGGGGTCTGCTCGTGCCACCCCCGGTTTGGCGGGCCCTGGTGAAACCGCGTCTGGCGCGCATGGTCGGCGAACTGCGCGCGGCCTCGGCAGCACGCGGCCCCGGCCGCGATGCCACCGTGCTCTACCATTCCTGCGGCGACATCAGCGCCATCGTGCCGGACCTCGTCGAGATCGGGGTGCAGATGCTGTCGACGCTGCAACCGGTCGGATCGATGGATCTCGCCGCGCTCAAACGCGACTTCGGCCGCCACCTCGCCTTCAAGGGAGGTCTCGACACCCAGCGGCTGCTGCCGCACGGCACTCCCGCCGAGGTCGCCGCCGGGGTGCGCGGCCTGCTCGACCTCATGTCGCCTGGCGGAGGGTATGTCTTCATGCCGGCGCATCTCGTCTATGCCGATGTGCCCGACGCGAACCTATTCGCGATGCTGGCCGCGGTGCGGGCGCACGGCTGAGCCTGAACCCCGGACCAGCTCGATCCGCGCCGGCCAGGCGTGCCGGCCCAGTGCAACCTCCCACCCGTGGGCATGGCGCGAACCCGCATGTCGACGATCCTCCTGCCATGTACCTGGACATCCCCGCGAACCCCAATCTGGCCGAGGACTGCATGGCCACCTTCAGCGCGACCGGGCCGGCGGTGCCGGTGCGGGCGGTGCGGTTGTGGCGCGACGGCGCCTGGCAGTGGTGCGCGGTGACCGGCTGGTCGGAAGACGGCCCGGTGCCGGCGCAGTGGACGCCGATCGAGGAGAGCGGCGATGGGCCGGCGCGGCTGCTCACCGGCGGCGGGCACGGCCTGCGCCTGGCGGCGATCGCCTCTCCGGATCAGGCGGTGGCGTGGGATCTGCGGGATGCCACGCAATGGGCCGAGGGCTTCCTGATCTGCCGGCCGGAGATCGCGATCGTCTGAATCCGGTGCGTCAGCGCACCGAGATCAGTTCGACCTCGAACAGCAGGGTCTGGTCCGGGCCGATGCTGGGCGGGCCGTTCTTGCCGTAGGCGAGTTCCGCCGGGATGACGAAGTGGTAGACCGCGCCTTCCTGCATGAGCTGCAGGCCTTCGGTCCAGCCCCTGATCACCTGGTTGAGGCCGAACTGGGCCGTGCCGCCATGCCGGGCGGAGGCATCGAACACCGTGCCATCCAGCTTCGCACCGGTGTAGCGCACCGTCACCTGATCGGTCGGACCGGGTCTGCGGCCCATGCCGGGACGGATCTGGAGGTAACGCAGGCCGCTCGCGGTGGTGGTGAGGTTGTTGGCTGAAGCGCTCGCGAGCAGGGCCTTGGCGATGGCGGTTTCGCTTTGCGGCGGCGCGGCCTTGTCAGGCTGGCCGGGCGTTGCCCCGGCTGGGGATGGCGGCGGGCTGGCGGGCTTGGGCGGTGGCAGGCTGCGCGAGTACAGCACCGCGACGAGGGTCGGTGACAGGGCGGTCATGCCGGTGGCACGCCAGCCATCGGCGGTCATCTGGGCGAGCGCGGCCTGGCCCTCGGCCGTCGGCTGCCCCGACGCATCCAGGGCGACCGCACGGATGGTGCTTTCGCTCTTGGGTGGGGTGAAGGTGACCTGCTGCGGTTCGCCGGCGGCGAGGGTCGCGGCGCATGCGGAGGCGAGCAGGCAGAGGACGTTGGCGCGGATGGGCATGGCCGCGCATTGATGGCCGCCTGCGTCGTCCTGCAAGTGCCTCCCGCCTGGCGTGGGACCAGTGTGCGGGCGGCTGCGTCCCAGCGTGCTTTGGGAGGGGAAACAAGGCGGTTCGGCATTCCTGGGCTGGATCCGGCCT
The DNA here is from genome assembly GCA_964654285.1 of uncultured Candidatus Kuenenia sp. GTDB lineage: Bacteria > Planctomycetota > UBA11346 > UBA11346 > UBA11346 > BJHQ01. The sequence goes on from CAZZJC010000001.1 coordinate 175,129, forward strand.
GGGCCCGGACGAGGACCTGCCGTCCTCAGCCCATCCACGCGGTCGGAGGCCGGCCAAGTTCGGAGCGCATGACCCGGGACAGGTGCGAGGCGCTGGTGTAGCCCACCGCCTTCGCCACGGCACCGAGGTCGCGCTGGCCGGCGCGCAGCAGGCTCAAGGCGTATTCGGCGCGCAGGCGCCGCCGCCAGCGCTGGGGTGGGCAGCCAAGCTCGGCTACGAACACCCGGTGCAGGGTGGCGGGACTGACATGCAGCGAACGCGCGAGTTCCTCGATGGGCACGTTGCAGGCCAGGTTCTGGCGCAGGTAGTTGCAGGCCCTGCGGATCAGGCCGTCGTTGCTGTCGGGCCTGGACCCAAGGTGATGCAGCACCGCGGCAAGGACGCCATCCAGGATTGGGGCCGGTGCACGCTCCTGTCCGAGTTCCCACAGCCAGACCAGGGCGGCGAGCAGCCGTCCCCCGGAATCGCTGGATCGGATCGGGCGATCGGCAACGGGGTCGTCCCGCCATTGCATGAGGATGATCTGCGGCCGTTCCCGGGTGGGCAGCGGCAGGTGCAGGCGGCCGGATCGGTAGGTGAACACCTGGCCGGGTCCGCCCTCCAGCCGCTGGCCGTCGATCTCGACCGCATACCGGCCGGTTTCGATCAGCAGCAGCTCATGCCAGGGATGACGATGGGGATGACCGGCTGTTCCCGGCGGGTTCTCGAGGCGATCGATCTGAAGCAGGTGCGGCATGCGGGCTCCGCTCATGAAATGATAGGAATGATCATCAAATGGCCAACCCGCCGGCGCGTATCAGCACGTCATCTGGATCACTCCCATGCCTGAACTCCAGGTTTCGATCACCATGGCCTGTGCCGCTGCCGACCTCAGGGACTCCGAGAAGCCGAAGGATCCCAGCGCCCGCAACCTGCCCGGCGGCCCGGAACATCCACGTCATGCCCTGATCGCCGGGTCGATGCCTGGTGGATGAATTTGGCTGGATCACACCTCATCCGGAACAGTGAACACCTTATGCGTATCATCACCTTCTTGTGGTTTCTGTCCCTGTTCGCAGGCCTCTGGGCCAGCGACAAGGATGAAAGACCCAAACCGCCACGGCCGATCGAAGGTGTCACCATCATGGCGGACCTGAAGTACCTGCCTGATGACCGGTATTCCGGCGAGACGGAATCCTTGCGGGGCGACTACGAACTGCTCATGGATCTCTACATCCCCAGGACCGGCAGGGGGCCGTTCCCCGTGGTCTTCTATGTCCATGGAGGGAGCTGGTCCGGAGGAAGCAAAGTCATCAGGAGCGATATCGTGCAGGAGTTCACCCGCCGCTCGATCGCGGTGTGCAGCTTGAATTACATGCTCAGGCCCAAAGGCGTCTGGCCGCAGGTCTACTGGGATTTCCACAATGCTGCGCGGTTCCTCAGGAAGAATGCGGATCAGTACCATCTCGATCCGCTGCGTTTCGGCGCCTATGGCATTTCGGCCGGGGGCTGGCTCATCAGCATAGCGTCGATGCCCGATGGCGATCATTGGCAGACCGGCCATTCACGGGCGCAAACCACCACGCAGATCCAGGCCCACAAGGGGGGGCAGATCATCATCCGCAAGGATGAGGATCGGCTGGGCCCCTATGGCATCTTCAAGCCCATCCACGATCCCGCTCCCGCCTGGCCCGGTGAATCCGGCGGGTTCTCGGCCCTGGCCTGGGATTTCTCCTATTGCGTCGAGTATGGCGACGCATCCTCGCCATCTTTCCAGCAATGGACGGGACTCGGCCACCTGAAACCGGATGGAATCGCCGCGCATCTGGCTGCGGGACGACGTCTGACGGTGACGGAACTCACGCATCCGAAATATGCCGGCCAAGGCGTCCATGTGCCGCCGTTCTATGGTGTCGAAGCCGCCGCCATGGATCTGGAGGGCAAACCCGGGAAGACCCTGGGACAGGTCATGGCCGATTTCTTCGTCCGCGAACTGGCCAGTCCCACCGCCCGTCCGCCGGCTCCCGAGATCTACCCCATCCCGCGCATCATCTCCGGACCGACCCTGGTCACCATGGTGGCGCCCAGGGGAGTCACCATCCGCTACACGACCGATGGCAGCGATCCGACCCCGGCCGGTCAGCAATACCGAGCAGCATTCAGCGTCAGTCCCGGTACGACCGTCAAGGCGATCTCGGTGGCGGATGGAATGACGCCTTCAGGCGTCCACAGCGCCGAGTTCGTCGCCGGCGTCCTGCCGCCGGTCATCACCGGTCCCGCGACCCTTCCGCCGGGTAAAACCGGCGAACCGTATGCGCTGACGTTCACCTGCGACAAGCCCAGGGCACGCTGGCAGATAGCTGGTGACCTGAGCCCGTATGTGCCGTTCCAGAAGAAGGAGCTCGTCTTCCCCTGCGATATGCATTTCGACCAGGATACCGGCGTCTGGTCCGGCACTCCAAGCAAACCCGGCAGCTACTGGATCCAGGTATGGGCCGCCGAGAGCACCGGCATGATGGCCGGCTACCGGAATTACCGCTGGACCGTGGGCGGCAGGGATCTGGGCGGCAAGACCGCGGTGAAGGGGGAATCCACCGATCGCAACCAGGACTTCGCGTCCTTGAAGAAGTGGCCCGCGGCCGAGGTGACGGCGTTGCTGGACGCCTATGCCAGGGCGAAGCTGCGCGTGGTCAGCCCCAACGCCGCCGGCGACGAGCAGGTCATGCTGGTGGTCCATGCGGATGACCGGGCCAAGGCCCTGGCCCTCTTGCAGGAGTTCGCCGCCAAGCATGCCGCACTTGCCAAGGGCGTGTCCTTGCCGCAACCGTGAGGCCGCATCCCGGGCCAGCGCTCAGGACCTTCCGTTCTTTTCCCTCGATGCGAAACAACTACTACCAACCAAGGAACCCATGATGACATCAGCCCTGTTCTTCACCCGCTGCGCCCGGCAGGTCGGCATTCTCGTGTTCGGACTCGCCGGCATCCTTCCGGCCGGCGAGGTCCAGCTTGGCGACAAGGCGTTCTATCCCTCGCCTGAACGCCCGGTCGGCTATCGTGGCGACGGCAACGGCTACTTCCCCGGCGCGACCCCGGTTGCGGAATGGTGGGAGGGCACCCCGGTCGAACGCCAGGTCGAGAACGGCAAGGACAGGAAGGGCGGCCCGACCTTCAGCAAATTCTGGGATTTCTCCGATCAGACGGCGAAGAATCTGGTCTGGAAGACCGAGATGCCGAGCTGGGCCAACACCCAGCCCCTGGTGATCGGCGATCGCGTGGTGACCTACGCCGAGCCGGATCTCGTCGTCTGCTGCGATGCCAAGGACGGCAAGGTGCTCTGGACCACCGTGGTCAATCCATGGACCGCCGCCGGGGCCGATCCCGCCAAGGCCGGGATCGCCCGTACCCTGGCCGGTGCCGCCGCTGCGCTGGAAAACATCGTGCAACTGCAATGGCACTTCGGCACCTGCGGCCGGTATCTCGGCAATGACCAGCTTACGCCGGTATTGAAGGCGTTTGTCGACAAGGACGCGGCGACGCTGGAGAAGACCCTGACCACCCTCGATCCCCAGGGCGGCCATGCGGCCACGATCCAGGAGTTCAAGGAGAAGATCGTCGGCGCGATCGCCGCTCCAATCGATGACCACAAGAAATGCTGGGATTTCGGCAAGAAGTTCCCGGCCATCGGCAAGCTGGGCCGACGCGCCAGCGAACTCGCCGGCAAGAAGATCCCCATGGATACGCCCTGGGGCAACATGGTCGGCTGGTGCATGTCGGTGCCGGTGAGCGATGGCGAATTCATCTACGTCGCGCTGGGCCAGGGGCAGACGGCGTGCCTGGATCTCAATGGGAAGATCGTCTGGCAGACCTGGTTCGAGCAGAAGGAGATCAGCACGCACCATGTCATCTCGCCGCTGCTGGCCGATGGCGTCCTGGTCGACATGCACAACCCGGGCGTGATGCGCGGTCTCGATGCCAAGACCGGCAAGCAGATCTGGGAAGCCCCCGCTGCGCGCCCGGGCAAATCGGAGAAAGGCGGTTACTACGTCGCGAACCACCGCATCGTGCGCCTGGGCGGAGTCGCCTTCCTGGTTTCCAGCCAATGTGCGATCATCCGCATCAAGGATGGCAAGACCGTGGGCGAGTACGACTACGGCCCTGCCTATCATGGCGGCACGCCGATCGCCGGCTGGGGCGACGTGATCGTCAAGGCGGCCTGCGGCGACGGCTGGCAGCAGCCGTTCCGAGCCTTCCGGCTCACCGCCGAGTCGGCGGACAAGGTGACGGCGGTGAAGCTGTGGGATGGCTCCAACCGGGTCGATTACACCAGCCGGGTCGTCACGCCGCAGGCGGTATGGCTCTGCACCGGAGATGCCACCGCAGTCGATCCCGCGAGCGGAAAGATGCTCAGCACCGCGAAGGTGGGCTTTGGGGGACGGGATTATCGCCTCATCGCCGGTTCGACCCTGATCGCCCTGCCGGATGGCAGCAGCGGCTGGTCGGCGCGGCGCGCCGACGGCAAGGCGGTGATCCCGTTCATGACCACCGACATCAGCGATCCCAAGGCGCCCAAGGTGCTGAGCGCCCGCAATGTCCTCGGAGGGGTCAACCTTCCGCGCAATGTGCTGGCTGAATCGCTGATTCCCGCGACGTGGGCCCAGACCGAGTTCGTCAACGCCAAGGGCGGACGCCCGGGCCACATGGTGAACACCGACACCTGCCTGATGCCGCAAGGCAACCGGCTGTTCATCCGTACGGTGTCGCACCTGTATTGCATCGGCGACCCCACGGTCGCCTACGACTGGGATCCGACCGCGCGCCCGGCCCGGATCAGTGCCGCGCTGAAGTCCGCTTCCGCGAAATAGCCCGGCGGCCGGTCACCCCGGCGCGAGCGGATCCGCGCCGGGGAAGCCGACCAGCGCATCCAGGTAGCCGGATTGCCGCGTCTGGGCGAGGCGCGCGCGGGCGCGGGCCAGCCGTTCGGGCAGGTCGGCGCCGACCGCGGCCGCCTGGGCGGGATTGGCGAGGACGGCCTCCAGGCTGGCGACATGGCGCGTCCACAGGCGCTGGTCGCGGTCGCGCTGGGTCTCCAGGCGGCGGCGGTACCAGGCGCTGGAGAGCACCGCCGAGCGGGTGAACTGGCGCCGCACCTCGGGCGCGTCGATGCCGAAGCCCTGCCAATGGCCGTGCGCCATGATGTGGAGCAGGATCTGGATCGGCGGGCAGGCGAGGGCGATGGTGCCGTCGGCAAAGTAGGCCTCGGCGACGCGCTTCTGCGCCTCGACGATGTTGTCGATCGAGTCGGCGTAGGCCTCGGCGTCCTGGGTCTCCGGGCGCAGCAGCTCGTCGTCGAAGACGGTGCCCGGATTCGAGAACACGCGGCCGAAATAGGCGCTGACGAACGCGCCGGTGATGCGCCAGCCGAGGCGGCTGGCCAGGATGCGCCGACCGTTGAAGTCGTAGTCGTTGAGCTTTTCCAGGTGGCCGGCGCGGCAGAGATTCTCCGGCTGCCAGGCCGATTCGGGCAGGCGGCACCAGATCTCGGGGATGAGCAGGCTCAGGTCGTGGTCGACCCGGCGGTTCTGGCCGATGACCCCGGCCGAGCTGGTGAAGCCGCCGTAGCCGGTCAGGGCCATGCTGACGAAGGCGTTGTTGAGATCCGCCGTGGCAGGCAGGCAGTTGAACGGGCCCTTGGTCAGGGCGCCTTCGCTGCCGGCGCCGGTGGTCGACGGCGACTTGCCGGTGAGCGAGCTGATCCATTCCATGAACAGCTCGGGGAGCTCCTGGTAGTGGATCGGGTTGTAGCAGCACAGCGCGCGCACGCCGGACTTGGGGTCGGCGGGATTGTTGCGCCGGCCGGCCAGGATGGCGGTGACCGGCCAGGAGATCGGCTTGCCGAGCGGGATGCGCCGCTGCAGGCGCGCCGACATCTCGGCGGCGTAGGCGGGCACCGGGTCGACCAGATCGGGCCGGACCTGGAGATAACGCGGATTCTTGCTCGGCTTGCCATCGACGATGCGCGGGTGCGCGCTCGACACCGCGTAGCGGCAGGCGGGATCCGCGAGCGCCGAGTTCAGCAGGGTCCGCATGTGCGGGGTGAACGCGGCGAAGCCGGCGGCGTCGTCGACGAGGTCGGCCACCTTCTCGCGCGTGAGCGGTTCGAAGTTCGAGACGAAGACGCTGTCGGCCGGCGGCAGCGCCGCGAGGTCGGCCTCGGTCTGCTTGTCGAAGCCGCGGTGGATCGCCTCGTCCGGGCGCTGGAACAGCCGCGCCTCGCAGTTGACGACGATCTTCTGCGACGGGAGCGGCAGATCGGGATCGCCGCCCTGGATGCGTTCGGTCGGGATGGTGGCGCTCACCGTGATGTCGTCTTCCCACTGCACCTTCTCGGCCTGGATGAAGTCGACCCGCAGCTTGTAGGTGCGCCAGGAGCCGTCGGCGTCGAAGCCGATGCGGACATAGGTGCCGACCAGGCGGCGGCCGTCGCGGCGCAGTTCGTGGCCGGGATCGCCGTTGACGATGTCGACGCTGAAGTGCTTGCGCCAGTCCGCGCCCCATTCCGGCTTGTAGAAGCGCTTGACCACGAAGAGCAGGTTGAGGATGTGGCGCGGCTGGTTCTTGAGCCAGGTGTTGTATTCGTCGGTGAATTCCATGGGGGACGGCGTGAAGAGCTTGATCACCGAACCCAGGCTGCGTTCGGGCGAGAGGATCGGCCGACTCTGGCGGACGACCTGCTCGGTCTGGCCCTTGCTGATGCGCACCGTCGGATTGCCGTAGGCGGGCCGGAACTCCGGCTTGAAGCGGTCGGAATAGTCGCGTGCGATCAGCGCCTCGACCTGGGCGAAGTCGTGTTCGAGGTCGCCGACGTAGATCGGGCCGTAGATGAACGCGTTGTCGAACTGCTTGCTGATCTCCGATTTGCCGCCGCCCGACACCGTGCAGGGCTTGTGGCAGAGCACGCCCTCGGCCTCGGTGCCGATCAGGCGCCAGGTCGGGGTCGCGGGATGCGCTTCGAGGCGGACCGTGTAGCCGTGCGGCAGCAGGTAGCGGTGGCCGGGGCGCAGGCGGATGGACTGGCGGCCGCTGCCGCCCTGCCAGGACACCGTCTGGTCCTTGACGCTGAAGAGCGCGTCCTCAGGGACGTAGATGATGCTCGGATGCCGCCGGTCGACGGCATAGCCCTCGGGTTTGAGGTCGATCGCGGCGGCGAAGTCGCGCACCACGTCGGCGAAGGTCTGGCCCTGCTCCTCGACCCGGGCGTCGGTCTTCCATTCGTCGCCGAGGTTGAACGAGGCGCGGGCGAGCGCGCCGCCGGCGTGCTCCTCCTCGCAGCCGCCGAGCAGGTTCGCGGCGAAGCCGATCTGGGTCTTCACCTCCTTCTTGCAGTAGCCGTAGTAGTTGTCGGCGATGAGGGTCACCACCACCCCGTCCATCGTGCGCAGGCAGGCCTTGAAGGCGCCGCCGTCGTTGTAGCACTCGTCGGGGCTCTTCCAGGCCATGCCTTCGGCGCGCTGGCGTTCGCTGGCGTCGTCCCAGTGCGGCAGCCCGAGATCCTTCTTCTTCTCCAGCACCAGATGCGGCGCCAGGATGACGCAGCCGGTGTGGCCGGTCCAATGGTCGGTGTCGAAGGCGGCGTCGTTCTCGGGCAGGCTGGGATCGCCGCCATTGCCGAAGATCGACTCGACGAAGTCGAGGTTCGACACCAGCGAGGCCGGGGCGAAGAAGCGGACCTCCATCGTTCGCGCCGGGCTGACCCCGGGGACTTCGGGGAAGACCTGCGGACGCAGGAGCAGGCCGACCCAGGTGTGGATCTCGGCGGCGCTGCCGGCGGTGAAGGGCAGGCGCAGGGCGTCGGCGGGCTGGCGCAGCGCGGCGGAGAGCAGGCCGGCGAAGGCCTTCAGCGGCACCGCCTTCTTGTCGGCGGGCACGGCCGGTCCGATGTCGGCGATGTGGAAGACGCCCACCGTGGTGCGGCGGTCACTCTTGGGATTGTGCAGCACCCCCTGCTTGACGCGGTAGCTCGACAGGTGGGCGGTGTGGTGTTCATGCCCGTCGCGCGGCAGGCTGAGCTCGCGCGCCATGCCGGCATGGGTCAGTTCGAGGATCGAGCTGGGCAGGCGGATCGCCGCCGGATCGCTGCACGAGGCGAGGTGCGCGTTGATGAAGGCCTGGATGCGCCGGTCGACCGCCGCCTGCATCGCGCTGCCTTGGCGCAGGCGACGCCAGCCGGCGAGCATCTGGGTCGGAACCTCGACGAAGCCCTGGTCGGACACCGGATGGCCGAATCCGGCGAGGGCGACGTTGAGGTGGCGCAGAGTGGTCTGGCGGTCGCTGGGCATGCGGATCTCCTGAAGGCATTGTCGGATGGAATATGAAGTTCAATCGCTGCATCGGGCGACATCCGGCGCTCACCGGATGGTCCTGGCCCCGTTGCGGTCTTGTCTTGCCTGCGCGGCGGCGGGTTCGAGGTTGCTGCCGACCAGCACGCTGGCAACCCTGGATCCGGCCCATGTCCGCCTGGCGCATGTTCGCAACCTTCCCCGGCCTGGGCGCCGCCCGGGTCGGAATCGTCGCGCACCGGGGATGATCCTGGGCGCCGGTTTCCAACCGGCAGGTCGGCACAAGCCGCCTGGTTTCGTGGGATGCGTCGAGGGGATCCTCCGGTCGGCCATCAGGCCTTGGCCGCAGTCCTTCCCCGGATATGCCCACGCCTCCCGCCACCTCCCACCAGGATCCCCGCCATGCCCCTGTTCTTCCGGCCCAAGGAGAAAATCGTCTGCATCGGCGATTCGGTGACCGACGCCGAACGCGCCAAGCCGGTGGGCGAAGGCCTGTTCGGCGCCCTCGGCAAGGGCTGGGTGACCCAGGCCGATGCGCTGCTGTCGGTGGCCTACCCCGCGCACCAGCTGCGCTTCGTCAACATGGGCACGAGCGGCAACCAGGTCACCCACCTCGCTCAGCGCTGGCAGACCGATGTCCTCGACCTCAAGCCCGACCACGTCGTGGTGATGATCGGCATCAATGATGTCTGGCGCCAGTTCGACCTGCCGCGCCAGCCGGAGCAGCACGTCCTGCCGAAGGCCTACGAGGCCTCCCTCGACAAGCTCGTCGCCAGGACCCTGCCCAAGGTGAAGAGCCTGATCCTGATGACCCCGTTCATCATCGAGTCCAGCCCCGCCGACGCGATGCGCGCGCGCATGGACGAATACGGCGCCATCGTGCGGAAGATCGCGAGCAGACGGAAGACCCGGTTCATCGACACCCAGGCCGCCTTCAACCGCGTCCTCGCGCACCAGCATTCGTCGTCGATCGCCTGGGACCGCATCCACCCCAACCAGGTCGGCCACATGGTGATCGCGCGGGCCTTCCTGGAGGCGGTGGGGTTCGAGTGGCTCGGCGGCTGAACCGGGCTCAGGAAACCGGCGTCACCTTTTTTTCCGCCGCTTCCAACCGCCTCCGCCCGGTCCGAAACGGGCGAGGATCCACCAGCTGAACCAGGCGATCGGCACCATCGCGAGGGTGAACAGGCCGTACGCCAGCCACCAGGGCCAGTTGTACTTCTCGATGGTGAAGCGCGAGAACTCGGACATGCCGCCGATGCCGGCGAGGATGTTGAGCGGCGCGACCGCGACGGTGAGCAGCGAGAAGAACTTGAAGATGCGGTTCTGCTCGAAGTTGATGAAGCCGATCGAGGCATCGAGCAGGAACTGCATCTTGTTGGCGGTGAACGAGGCGTGGTCGGTGAGCTGCTGGATGTCGCGCTGGATCGCGGCCAGGCGGGCCTTGGCCTCCGGGCCCATCCAGTCCTCGGTCGCCTGGCGGGCGAAGGTCACCATGCGGCCCTTGTCGACCAGCGACTCGCGCACCTTGCTCAGGATGTGGCCGGCGCGGCCGATGTTGATGAGGGCGCGTTGCAGATCCGGTTCGACCTCATCCCGCGGGCCGTGATGGCGGAAGACCTTGTTGGAGAGGTTCTCCAGCTCGATCGAGACGATCTCCAGCATGTCGGCCAGGCGTTCGACCGTGGTTTCCAGGATGCAGGCGAAGGCGAGCTCGGCGCTGGTCGCGCCGGATTTCGGCGCCCGCTGCGGGAAGACCCGGAAGGTCCACGGTTCGTCGTAGCGCAGGGTGATCAGGCGCTCGCGGCAGAAGATGAAGGTCACTGCGGTGGCGAGCGGCGACGGCGTCTCGGTCTTGGTGAGCATGGTCGCGGTCATGTAGACCACCTGACCATCGCGGTAGAGCCGGCTCGACGCTTCGATCTCCTGCATCTCGGCCTTGGTCGGCATCTCGATGCGGAAGGTCGATTCGAGGAGCTTCTCCTCGTCCGCCGTGATCTCGACCACATCGATCCAGGCCGCGCCCGGGTGCAGCGCCTGGCCGTCCGCCTGGCCCTTGCACAGCCCTTTTTCCGTGGTGGTCCAGGAGGTGATCACGCAGGCGGTGGATTACTCGCGCGGAGCAATCGGCGCAAGCGCTGGCAGCGCGCTTGCGTCCTGGCGCGGCGGAGGCCGGGCCTCCTGGCGGCGCCGGCGTTCCGCCGACCGCACCGGCGCCATCCGTGGCATGCCGCCAACCGGCTCCTCCGGCCCTGGCGGCAGGCGGGAGCAGGCTGCGGCTGCTCGTGGCTGGTCAGAGGTGACGGACGCGCTCTGATCCCGCCCGTGACCGCACTCTTCGCCAGCCACCCCCGCCTGTGGGCGGGCAACTCCTACGTCTATCCCGTGGTCAGCCGGCGCTCGCGCGGACTGTCGCTCGGGGTGAACCTGAATCCCGACAAGGTCTGCAACTTCGACTGCGTGTACTGCTCCGTCGACCGGAACATCGCCCCCACCCTGCGCCAGGTCGATCTCGCCGTGGTGGAGCGCGAACTGGAGGCGATCCTCGATCCCGCCGCCGCCGGCGCGCTGTTCGCCGCGCCGCCCTTCGACCGCACGCCGCCGGCGCTGCGCCGCCTGAACGACGTGGCTTTCAGCGGCGACGGCGAACCGACCGCCTATCCGCAGTTCCCCGCCGCGCTCGACCTGGCGGTGCGGGCGCTCGCCGCGCGGGGCCTTTCCCAGGTGAAGGTGGTGGTGATCACCAACGCGACCTTGTTCGACCGCCCTGCGGTCGCCGATGCGCTGGTCGCGCTCGACCGGCGCGCGAGCGAGGTCTGGGCCAAGCTCGACGCCGGCACGCAGGAGCACTTCGCCCGCATCGACCGCAGCCGATTCCCCCTCGACCGGATCCTCGCCAACCTGCTCGCGCTCGGCCGGCGCCGGCCGCTGGTGATCCAGTCGCTCTTCCTGCGCGTCGCCGGAGCAGCGCCCACGGAGGCCGAGACCAGCGCGTATCTCGCGCGCCTGCGCGCCCTGGCGGCCGACGGCTGCCGCATCAGCCGCGTCCAGGTCTACACCACCGCCCGGCCCACCGCCGAAAACTTCTGCGCCCCCCTGACCCGGGCCGAGGTCGATGCGATCGCCGCCGGCGTGCGCAGGCTCGGCCTCGAAGCCGAGGCGTTCTACGCGCCGGAATAAACCTGAACGTCCAGCGGTGCGTCAACCCACCTTGAACCGCGCCACGGCGGCGTTGAGTTCCTCGCTCAGTTTGGCCAGATTCCGCGCGGCGGCGCCGGCCTCGCCGGCAGCGGTGTCGGTGCGGCGCGATTCTTCAGCGACGGTGGCGATGCCGCCCGCGATGCCGGTCGCGCCCTGGGCGGCCTCCTGCACCGAACGGCCCATCTCGCTGGTGGTCGCGGCCTGCTGCTCGACCGCTGACGCGACGGTCTGCTGCAAGGAGTCGATGCGCTGGATGGTGCCGTCGACGGCGGCGAGTTCGCCTGCGGTGGTGCGCAGGCCCTGCTGGATCTGGCCGATGCGGGCGGCGACCTCGCCGCTCGCCTTCTGGGTCTGGCGCGCGAGTTCCTTCACCTCGCCGGCGACCACGGCGAAGCCCTTGCCGGCGTCGCCGGCGCGCGCGGCTTCGATGGTGGCATTCAGCGCGAGCAGATTCACCTGCTCCGCGATGTCGTTGATCAGCTTGATGATCGAGCCGATCTCCTCGCCGACCTTGGCCAGGGCGGCCATGCCGGCGCTGGCGCGCTGGCTCGCCGCCACGCCGTCCTTGGCCGCACCGGCGGCCTGCTGCGCGGTGCGGGCGATCTCGCGCGTGCTGGCGTCGAGTTCCTGCACCGCCGTGGCGACGGCGGCGACGGCGGCTGAGACCTGCGACGCGGTGCTGGCGACGGTCTGGGCCTGGCGCGCGGTTTCCCCGGCCGACGCGCCTAACCCGCTGCCGATGCCGGTCAGGCGGGTCGATTGCTCGGCCAGGCCCTTGGCATTCTGGGAAATGGTGCGCACCGCCGCCGCCATGGCGGCAAGCGCCCGGTCGAGCGCACCGGCCATGCGACCGAACTCATCGCTGCGTTTCAGGTCCAGCCGGGTGGTGAGATCGCCGTCGGCGACCGTGGTCAGGGTACGTTCGGCCAGCACCGCCGGCTGCGAGAATCGACCGGACAGGGCGAGCGCAGCAAGCAGGCCGATCACCGTCACCGCCAGCCCGGCCAGGCCGAGGTGGAGCACCACCCCGAGGCTGCGCCGGTGCGCATCCGCGTTGATCTCGCGCGGGACCTCCAGGAGTTCGTCGGCGGGCAGGGTCGTGGCCACGCCGTAGCGATGTTCGCCGATGCGCAGCGAACTCCAGGCGCAGTATTTTTCAACTTTCTCGAAGACATACGAGGCGGAATCCTCCTGGCCGGTGAGGATCCGTTCGCGCACGATGGCGGCGAGCTCCGCCCCGCGCTTGGGATCCGACAGGTCGACGCCGTCCTTGAGGGAGTACTTCGGATGCGAGATCAGCACGCCCTTGGCGTTGATGATCCAGGGATAGCCGGTGCGGCCGTAGCGGTGCCCGCCGATCGATGCCGAGACGACCTCCCAGTCCAGGCTGACGGTGACCAGACCTATGGTCTTCCCCCCCACCGCTACCGGGATGACTGCGCGCAATTCGGGTCTGCCGGTGTTGGCGGCGATCTCGACCGGATGAAAGTAGGTCTTACCCGCCGTGGCGGCCAGCCCGGTCTTGCACCACTCCATGTGGAGTTTGGGTTTCAGCTCCTTGGCCGGCTGGCCATCGATGAGCACCACCTGTTCCATGCCCTTGGCGTCGAGCACCCGGATCTGGTTGTAGAGCGGTCGCGTCTTGCCTCCGATGGTGGATACCGCCGAGGAATGGACCTTGATCAGGTCGGCTTGCAAGGCCATGCGCGCCGTCTTGACCTCCTCCGCCACCACCGCGTCGACCGGGCCGGTGTAGAGGATGGTCCAGCCCCAGCTCGGCAGGCGTACGTAGGCGGCGAAGCGGCGCTCGCCCTTGATCACGTAGTCGAACGAGGCCGCCTGGCCCTCGGGCAGGGTCGAGGCGATGATCGGGCGGAAGTCCTCCAGACCCAGGTCTTCGACCACGCGCTTGCCCAGGCGTTCAGGATTCGCGTGGAAGATCAGCCGGCCGACTCCATCCATTACTGCGCCGTAGCCACCGGGGATGCGGAAGTCGGCGGCCAGGACGCGGCGCTTGATGTCGATGGCCTCGGTCAGGTCGAAGCCGACGAAGGTCGCGCCCACCACCTTCGCGCCGCTGTCCAGGAGCGGCCGGTAGGCGGTCATGCACCAGGTGTCCACCGCCTTCGCCACCCCGATGTAGGGCTTGCCCGCAAGCACGCTGGCGACGACCGGATTGGGCGTGCCGTCGGCACGCAGCGCCGGAATGAAGGTGCCCACCGCGCGGTTGCCGTCGGCCGCCTTGACGCTGGTGGCGATGCGCAGCAGGTCGCCGGCCGCATTCAGGCGCTGGAAGATCGTGCAGCGATTGCCGGTCAGGCGGGTGACCTCGTCGACCACCGGGGATTCGGTCGCGAAGGTGGTGATCTTGGGAAGAGGGTGGTCATCGAAGAGCATCTCGGGCAGATCCACGGTCGTGGAAATGCGGGTGTCCTGGTCGGTGACCACCCATTTCGTCGTGGATTCGCCCTGGTTCGGCACGCCACGCATCAGGAGCAGGCGTTCGGCAACGGCCGCGTTCCCCAGCAACTGGCCTGACAGGGTCTGACGCTGGACCAGGAATTCGCGGGCGGTCGCGGCGAGTCCGCGTTCGACCTCGGCCTTGGTCAGGGCGATGGCGTCACCGTTGCCGTTGAGGTGCTTCAGCAGCGATTGCAGCTTCGCCAACTGGGTCAGGCCCTGCACATCGGCCTCGACCCGTTCGATGATCGCGCTGACCTGGTCGCGTTCGCGCCTCGCCCCGTCGAGCAGGGCCGCGCGCTCGGTCTCCTCCATCTTGCCCGCCGCCTCGGCCGAGGTGGCCTCGATGGCCGCGCGGAACGACCAGAGCGCCACCAGCCCCAATACGATGCAGGGTACCAGGACCAGGGCGAGGGACGCGAACGAGAGCTTGGCGCGGAGGTTCATGGGTTTGCAGCGCGATGCAGCGCTTCAATGAGTACCCTACGAACCGCCTAGGTGAAAGCCGGACCTGTCTGGTGTCAGCGAGGAGCGTGATCGCGTCTGGCCGGGCAGGACTCGCAGCCGCAGCCGCCACCCTTGCGAAACTTCCGCCAGGCCAGGAATCCCAGCCAGACGGCGCACAGGGCGACCATGGTCAGGGCAATAACGGTTTGCGCGCTTGGCATGTCAGCCGCCGAAGCCCAGGCGCAATCCGATTTGGAACACCGCGAAGCAGGCGATCCAGGCGAGGGCGTTCATGTAGCCGAGCTGGACCAGCGGCCAGGCCCAGCCGCCGGTCTCGCGCCGCACGACGGCGGTGGTGCTCACGCATTGCATCGCGAGGACGAACCAGACCAGCAGGGTGATCGCGGTCAGGGTGGTCCAGACCGGGCGGCCGTCGGGTCGGCGGTCGTGGCGCAGGGCCTGCTGCAATTCCTGGGTGTCCTCGCCGTCGCCGACGCTGTGCACGATGCCCATGGTCGAAACGAAGACCTCGCGCGCGGCGAAGGCGCCGACCAGGCCGATGCCGGTCTTCCAGTCGAAACCCAGCGGCGCGATGACCGGTTCGATGGCGTGGCCGATGCGGCCGGCGAACGAATGCTCCAACGCGGCGGCGGCGACCTTGCGTTCGATCTCGGCGGCGGCCTTGTCCGCCTCGGTTTTCGCGTCTTCCGCCTTCGGAGCTGCGGCCGCCGCCGGCGGGGTGGCGGCGCGGATCGCCGCTTCGCGTTCAGCCGGCAGGCCGGGGAAGGTCGCGAGCGCCCACAGGACGACGCTGAGCGCGAAGATGATGGTGCCGGCGCGTACCAGGAACTCGCGCGTCTTGCCCCACACCGCGAGCGCGACCTGGCGGGCTTGCGGCACCTGGTAGGTCGGCAGTTCGAGGATGAACGGCGTCGCCGCGCCGATGCGCGCGAACAGCCGCACGGCGAGCGCAGTGAATACTGCTGCGAGGATGCCCAGGACGTAGGCGCCCATCAGCAGCAGGCCCTTCTGCCACCAGGCCCAAGACGAGAAGAACGTCTCGATCATCAGGCCGTAGACCGGCAGGCGGGCGCTGCACGACATGAACGGTGCGACCAGGATGGTGGCCAGGCGCTCGCGCCGGCCGTCGATGGTGCGGGTGGCGAGGATCGCCGGGATGGCGCAGGCGAACGACGACAGCAGGGGGATGAAGCTCTTGCCATGCAGGCCGATGCGTGCGAGCAGCCGGTCCATGAGGAACGCCGCGCGCGCCAGGTAGCCGGAGTCCTCCAGCATGGCGAGGAAGGCGAAGAGCAGGACGATCTGCGGCACGAAGCCGACCACCCCGCCGACGCCGGCGATGACGCCGTCCTGCAGCAGATCCGTGAGCAGGCCCGGACCGATCCAGCCGGCGAGATGGTCGCCGAGCCAGGCCTGGGCGGCGCCGAGCGCTTCCTTCACCGGCGCGGCGATGAGGAAGATCGCCGCGAACAGGCTGGACATGATCAGCGCGAAGAAGCCGAGGCCCAGCACGGGATTCAGCAGCAGGGCATCCGCGCGCTCGGTCAGGCTCGGCGTCGCTGGTCCGGCGACGACGCAGCGCGCGACCACGCCGTCGATCCAGCGGTAGCGCGCCTCGATGTCGGCCTGCATCGCGTCGGTGCGGGCGGCGGCGAGGCGGGCGCGGACGGCCTCCAAGCGCGGACCCAGATCCGCATCGCGGCGCAGCGGTTCGAGGTCCGGCGCGGGATCGTCGAGGATCAACCGCCGGGCGGTGATCGCGTCGCCGGCGCAGCCCAGGGCGAGCGGGGCGACTTCGCGCTCGATCGCCTCGACGCTGGCCCATGGTGTCGGCAAAAGAGCTGGCACGGGCGCCGGGCCGCGTGCGAGCGCGGCGGCGACCGCGTTGCGCAGCGCCTCGACGCCGCTGCCGCTGCGCCCGATCACCGGCACCACGGGAACCCCGAGCGCCGCCGCCAGCGCCGCCGCATCGATGCGGGCGCCGCGCCGTTCGGCCACGTCGGTCATGTTCAGGGCCACCACCAGCGGCAGGCCGAGTTCGGCCAGCTGGCTGAACAGCAGCAGGTTCCGCGCCAGGTTGCTCGCATCGACCACCGCGATGAGGGCATCCGGGCGCGGCGTGTCGGCGCGCAGGCCGCGCAGGACCTCCATCGCGACGCGTTCATCCGGCGAGGCCGTCACCAGGCTGTAGGTGCCCGGCAGATCGATCACGTCGATCGGGCGTCCTGCCATCATCGCGCGGCCGGTCTTCTTCTCGACCGTCACCCCGGGATAGTTGGCGACATGCTGGCGCAGCCCGGTCAGGGCGTTGAACAGCGTCGTCTTGCCGCTGTTGGGATTTCCCGCCAGGGCGACGGTGGCGATCGGACCAGGAGGGGGGTTGGTGGTCATGCGGGGTTTTTCAGCGGGAAATCGAGCTTACTCCTGGGCCGATACGCTCCAGCCAGGCAAGGCGTGGCGACGATCAGGGGATGTGCAGGTGATCGCGAGGCGTGTCCCACCACGACGCCAGGCACGAAGATCACTCCCGGGTGCAGGCGACGTGGGCGGCTTGTTCAGCGCGCAGGCTCAACAGGTAGCCGCGCACCTTGAGCTCGATCGGATCGCCCAGCGGGGCGCGACGGACCACATCGACGGCGACGCCTCGGGTCAGGCCCATCTCCAGCAGGCGGCGGCGCAGGCTGATGTCGCCGGTGACGCCGCAGACCCGAGCGGAGCTGCCGGCCGGCAGCAGGTCAAGCCGGGTCGGGACGACCTGGGTGGGGGCGGTGGCGACCGGACTGAGGGCAGCGAGGCTCATGGCAGGGAAGCTATCTTATTGAGAACCATTTGCAACTACGACAGGGTTGCGGAATCCAGCCGGATGCCGCAGCGGGCCGCCAAGGGTTCGAACCACATCGACCCGAAATGCACCCGACCCCAGGCCAGCAGCTGGATGCGGGCGATCGGCGTCGGTTGGGCATCGGCCAGGATCGCAGCGGCCAGGGCGCTCGCCTCGGCCGCGACCGCCCAGGGCCGGTCATGTTCATCCGGGTCGAGCCGGCCTTCGACGGCATTGCGATCCAGGCGGACGTGGGCGCCGAACAGCAGTTCCGGCTGGACCAGCAAGCTGTCTTCCACCAGTCCGAGGCAGTCCAGGCGGCTGAGGTCTGCAGCGTGGAGGCCGGTCTCTTCGCTGAGTTCGCGCCGGATCTCGCCCGGGACATCGCCGGCGCGATCGGGTTCGACGCAACCGCCGAAGGGATGCACCCGGCCAGCATAGAGCGAGACCCGTTGGCTGCGCCGGCCCAGGATCAGCCAATGATCGGCCGTGACCACGACCGCGCTGACCCCGAGCGGATCCGCCCGGCGTTCACGCGGCAGGGAGCGATCGCGGCAATTCGTGCCCCAGAACCAGCGGTAGCTGGTCGGGCTGAGGGCGAGGTCGAGCCGCGCCGTGCTGGCGCGATGGCCTTCCAACCGGGCGAGCGGCCCGTCGAACAGGTGCCGACCTGCCCGGCTCGCCTCGGCCAGCGCGGCGGCCCAGGACTTTTCCACGCGGGAGGTGTCGGCCGGAGTGGGCCGGAACCCGCTCGGCACGGTCTGCGAACCGATCTGTTCCGGCGCCCAGCGGCCGAGCGCATGCACGGTGATGGCGGCTTCCGTCTGGGCGGGACGCGGAATCATCCCAAATCTCGCATGAGAATCCCACATTCCACGGCCAGATGACACGGGTGAACGGATTGGGGGATTTCCCGCCGGCACCAATCGGGTGAGGAGATCGGGTCGGCCGCTTGAACGTTGACCACACCGGCCGGGCTCAAGATCGCTACAACCATAAATTCAGGGAAAAATCGCAAGAGTGCCCCAGATGCAAGGCGGGAGGAAGGAGTGTGGCAGCGCCAGCAGACTTCCGACCAACGCAGCAGGTGGGGCGCTATTGCGATTTTTTGGCTCATCGCTGGAACCGCTTGGCGAGCTCTTCCCAGGATAGATCCAGCGTGGTCGGCCGGCCGTGCGGGCAGTGCTCCATGTGCTCCAGCTCGAAGAGCATCCGCACCAATTCGAGCTGTTCATCGGCGTTCAGGATCTGTCCCGCCTTCACCGCCGCATGGCAGGCGGCGCGGTGGGCGAGGCGGGTGCGCAGGCGGTCGACTCCGCCGCTGGTCGCGATCTCGCCCAGGAATGCGGCCCAGTTCAGCCGCCGCAGCGATTGCGGATGAGCGTGGACGTGGACCTCGGTCGCGCCGGTGATCTCCAGATCGATGCCCAGGCCGGCGAGTTCATTGACCAGCGGCCTGAGGCTGGCGACCTCGGCGGCATCGAGGCGCACGACCAGCGGCATGAGCAGCTCCTGCCGTCCGCCGGCGAAGGGGTCCGCGCCGCCTTCCAGGGCGTTGAACAGGGCCTTTTCATGCAGCGCATGCTGATCCACGAGGCGGATGCCGTGCTCGGTCTCGACCAGGAGGAACATCCGGTTGAGCTGGACGACCCGCCGCACCGATGGCAGGTGCTGCGCGGCGGCGGCGCGGGCGGGCATGGCTTCCGGCGTCGCGGGCGGAACCGGTGGCGGCGGCTGAACCTCTGGCGGGGCTGCCGGAGCCGCCTGATAGGCGACGGCCGGTTCCCGCGTCTGCAACGGCCGATCCGGCACATCGAATCCGGGCGCATCCGCCGAGGGGGAGGGGCGTGGCGGTGACGCGTCCGGCCGGACCTCTGCCGTCACGACCGGCGTCGCCGGCAGGAAGCGTTCCTGGTAGATGGGTGCTGCCGCCTTCACCACCGTGCGCGCCACGATCGGCGAACCGGATTCCGGCGGCGGCGCTGCCGCCGGCTGCGGCCGATCGCCGGGATTGAGCAGGGAGAAGCCGCCGGCGTGCTTGGCCACCGCCGCGTTGATCGCGGTGGAAACCAGGGAGAAGACCTCGCCTTCGCGGCGGAATCGCACCTCGGACTTGGTCGGATGCACGTTCACGTCGACCTGCGACGGATCGAGGTCGAGGTGCAGGAACACCGTGCCGTGCAGGCGCGGCTCAAGAAAACCCTTGTAGCCCTCGCGCACCGCGACGATCAGGATGCGGTCCTTCACGAAGCGGCCGTTGAGGAACAGGTACTGCCGCTTCGCGGTCGGCCGCGCCTCGCGCGGGTGCGCGACGAAGCCGCTGATCTGCATCGCGTTCGCCTGCTCCGCCACCGCGATCAGGCTGCCGGCGACTTCCGGCCCGAAGAGCGCGGCGATGCGCGCCTCGAGGGTCGAACCCGGCGGCAGGTCGATATCGGTGCGGCCGCCGACCTTCAGGCGGAAGCCGACCTTGGGGTGCGACAGCGCCAGGCGCACGACCTGATCGTGGACGTGGCCGGTTTCCGACGCCTCGCTTTTGAGGAATTTCAGCCGTGCCGGCACGTTCCAGAAGAGGTTGCGCACGCTGATCCGGGTGCCTGGCGACATCGCGCACGGCTGATAGGCCGTCTCGCTGCCGCCGGTGAAGCGGATGAGCTGGCCGGCGATGGCATCGTGCGGACGCGAGGCGATCTCCATCTCGCTCACCGCCGCGATCGAGGGCAGGGCCTCGCCCCGGAAGCCCAGGGTGGCGATGCGGAAGAGGTCGTCAGAGCTCGTCAGCTTGCTCGTCGCATGCCGGCCGATCGCGCGGCGCAGATCGGCCGGGCGCATGCCGTGGCCGTCGTCGCTGACCTCGATCAGCCGCCGGCCGCCGTCCTCGATCTCGATCTGGATCCGCGTCGCGCCGGCATCCAGGCTGTTCTCGCCGAGTTCCTTCACCACCGCGGACGGGCGTTCCACCACCTCGCCGGCGGCGATCTGGTTCGCCACCTGTTCGCTGAGCTGGACGATCTCGGGCGGGGCGCGCATGGGCGCAGCGTAGGCGCGGCCTGCGCGATGCCATCCGACCCGCGCCCAGGCCTGCCTCCTGGGATCGTCGGCCTCCCGCCGGCTCGGAAGGGTTTCGGCAGACGCCGCCATCCCGCAGGTGCGACCCCGGTCGAAACGTGGTCGCCGCCGGCTTGACGCGCCCTCAGCACCGACTCGACTGCCGCCAGAGGACCATCCCATGCCCGACCTCGCCATCATCGGCTCCGGCCCCGCCGGCTGGACCGCCGCCATCTACGCCGCCCGCGCGAATCTCGCGCCGCAGCTGTTCACCGGGCGCCAGGCCGGCGGCCAGCTCACCACCACCACCGAGGTCGAGAACTTCCCCGGCTTCCCCGAGGGCATCATGGGCCCCGAACTCATGGCCCGGATGGAGCAGCAGGCGACCCGCTTCGGCACCGTGGTGAAGATGGGCTGCGAGATCACCGCGATCAGCCGCGCGGCGGACGGCACCTTCATCCTCGCCTGGAACGACCTCTTCCAGGGCACCGAGGAAAAAGCGCAGTTCCGCGCGGTGATCATCGCCACCGGCGCGAGCGCGCGCTATCTTGGCCTGCCCGGCGAGGACGACTTCCTCACTGACAAGCCCGGCCGCAAGCACGGCCTGACCGCCTGCGCCACCTGCGATGGCGCCTTCTATAAGAACGTGCCGGTGGCGGTGGTCGGCGGCGGCGACACCGCGTGCGAAGAGGCGAACTTCCTCACCCGCTTCGCCTCGAAGGTCTACCTCGTGCATCGCCGGGGCGAACTGCGCGCGAGCAAGCCGATGCAGGCGCGGGTGCTGGCGAATCCCAAGATCACCCCGGTCTGGCACCAGACGCTCGGCGGCTACCACGTCGACGCGAAGCAGAAGCTGGAAGCCGTGACCCTGGTCGACCTGCGCGACCAGAAGACCAGCCGGTTGGAGGTGAAAGGCGTCTTCATGGCGATCGGCCACACTCCGAACACCGCCTTCCTGAAGAACGTGCCCGGCCTGAAATTCGACGAGAACGGCTACCTGGAGGTCGAGCACGGCTGCCAGACCGGCGTCCCCGGCCTGTTCGCCGCCGGCGACGTGCGCGACCACCGCTACCGCCAGGCGATCACCGCATCCGGCATGGGCTGCATGGCGGCGCTGGAGGCGGAGCACTACCTCGCGAGTTGAGTAGCGCCGGCTTCAGCCGGCACGGCAGGGCGACTTCAGTCGCCCTCACCATTGGCGAGGTTTTTTCGCGAAGTTCGCGATCATGAATGAAGATCGAACAGCCAGGTCATGAACCGGTGCGCCGCGTGCGGCGGGCTGAAGCCCGCCGTCCGTGCCGGCTGAAACCGGCGCTACGGAGAAGGCGCATCACGGCGTAGGAATTCCTTGGCCAACGCTTCCGCCCGCTCTTGCAGATCCCCCGCCGCCCCATCCAGCCACACGATGTCCGAAAAGCGCCGGTACCATGTCAGCTGATGCTTGGCGAGGTGCCGGGTGTTGCGCTCGACGAGCGCCGTCGCCGTCGCCAGATCGTGCTTCCCGTCGAGGAAATCCAGCACTTCCTTGTAGCCCACCGCCTGCCGCGCCTCGGGGCAGAGGCGATCCTTCAATCCGCGGACCTCGTCCACCAGGCCGGCGGCGAACATCGCTTCGCAGCGCTTGGCGATGCGCTGGTGCAGAACCGCGCGATCCCAGTGCAAGCCAATCTGGAGCGCGGCAAGATCCGTGCGTCGCTGGCCGTCGGTGGTGTGGAAGGACGAATAGGGCCGCCCGGTGAGGCGGAAGACCTCCAGCGCCCGCACGATCCGGCGCTGGTCGTTGGGGTGGCGTCCGGCGGCGTAGACCGCATCGACGCGCAGCAGCTCCGCCCACAACGCACCCGGATCGGCGGTGAAGGCGGCGTTGAGGTCGGCCCGCACCCGTTCATCGCGCGGCGGCCCGGCGGACAGCCCTTCGATGAGCGCCTTGGTGTAGAGCGGGCTGCCCCCCGCGACGATGGCCGGGGTGCCGCGGGCTCGCAGCCCCGCAAGAACGCCTTCTGCCAAGTCAAGCCACCGGCTGACATCGCAGCGGTCGGCGGGGTCGAGCACCGACACCAGGTGGTGGGGGGCCAGGGCGTACTCGGCCGCACCCGGCTTGGCGGTGCCGAGATCCATCCCCCGGTAGACCGCCATCGCGTCGGCGCTGATGACCTCGCCGCCCAACCGGGCCGCCAATCGCGCGGCCAGCAAGGATTTTCCCGACGCAGTCGGGCCGACGACGACGATGACGCGGTGGGCGGCGGGCATCCGCGGAGCATCACCGGGATCGCGGTGAACCAAGTCCGTTCTGGCCCAAATCCAGAACCGGCAAGGGGCCTGACTCGATGCTGCGCCGCATTGCACAGCCACTGAGACACGACGAGGACACCCCTGGACCTACGCCTTCCCTGCGGCTGCGGCCTCTACGATCCAGCCCAGCAAGTCCGTTCACGCCGCCTCGCAGCGGTACCTCTTTGCCTCACGCCTTCTTTGCCCGAAAGGCCAGTCCATGACCACGCTCCTGCGCGCCCTCGCCACCTGCGTCCTCGTCCTCGCGACCGCGATGTCCGGGATGTTCGCCCAGGATCCGGTGCCGACGACTCCGACGAGTCAGAGCAACGTCATCCGCCTGCTGTACATCCGGGTGAACTTCCCCGACGATCCCCGCGAACCCACGTCCTACACTACGGCGCATGCGATTTCGGAAGATGTCGCGGCCTGGTACGCCGAATCATCCTATGGTCTGATGCAGATTGCGACCACAGTCACCGAAGTCCTGACCATGCCACGGCCGTGGCGGTACTATCCGGAATTGACCCCGATGGATCTCAATGATCCCCAAATCGGCCCCCCGGCATTGCACGGCGACGCTATCGCCGCCGCCGCTGCCGCAGGTTACGACACCAACGCTGCAATCATAACCGTGCGTCATCGGGGAATCTGGGGATGGGGTGGTCTCGGTGGGGGCGGAAAAACCTGGCTCCAAACCGATTCGGTTCCAGTGCAGTGTCATGAGATCGGTCACGCCATTGGACTGAAACATGCGGATCGCTGGGACAATACCGCTGCGTCGGGAAGTCCCACCGATAAGGACCTCGACCGCATCACCGTGGTCAATGCGAATGCGACCGGGGCCAATGGCTATGCCTACGAACAGGAAGTTGTCGCCTACGGCGATATTTGGGATAACATGGGTTCGGGCGGACTGGGCCATTTCAACCCCATCTACAAGAGCTATCTGGGTTGGTTGACGGGAGACCGGATCACCACCGTGACCCAGAGCGGACGCTACAAGGTCTTTTCCTATAATCAGCCCTACCTGGAAGATGCCCGGACCTATGCTCTCAAGATCAGGCGCAACCACCAGCAGACTTATTGGGCAGGTTTGCGTGGCTGGATGCCGACGATGATTTTCCCGCAGCAACCCAATGAGAGGTTTTTGCATTCCAGTCTGCTCTTGTGGATGGAGGGATGGGATTCTCAACGTGAGCAGAAGGTGCCCAAACCTGTGGTGAGTTGCCTACTCGACACCACCCCAGGGACGCCGGCATTCACTTCGGGCCTAGACGAGGACGGCAAAGTTGTGGACGGGGGATCTCTGGCCGACGCCGGCATCGAAGTCAACCGCACCTATTCCGATCTGGCCGCCGGCATCCACATCACCGTCACCGATCGCAATGAAACCACGCCGCAGTCCCTGGATGTCGTGGTCAACTTGGGCACCTTCCCTGGCAACCACGCCCCGGAAGTCAGCGACATGACCGTCGTCATCCCGGCGGTGACTTCGGATCCCCAGGTTGTAAAGGCGGGGGCGATCCAGGTTGCCTACAATGGCACCGATCCATTTACCAAGGATGTGACGTTCAGCGTGACTGGAACCGATGCTGATGGTGATGAACTGGCGTATTGGTGGGATTTCGGTGACAGCACCCCCAATTCAGTCCGCAATGGATCGACGATCACCCACAAATGGGCCCAGGCCAACATTCCCCGCCTCTTTCCCACTAGCACCACCGATTTGCGCCGTGGCTGCCAGTTCACCGTTACCTGCGTCGTTACCGACATGAAGGGTGGCACCGCCCGGATCTCAAAGGTGATCAATATTGGCCAGCCAGCCTACCCTGGCATCGATGCCAACGATGTGAATGGACGTCAAACCTTCATCGCCACCGGCCGGATCACCGATCAGCAGGGCAATCCGATGACTGGAGTTTTGGTGACTCGCGTCGGTGGTGCCGACTTCCGTGGCGTTTGGACCGACAGCGATGGCATGTACCGCCTGTCCGGTCTTGTCTCCGGCAATATCGTCATCCAGCCAAAGTTGGAAGGCTGGCACTTCATCGGCAAGGATACGGCCAAGCCCCTGCCGTCGCCTATTTCCATTCCCAACCACGATATCCAGGACGTCAACTTCATCGCGCATCATCGCCAGTGGGTTAAGGTTGAGGCTCTGAATCCTACTGTCACCGAAGGTGGCTCACCGGGGATCATCCGCATTACCCGCACCGGTCCGACGCCGCACAACGACACGGATTACGTGCTCAATTCCTGGAATGACACCACGGATCTGGTGGTTCGAATCTACACCCAGGGTAGTTTCGTCGAACTCGACCGCTGGGATCGCAGAACGCGGCCTGCCCCGGATAATCGCTATTACTACATCCTGAACCCAACTCCTGCGGCCCCGCGCAATTTGAACGGCGAAGTTCCTGGCGGTGCGACTGCTGATGGCCCTATTGTCGAACCGGATTATCCGTTGATTTCACGAGGCGGTGACTCCCCGAACTCAACGCTTACTGGCTGTGGGGTTTCGGCTGATCAATATGTCATCATCCGCCGCCAGGGAACCTTCCTGGCCCACGCCAGCAATGACAGCGTGACCACGACGTTCACCAAGGACTATGTCGACTTGCAGTACACCCCGCCCACCAGCGATGGCATTTGGCATCCGTCCAGCCTGGCAAAAGTGATGGTCGCCTATAGTCCGGACTACTATGTCGAAAACACCGAGGCGTCGATCACCATAGTCGATTCCAGCGTTATGCCCACTCTTCCCACGGTGAGCGTTTCGGTTCTCTCTGCGAGTGAAAACGGTTCGAACCAGGGGGCATTCATCTTCACACGGATCGGTGATGTCAGTGAATCCCTCCAGGTTGGATTTACCATCTCTGGTACAGCAAGCGAGGGAGTCGATTATCAGGCCTTGCCGCGTTCGATCATCTTCCCGGTTGGAATTGCCTCGGTAACGCTGGACGTTCATCCCATTGCGGATGGCATTTTGGAGGGTCGTACATTTGATGCAGAGGACAACGTCTGGCGAGAACAGTACATCAGGCTCTTTCTAACGGCCAACCCTAGTCTGTACAATGGTAGCGGATACGTGAAGCTGGAAATTGGCGATGATGACCGTCCCTCCATTGCAGTGGCGTTGACCCAAGGCCCTGCGCTTGAACCGGTTGGCACGGGTGGAGCCCGCTCCGGCACCTTCACCATCATCAGGCATGGCGATCTCAGCTCCAACCTGACCGTCAACTTCGGCTTTTCCGGAACCGCCACCTACCAGACCGATTACGTCTCGAATCCAGCCCTGGACGGGGGTATCGGCGGTAATGGCAAGGTCATCATCCCCGCTGGAAGGGTTTCAGCCACGGTGACCGTTACTCCAGTCAAGGATAGCACCGTCGAAGGTCCGGAATTTGTCCGCCTGCTGATACGGGACAGCACGACCTACCAGATCCTCTCAACGGGTTCCCAGGCTGATCTGTCGATCCTGGATGGAGATCTGCCCTTGGTCAGCGTCGCCTTGGCGCCCGGCGCACGCAGCTCCATCGCAAAAGCGACCCAGGAGAAAACGACCGTGCGTTTCAGCCGCAACAGCAGTCAGAATGTCACGTCGCCGTTGTTCATCTATTTCACCACCTCGGGCCAAGCCCAGAATGGCCTGGATTATGGTTTCACCAGGAATGTTCCAACGGCAGGCCAGGTGCTGCTGCTCGCAAACGAGACCTTCAAGGATGTCGAGGTTAGCGCGTCCAACGACAACAATACCAACAAAGATGACAAGGAATTGTATATTTTCCTCAAGGAGGATCCGACCTACACCATCGACCCGAATCTCGCCCACGCTGATCTCATCGTCAATTCGATGAGGAACGGCAAACCCGAGGTCCGCTTTGAGAAACTTGGTGGCCGGTTCTGGGAAAGTGGAGAATACCAGGCCTGGGTCGTTTTGAGCGACTGGCCGACCGGGACCAATACGGTCGACACGAACCTCGTTCCACCACATAAGAATCTCATTCGCATCGACTACGAGGTCGTCGCCGATGACCGCACGGGTATCCCGAACAAGAATGCGGCTGTTCCCGGTACCGACTTTGAGGTCAAGTCCGGTACGTTGACCTTCTGGTATAAGCAGGATTCCACCTATACCGATGCGTATGTCGACCCGGTGATCACCCCTAACAACCCTCCTGGGGACTACTCTGTGGGTGAACATGATTTGCGCATGCGCCGTTGGCCGGTGACCTTCACCATCAACAATGACAATCTGGATACCAGGGATCGGACGTTCCTGATCCGCCTGAAGCCGCACCTGGTCGGTGGCAACGATTATTCAAATTGCAGCCTGCCAGGTCAGTTGAATGGTGAGGCCTTCGCCTCGGTCTTCGTGGTCACCATCGCGGATGACGACGCTGCCGCCTACACCCTGGAAGGCACCACCCTGAATGCTTCCGAGGTGCTCAGCGGACCAACTGTGGATGGAAAGGTCACCATCAAGCGCACCGGACTCACCCTCGCGCCGTCCACCGTCAGCCTGAGTCTCAAGGGGCAGGCCGCACCGTGGGCTGACTACACCCCGGTCAGCACCCCGACCGTCGTGCCGGTCGCACCCGCGAACACGGCCGATCGCGAAACCATTGTCATGGTGACTTTCGCGCAAGACGAAACGGAAAAGGTGATCACCATCAAGCCGATCCGCAACCTGATCGCAACGGGTCCGCGCGAGGCAACCATCGCGTTGATCTCGGCGACCGATGGCAAGGTGAACACCGCGGCGCGGACGATCACGATCGCCGATATCGACACCCAACCGCCGGTCTTCGTCTCGGCCACCGCCGTCAATGCCGTCGCGAAGGAAGGCGGCCATAAAGCCACCGTGCGGATCAGCCGCGTCGGTGATCTGACCAGCGCCTTGACCGTGAACCTCAAAGCCGGCCTGCTGGGGACAGCCGTGCCAGCAGACTATAGCGGGATGCCGGGAAGCGCCGTCATTCCCGCCAATAGTGACTATGTCGAGTTCGACATCACGGCGAATGACGATCTGGTCGTCAATGGCACGCGGACGCTGGATGTCGCCATCAACGCCGATGGATCGACCTATCAGACAGGCGAACCGTCACTGGCCCGCATCTACATCCTGGATAACGATGGCGCGCCTCCCATGGTCCGCGTCTGGGCCGATCCGGCGAATGTGAGCGAGACCGAACCCCTGTCCGGTGCCAAATTCCACTTCCGCCGCAGCATGGACATCGTCGACAGTCTGACGGTGAGCTACACCCTTAGCGGTACGGCAGTCAACGGGACCGACTACCAGTTGATCAACGCTTCGCAGGTGACCTTCGCTTCCGGCCAGGCCGAGGCGATCGTCGAGATCCTGCCGATCGCCGACACGTCGGCGGAAGGCGTCGAGACCGTCACCATCGAGATCGCTGCCGGAACAGGATACACGGTCGGCACGACCCAGACCGCGGCCACCATCAACATCATCGATGATGATTTCCCGACCCTGGCGATCGCACCGCAGGTCACCGAGGTGATTGAAGGCAGTGCTTCATCGGCCGTGTTCCGGATCAGCCGCCTTGGCGGAAATCCGACGATCCCCCTGACGGCGACCGTGCAAGTCGCCACCAGCAGCACACTCCTGAACCTGGCCACCCTCACCGATCTGGCGGACGCCACCCCGAACCCGATCACCGTCACCCTGGCGGCGAATGAAATGTACAAGGATCTGTCCTTGCTGACCAAGGCGGATGGCTTGGCGGAGGGGGATGAGGAACTGCGCCTGGTCATCGCCTCGAATCCGGCTTTCGCCCGCTTGAGCACGGATCCCTCGGATCCGGTGATCATCCGCGACATCGACCGGTCGCGCATCACCGTCCGGGTCGATCCCGCCAACAGGAATGCGACCCAGAACGTCTATCCGGCTGCGTCGACGGCCGGCAAGTTCCTCATTGAGCGGACCGGATCGGCGGCGGAGCTGGCAAAGGACGTCCGTGTACGCTTCGCCCTGACGGGATCGGCTGTCGAGGGTGTCGACTACCAGTATGTCGGCACCTCGGTGCTCATTCCCGCCAATCAGGCCTCGGTCTCGGTGTCCATCCTGCCCCTGGTCAACCAGCTGGTGAAACCGGTCCAGAACGTGGTGCTGACCCTGACGCCCGATCGCACCGGGACGAACTACAACCTGGGTGCGGTGAAATCGGCCCGGATGGACGTGATCGACCTCAACCCGGTGCTGGTCACCATCGCCAGTCCTGCCGACTACATGTTCAAGGGCGAGACCACGAGCTTCGTGGTGACCCGCATCGGCACCACCGAGGGTCCGCTTCGGGTGAATTACAAGATCAAGAACACCTCGACCGCCGTGATGGGAACCGATTTCGATCTCCTGATCGGCTATGTCGACATCGCTGATGGCAGCGCCACCACGACCATCAATGTCAAGCAGAACACCGATGTCATAGCGGCGAGGACCCTCACTCTGTATGTGGACACCCCGACATTGGCTGGAACCTATGTTCCGGGCAACCCGGTCGAGGCGACCGTCACCATGCTCCCGCCCGGCCAGATGCTGGTCAACATCGTCGCCAACAACGATGCCAAGGAAAAGAACCTGGTGCAGGGCAAGTTCACGGTGACCCGCTCCGGCGGATCGATCGCGAACCCCCTGGCGGTGTCGCTGAGCGTCAGCGGTACGGCGACCTGGCCCGATGACTACACCTTGATGGTCGATGGCGCTGCGATCACGCCCAACAGCGGCATCCTGGACTTCTACATCGGTGCCGGCAAGAGGACCGCGATCGTCAATGTCCTGCCGATCGCGGACAGCAACCCGACCGAAGGTGACGAAACGGTGGTCTTGACCTTGCGCAACACCAATCCTGTTGGCTACCTGATCAACAAGCCGGTCGCGGCCACCGTTCTCATCATCGATGATGCCCCCGCAGCGCCGGTGTTCGTCAACACGGTCGGACCTCAGATCGCGATGGCTGGCTATGTGAACAGCAGGATCACGCTGACCATCAACGACAATGACAGCCTGCTCAGCTCCCTGACCCTGTCGGCATCCTCGGCGGATCCGGACATCCTGCCGAATTCGGCCTTCGCCTTCGGTGGGACGGATGGCAACCGTTGGATGACCATCCAACCGCCGGTCGACACCTCGGATACCACCATAGTCACGGTCCGGGTCAGCGATGGAGTCCTGTCCAGCACCATGTCCTTCCCGGTCATGATGGCAGTGAATGTCGATCCGGTGGTGTCTCCCGACACCTTCCCGGATCACGAAGTCCTGATCAATGGCACCGACGTCATCGCGTTCAAGGCCAACGACCCGGATGCCCTGCCCAAGCCCCTCAGCGTCACGGTGCTTTCCAGTGACCTGACCCTGCTGCCTGCCAACCGGATCACGGTCGCCAATAATGGCGGCGACTATACCGTCTCGTTGTCACCAGCCCCGACCCGTTTCGGTGCGGTGACCGTCACCATCCTGGTGGACGACGGTGTGGTTCAGATCACCAAGTCGTTCATGCTGTCGGTGGTCAGCAGTCTAGGCGCTTCGATAGGTCAGGTGACCATCGCCAAGGAGGTCGACGCAGCGCAGAAGCTGCTGGTGCCAGGATCTTTCCTGATCACCCGATCGGTCTGGACCTCGAACACCATCACGGTCAACGCCACGATCGGCGGTACGGCTGTGGGAGGAACCGATTACGCGAGTCTCGGAGGCTTCGGCCAGATCACCGTGACCATGACCCCAGGTCAATCCACGGCGAAGATCTACGTCAATCCGCTCTTCAATCCGCTCGCTCTGACTGACAAGACCGTCACCTTGACGATCCAACCCAATCCGAGCGCGTACACGATCGGAGCGGCGAGTTCGGCCACGTTGACCATCGCTGGCAACACGCCGACGGCCCCGACCGTCGCTTCCATCGCCTCGACGCCTGCGGTCGCCGGCTTTGCGACGAAACCGATCGCGGTCACGGTCAACGACGTGGATACGCCTCCAGCCAACCTGGTGGTCACCGCGACCTCGTCGGACCAGGCCCTGCTTCCGAACTCCGCGATCACGGTGACCGGCAGCGGCAAGAACTGGCAGATCGTGGCCGCGCCGACGGCGGGCGGCAATGGCACCGCCACCGTGACGGTGACGGTCAGCGATGGAGCGCTCACCACGACCACCACCTTCCCGGTGACGATCGGGGCGAATCAGGCGCCGGTGTTCACGGTCGCCAATACCGCGATGGACCAGGATACCACCGTGACGGTGCCCATCAGTTCCCTGGTCACCGATCCGGACCGTCTGCCTGGCAACCTGGTGTTGACCGCCACGTCGAGCGACACCGCGATCGTGGCGAACAGCGGGTTGTCGGTCACTGCGACCAGCCTGACCATCTCGCCCGTGCCCGGAGCCCATGGAACCACGACGATCAATCTGACGGCGAATGATGGCGCGGCTTCCGTGCCGGCGTCGTTCGTCCTGACCGTCAACCATGTGATTCCGCCACCGGTGAACCTGCCGCCATCGGCCGCCAGCCAGATCCTGACGACCAAGTCCGGCGTACCGCTGCCCTTCACCCTCGTGGCGACCGACCCGGAAGGTCAGCCTCTCATCTGGAGCGTGATCGCCGGTGCTCAGAATGGGACACTGACCGGTACCGGACCGTCCTTCACCTACACCTCGAATGCCAGTTTCGTCGGCAACGAGACCCTGACCTTCGGTGTCAGCGATGGAGTCAACCTGACTCGCCCGACCGTGACGATCACGGTCTCCACGGATCAGACGACCAAGATCGAGGTCACCAACGGACCGGGATCGACATCCGGTGGTTGCGGCCTCGGTGGCGGACTCGGCCTGATCGGCTTCGCGGCCATGCTGGCCATGGCGGGCAGCCGGCGGCGGCGTCAATAAACCGGTGAAAATCCGCTGATTGCGCATAAACGGCATCCTCTGGGTGCCGTTTATGCGTTGTGGGCGTGTCGCAGCTGCTCCAGGCTTGCCGTGACCAGGGCATGACCAACCTGCCGCCCATGCCCGATCCGAGCATCTTGCCGCCGTTGCTGCTGCCGGTTCCGCGTCAGCTTGCGCTGACGGGAGGACGGGCTGCGGTCCCGCTGCGGTTCGGATGCAGCAGCGAGGCATCGCCTCCTGCGGATACGATGGTGGTGGCGCGATCGGTATTGCAGACGCCACCGCCGACAGGCGGGATGGTTCCCCTCCTGGAGGCGGGATCCTCGGCGGGTTGGCTGCGCCTGTCTTCCAGCGGCAAAGCCGGTGGCGATGCAGAAACCTACCGCCTCGTCCTGCGCCCGGACCACGCCGAACTGTCAGCAGCGAGCCTCGCCGGTTTCCGCCATGGCTGCCAGACCTTGCGCCAGATCCTGGTGCAATTCGGGTCGACGCCGCCGTGCCTTGAGATCGCCGACTCCCCGGCGTTCCCGGTGCGCGGGGTGATGCTCGACATCTCGCGCGACCGCGTGCCGACGCTGGCGGAACTGGAGCGCCTGGTTGGGACGCTGGCCGGTTGGAAGATCAACCACATGCAATTGTACATGGAGCACACCTTCGCCTATCGCGGCCACGAGGCGGTGTGGTCCGAGGCCAGTCCGCTCACCGCCGACGAGGTGCATCGCCTCGACGCATGTTGCCGGGAACACGGCATCACCCTGGTGGCGAACCAGAACTGCCTGGGCCACCTCGAACGCTGGTTCGAGCAGCCGCGCTACCTGCCGCTGGCCGAGATCGCTCCGGGCCGGTCCTGGGATTTCGCCGGGATCGCGCGCAAGACCGGGCCATTCAGCCTGTGTCCGATCGATCCCGGCTCGATCGGTCTGATCGACGATCTGCTCGGGCAGTTGCTGCCTGAGTTCAGCTCGCCCTGGGTGAACATCGGCTGCGATGAGGCCTTCGATATCGGGCAGGGGCGATCCGCGCCGGTGGTCGCCCAGCGCGGTCGCGCGGCGGTGTACCTCGATCACGTCCGGGCGGTGTGTGACGTCGCACGGCGCCACGGCAAGCGTCCGATGTTCTGGTCCGACATCGCCCTGGAGCACCCCGAGGCCCTGGCCGACCTGCCGCGCGATCTGGTCGCCCTGGCCTGGGGATACGAAGCCGATGCGCCGTTCGCACGCTGGTGTCGGCAGGTGCGCGAGGTCGGCAACGAGGTCTGGGTCTGCCCCGGAACCTCATGCTGGCGCTCGATCACCGGACGCACCGCAGACCGTCGCGCCAATCTGCTCGCCGCCGCCCGCGATGGCCTGGATCAGGGCGCGACCGGCTACCTGACGACCGCCTGGGGCGACCACGGTCATCGCCAGCAATGGCCGCTGACGCTGCACGGGCTTGCCGAAGGCGCGCATCGCGCCTGGTCCGGCACCGCTGATGTGCCGCACCGCGCCGTTTCGCTGCATGCCCACGGCGATCGCACCCTGGCGGCGGCGCGCTGGTTCGACGATCTGGGTGATGTCGATCGCGAACTGCGCCTGATCTTCGGCCAGCCGGCGCCCGATGGCGGCTCGCGGCCGCTGCGCAACGCGACCGCGCTGTTCACCGATCTGCACCGGCCGTTCGCCGAAGCACGGCGCGGTTCGGAACAGGCCTGGCGCGATGCCTGGGAATACCTGCTGCCGCTCAGGAACCTGCCGACCGGGGTGCCGGAGCAGATCCAGGATGAACTGCGCCACACCTGGGAAGTTGCGGCGTTTGCCGTGCGCCGCGCCCTCGCCCGCGACAGCTTCGGGGCCGAACGCGCCGCGCAGCGTCGGGCCCTCGCTGAACGCCTGCGCGAACTGATGGCCGAGCATCGTCGCCTGTGGGCGCTGCGATCGCGCCCGGGCGGACTCGAGCGCAGCGTGGCGCACTACTCGTCCGTACTCACCGACCTGGAGGCCTGAATGCGCGCCCGAATCGTTCCCGCCTCCAGCCGCCTGCCTCCCATCCGAGCGGACGCGCCGCGCCGCGCCACCGATCCGTTCACCGAAGAGCCCCCGAAGCACGGGCGCCGGGCCGGGCCGGTGAGCGGCCGGCGCGCGAGCGACGACCGGCTGGTGCTCGGCTGCATGACCGGCACCTCGATCGATGGCCTGGATGTCGCTCTGGTGTGCATCCGCGGCAACGGGTTGACCATGCGGGTGGAATTGCGCGACCAATGCAGCCGCGAACTGGGGACGTTGGCTTCACGCCTGCGTTCCTTGGCTGGACAACAGCCCTGCACCGCCGGCGACATCGCGGCGATGGGGCGTGATCTGGCGCTCATCCATCTCGACGCCTGCCGTGAATTGACGAAAGGCCAGCATATCGACCTGGTCTGCGTCCATGGCCAGACCGTCTTCCACGCCCCGCCGCTGTCGTGGCAGCTCTTCAGTCCGGCGGTGCTCGCGCATGGCCTGCATGCTCCGGTGGTGAGCGACCTGCGCGCGGCGGATCTCGCCGCCGGCGGGCAGGGCGCGCCGATCACCCCGCTTGCCGACTGGATCCTGCTCAGGCATGCGGTCGAGACCCGCGCCGTGATCAACCTCGGCGGCTTCGTGAACCTGACCCGGCTGCCGGCTGATGGCGGCGTGGATCGCGTCAGCGGCGGCGACGTGTGCGCCTGCAACCAGGTCCTGGATGCGGTCGCGCGCACGGTGCTGGACCGTCCTTTCGACGAGAACGGCGCCGCCGCCCTGGAAGGCCGGGCTTCGCCCAGGGCGGTCGCGGACCTGGGCCGCCGTCTCGGCATGCAGGCGAAGGCGGGTCGCAGCCTGGGCACCGGCGACGAACTCGCCTCGTGGCTCGAACGCTTCCGCGACCTGGCGCCGGAAGATCTCGCGCGCAGCGCCTGCGCTGCGATCGCCGCCGTGGTCGCCAAGGCGGCGGCCCCGGCGAACCGGTTGATCCTGGCCGGCGGCGGCACGCGCAACCGGGCCCTGGTCGCGGAACTGACCGCCCGCGCCGGTGTGCCGGTCCAGATCAGCGACGAGCTCGGGGTGCCGGCGACCCTGCGCGAGGCGATGGCGTTCGCCGTGCTGGGCGCGCTCTGCCAGGACGGCGTGCCGATCACCCTGCCCGCGATCACCGGGGTGGATCGCGCACCGGTGGCGGGATGCTGGACCTGGCCATGATGCGAAAAATCGCCATTGCACCCCATCTGCGGCGCTGGTCGTCCGCTCGTCGGCTCCGCAGGCGCTGCCACACTCCTTCCTCCCGCCTTGCATCTGGGATGCACTTGCGATTTTCCAAAGAAATTTCCGAGTGGGTCAATCTTCAAGAGACATTATGGGGTATAGGATGATTCCCGATCGCGCCCACATTCTGACTGAACAGCGCAATCCCCGCACGGCGCACCTGCACGAACTCGATGCCGAAGGCCTGGTCGCCGCGATCCAGGCCGAGGACGCCGCCATCCCCGCCGCGATGGCGGCGGCGGGCCCCGCCCTGGCCAGCCTTATCGCCGCGATCGAACCCGGCTTCCTCGCCGGCGGTCGCCTGGTCTACGTCGGTGCCGGCACCAGCGGCCGCCTGGGCGTGCTCGATGCCAGCGAGGTCGGCCCGACCTTCCAGATCCCGCCGGGTCGGGTCATCGGCCTGATCGCCGGCGGCGATCGCAGCCTGCGCCATTCCAGCGAGGGCCGCGAGGACGACCCCGAAGGCGCGGTCGGCGAGCTGGAGGCGCTCCATCTCGGCCCCGACGATGCGGTGGTCGGCATCGCCGCCGGTGGCACCACGCCCTACGTGCTCGGCGCCCTGGAATGGACCGCCCGGCACCGGCATCAGCGGACCCACGTCCACCACCACGGCCCGGGGGGCCATGCCGCGCCTGGCGCACGCAGCGGCCCCCTGACCGCCCTCATCGCCTGCACGCCGATGGACCGTCCTTCATGCGTCGACCACCTGGTGGTGCTCGCGGTCGGGCCGGAGGTCCTCACCGGCTCGACCCGGATGAAGGCGGGCACGGCGACGAAGCTCGCCCTCAATACCATCTCCACCGCGCTCATGGTCCGCGCCGGCAAGGTCTACGGCAACCTGATGGTCGATCTGCGCGCCTCGAACCAGAAGCTGCGCGACCGCGCCGCGCGCATCGTTTCGATCCTGACCGGCGAGCCGCGCGAGGCCTGCTTCGCCCTCCTCGACCAGGCCGGCGATTCGGTCAAGACCGCCGTGGTGATGCGCCGCCTGGCCTGCGATCGCGCCCAGGCCGAATCGATCCTCGCCGCCTGCGCCGGGCATCTCGATCGGGCCCTGGCGCAGCAGCGGTGAACCGGTCGTCCAGACAACCTGCCCTCTGCGCGGGGCTCCGGTTGCGCCGGAAGGGACGGCTTCGCTCGGTGTGAACGCTTGTTCGTCCGAGGGTCGCCGGCTCCCGCAACGCGCTTCCGGTACTCACCTCCTGAGCGACCTGCCGGCGGCTCAGGAGGCTACGCCGGGGCGGGCGCTGAGGTTTCTCCTCGCCCCACGCAGCCAGGCGGTCGGAGTCGCGCCGACCTGGGCCGTGAAGGCGGAATAGAACGTCCGTCGCGCCTGGAACCCGGCCAGCATGGCGGCTTGCAGCGGATCGGCACCAGCCACGAGATGCCGCTGCGCCTGGGCGACCCGGTAGGATTCCAGCCAGTGACGCGGGGTGAAACCGGTGTGACGGCGGAAGGCGGCGAAGGCGTACTTCGGATTGAGGCCGGCTGCCCCAGCCGCGTCCTCGACCGTGAGCGGCTCGCGGTGATGCCTGATGAGGTGCTCGACCATGCGCCGCACCGCGACCGACGGCACCTCGGCCGGCGCAGAGGCGGATTCCCCATGCAGCAGGCGTGCGATCCGGGCCCGCAGCTCCAGGGCGGCGCAATCGGCGTGGGCCGGATCATTGCTTGCGAAGTCATCGCACCAGTGCAGGAGCAGGCGCTCATCATCGCCGTGCCGGTCTTCGCGCCCGAGCAGGTAATCGCCGGCCATCAGGCGGTCGAGCGCGGCGGGATCCAGGTTCCAGGTCAGCGCCAGCGGCAGGGGGGCGACGCCGACCAGGAAGACGATGTCGGCGCTGGCCTGGTGCGACTGGTGCGGCAGGCCGGCCCAGAACAGCAGCAGGCGGCGCGGCGGCACCAGCACGTCGCGGCCGCCGGTGCGGTAGCGCAGGCTGCCCCGTACCACGAAGCCCCATTCCAGATCGGCGTGGGCGTGGTGCTCCGCCATCGCGCCCGGCCGCAGGCTGCGGCGGCACCACAGGCCGAAACTGGGATGGGGGTCGATCCGGCGGCGGTGCATGCGACCTGACGATCCGGCACTGGATGATCGCGGCAAGGCGCCTTCCTCCCGTCGCGGGGCGGCGGGACGCGCTAGGATGGGCACCAGGAAACCAGCATGACCGCACCCCGCCTGCGCATCGATTTCAACCTCGGCAACCTGCGCGATCTGCCAGCGTGGTCGGCCGCACCGCCGGGTCTGGATCCCAAGGGCGGCGAGGCGACCCTGGTCGCCTTGGCCGCCGCCGGCTATGAAGGGGTGCAAATGGGGGATCCCGTGCTCTGCCGGAAGCATGGCCTGGTTCCGTCGGCAGCGGCCCGGTTCGTCGAGCCGGACCAGATCGACGCGGCCGCCCGGCGCTGGGCGGATGAAGGTCAGGACTACGCCACCTGCCATCTCGGCACCGAAATCATGGACGAAGCCCAGGTCGATGCCCTCGTCGAGGCGGTGCTGGTGGCGATCCAGCGCCATCGGGTGCCGATCTATCCGGAACTGCATCGGGCCACCTGCCTGCAGGATGGCTGGCGCACGGTGCAACTGGTCCGGCGCTTCCCTGAGTTGCGCTTCAACGGGGACGTTTCGCACTGGTACACCGGTCACGAGATGCCCTACGGGGATTTCGCGGGGAAGCTCGCATTCTACCAGCCGGTCTGGGAGCGGGTGCGCTGCTTCCACGGCCGCATCGGCAACACCAGCCATGTCCAAGTGGAGCTGATCCCAGGGCGCAACGCCCTGGCGATCGGCCATTTCCGGGACATCTGGCGACGATGCATGAGCGGGTACCTCGCCAGCGGCGAACATGCGAAGGCCCTGCCGTTCGCGCCGGAACTGCTGGGCACGTCGAACCGCTATGCGCGTGAGTTCCTGCAACCGGACGGGACCTGGCGCGAGGAGAGCGATCGTTGGCTGGAGGCGTTGGAACTCGTCCGTTTGGCCCGTGAGCTGTGGGCAGGTCTGAAGGAAACGCCATGAAACCCGATGCGCCCACCCACGTCCCCTACCAGCCGCTCCTCCATCCCAATCTGGCGCAACCGCCGATCGATCCGATGGACGCCTACCTGTTCGACCTCAATGGCTTCCTGCGCCTCGATGGGGCGTTGAGCGCGGCCGAGGTCGCGGCCTGCAACGCCGCCATCGACGCCATCCCGGCGCTGGCGCCGGGCGAATGGTACGGCCGGGTCCATCGCGAGCAGGTCGAGCCGTCGCGGGGCATCGCCCTGCAGCAGATCTACGAGACCGGTCCTGCCTTCGAACGCTGGATCGACCATCCGCGCTGGCTGCCCCTGGTACGCGAGTTCATCGGCGGCTGGGAGACCTTCGACGGCTACTACGGCGATGTCTTCATCGACGAGAACTTCGTCAGCCTGCGCGGTCCGGGCGAGGCCATCGGCCTGCATGCGGGCGGCCACAAGCCGACCAAGCGCACCCAGTACCGCTTCCACAACGGCCGGTTCATGTGCATGGAGGTCAACATCCTGGTGGCGCTCAACGACATCGGCCCCGGCGACGGGGCGACCGTGATCATCCCCGCCAGCCACAAGGCGAACCTCAAGCATCCGCAGTTCGACAAGCACGGCATCGAGGACGGGGCCTCGGCCGACTGCGTGGTCGGCGGGGTGGAGGTCCATCTCAAGGCCGGTGACGCGCTGCTGTTCAGCGACATGCTCTGCCATGGTTCGGCGAAACGGATCAACCCCGGCCAGCGCCGCCTGGCGGTCTTCCGCTACAGCCCTGCGTTCACCTATTTCCGGTTCGGCTACCGCCCGTCGCCGGAACTGCTGGCCCGCCTGAATCCCATCGCACGCAAGATCGTCATGCCGCATCAGGAATGGGAACGCACCCCGAACCGTCTGCCAGCGTGATGCCACCCGAGCGAGGACGCCATGGACCAACGCCACCTGATCCCGCTGCACCTGGCCTGGTGGAACCGCACCAACCGCCGGCCGCTGGTGGCCAACTGGGCGCCCCTGGATCTGCCCTACACCGGCCTCGATCTGCATGTCCCGCCAGAGGCCATCGCCGAACGCAAGGCCGCGAATGCGGCGGTGGAAGCCACGATCCAGCAGGATCTGCTGGTCACCCAGCGGGTGGATTTCGGCCCCGCCCTGATCCCCGCCCTGGCCGGCGCCGGCTTCCAGGACGACGGCCGCACCTCATGGAACCATCCGGTCGCCGAGACCTGCGCCCAGGTGCGGATCCCGGCCTTCGATCCCGGGCATCCGTTGTGGGTGGCGTACTGCGCCCGGCGCGACCGCATGCTCGACGCCTGGGCCTGGGACCGCTACCTGCCGGCGCACACCAACAACGTGGGTCCGGTCGACATCCTCGCCGGGATCCTCGGGCCTGACCGTCTGGCGGCCGAGGTGATGGACGATCCCCAGGGCGTCGCCGAGCTCGCATTGCAGGCGGCGGATTTTTTCATCGCGGTGATGGATGCCGAGCTTGCGGCGCTCCAGGCGCGTGGTCCGGCTGACGGTGCGACCGATCTCTACCAGATCTGGCTGCCGGGGCGCGGCTGCCGCCTGACCGAGGACTTCAGCGTCCTGGTCGGCCCGCGCCAGGTGCGCGACTGCTTCCAGCCCGCCGACCGCAGGGTGGCGGCGGCTTTCGATTCCATCCTCTTCCACACCCACAGCGGCGCCTGGCGATCGGTGGTCGACCTCGTCCGCATCGGCGGACGCACCGCGGTCGAGTTCGGAACCGATCCGGGCCGACCGGGACTCGCCGAACGGATCTCCACCACGGTGAAGCTCCAGGCCGAAGGCCTGCCGGTGCAGTACGGATCGTGGCGGCATCCCCTGACCGACGCCGAGATCGCCGAGGTCGTGCGCGGCCTCGATCCGCGAGGACTGATGATCCGCCTCTGGGCCGGCAGCGTGGACGAGGCGAAGCGGCTGCATGACCTGGTCCTGGCGCTGGCGGAGCGATCCTGATCGCCGGGGATGCCGGCAACGCGCGGGGCATCGGGACGTAGCGCGGGCAGGTCCGCCTGCGCTTGTGGTCAGACCGGTGCCGCCAAGCTCCTGCGTCATGCGTCAGACCCTGCCGGTCGCCTTCGCCGCGGTGCTGCTCTCCGGCTGCGCTGATGCGGTCAAATCCGCCGGCTCGGGTCAGGGCTCCGGCCCGCCGAAGCCGCCGGTCGAGGTGCAGACCGTCGCGGCGCGCGCGGTGCGACTCGGCGTCTGGGCCACGGGCCAGGTGGAGGCCTACGAGACCATCGCGGTCACCGCGCGGGTCGCGGGCACGGTCGAACGGGTGGCGTTCCGCGAGGGCGACCAGATCACCGCCGGCACCACCCTGGCGGAGGTCGATGTCGAGCGCTACCGCCTCGCGCGCGAGGCGGCGGTGGCTGCGGTGGCCGAGGCGAAGGCCGCCCAGGCCGAGGCCCTCAGCGGCCTGAAGCGCCGCGAGGCGGCCAACGCCGCCGGCGAATACGTGCGGGCGGATGAGATGGACGCCTGGCGCGCGAAGACCGCCGGCGCCCAGGCCACGGTCGACCGCCTGGCCGCAGCGGCGGCGCGGGCGGAACTCGACCTGCGCGATGCCAAGGTCAGCGCGCCCGCCGCCGGCGTGGTGCAGAGCCGCAGCGTCGCCACCGGCGCCTGGGTCCAGCCCGGTACGACCATCGCCACCCTGGTGCGTCGGGATCCGCTCCTGCTGCGCTTCCGTGTCGCCGCCGCCGACGCGGCCCGTTTGAGCGTCGGTCTGGCCGCGCGTTTCAGCGTGCCCGGGATCGAACGCGAACGCGAGGCGAAGATCGTCCATCTGGGCGCCAGCGCCGATCCCGCCACGCGCATGGTCGAAGCGGTGGCCACTGTCGATGCTGCCGATGCCGGCGATCTCGTGCCCGGCAGCTTCGCCCAGGTGTCCCTGACCGTGGCCAGCCGCTCCGCGCCGGTGGTGCCGCAGATGGCGATCCGGCCGAGCGAGAACGGCTTCCTGGCGTTCATCGTGGAGGACCAGGGCCAGGACGCCGGCAAGGGCGAGGCCATCGCACGCCGCCGGGTGATCGAGCTCGGTCTGCGCACCGGCGATGGCCTGGTCGAGGTCGGCAAGGGTCTGGCCGTCGGCGACCGGCTCATCGTGCGTGGCGCGGAACAGCTGCGCGATGGCCAGGCCGTGCGGGTGATCAGCGACGCGAAGCCGGCCACGAGCGGACGATGAACCCTCGTCCACCAATGGGGGAGAGAACGCCACTTTTGCCGATTCCCCGAGCATCGCTCGATGAAATCGGTCAGAGTACGGCTGATCCCATGGGGCAGCGATGCGGCTGACCGAGGCGTGCATCCGCAAGCCGGTCATGGCGTGGATGCTGATGTTCGCCGTGCTGGCGGTGGGCGGCCTGTCCTGGTGGCGCCTGGGCGTCAGCCAGTATCCGGACATCGACAAGCCTCAGGTGTCGGTCAGCCTGTCGCTGCTCGGCGCCGCGCCCGAGGTGATGGAACGCGACGTGGTCGAGCCGCTCGAGGAGCGTCTGGCTCAGATCGAAGGCGTCACCCAGCTGAGCGCCTACTGCCGTCGCGGATCGGCCTACCTGATCCTCACCTTCGACCTGTCGCGCGACATCGACGCCGCCCTCCAGGACGTGCAGAACAAGATCTCGGGCACGCGCGGCCTGCCGCGCGACCTCGATCCGCCGATCGTCAACAAGTCCAATCCCGAGGATGATCCCATCCTGTGGATCACCATCGGCGGCCCGTTCAGCCCGCAGATCCTGGCGGATGTCGCCCGGTACCAGGTCGCCGATCGCCTGGCGACCATTCCCGGCGTGGGCGAGATCAGCGGCGGTGGCGGCATGTCCCGCAACCTGCGGGTCTGGCTCGATGCGCAGCGGCTGGCGGCGCAGGGGCTGACCGCGGCCGAGGTCCTGGCGGCGATCGGGCGCAACCACCTCGAACAGCCGGCGGGCCGCATGCAGGCCGGCGGGCGCGAGGTGGACGTGCGCGTGCTCGGCGAGGCCGGCGGCATCGAGGCCTTCCGCGACCTGGTCGTGGCGGCCCGGCCCCAGGCCGCCGGTCCGCCGGCGGTGGTGCGCCTGCGCGACGTGGCGCTGGTCGAGGACGGCTTCGCCGACGACCAGCGCATCATCCGCCGCGACGGCGAACTCGCCCAGGGCCTGGGCGTGCGCAAGGTGCGCGGGGCCAACGCGGTCGAGGTCGCGGCGGCGGTGCGCGGGCGCCTGGCCGAGATCCAGCGCACCCTGCCGGCCGGGATGACCCTGGTCGTGAACGTCGATGCGACGCGCTTCATCAGCGCCAGCGTGCACGAGATGCAGCGCGAACTCCTCACCGCCGTCGCCCTGACCGCCCTGGTGTGCTGGCTGTTCCTGGGCTCGTTCACCGCTGCCGCCAACATCCTGCTCGCGATCCCGCTGTCGCTGTTCGGCACCCTGGCGGTGCTCCACGCCTGCGGCCTGACCCTCAACACCTTCACCCTGCTCGGCCTCGCCCTGGCGATCGGGCTGGTGGTGGACGACGCGATCATGGTGCAGGAGAACATCATGCGGCATCGCGCCCTCGGCCTGACGCCGATGGCGGCGGCGCGCAAGGGCACGCGCGAGATCGCCTTCGCGGCGCTGGCGGCCAGCGTCGCGGTGGTGGCGGTTTTCTCGCCGGTGCTGTTCATGGGCGGCGAGATCGGGCGGTCGTTCCTCCATCTCGGCGTCGCGCTGTGCGTCGCGGTCATGCTGTCCTATGTCGAAGCCGTCACCCTCGCCCCGGCCCGGCTTGCGCACCTGGGCGGTGCGCTCGAACCCGGGCGCTTCGGCCGCTGGGTCGAGCGCGGACTCGCCCATCTGGGCG
This sequence comes from uncultured Candidatus Kuenenia sp., assembly GCA_964654285.1. Classification (GTDB taxonomy): domain Bacteria; phylum Planctomycetota; class UBA11346; order UBA11346; family UBA11346; genus BJHQ01. Next base: position 217,714 of record CAZZJC010000001.1, read on the forward strand.
CGCTCTATGGCCGGCTGCTCGGCCCGGTGGTGCGCAACCCCTGGCCGGTGCTGCTGGGGGGCCTGGCGGTGAGCGCGCTCGGGCTGGGCCTGGCGCTGCGGCTGCCACGCGAATTCCTGCCGCCGCAGGACGCGGGCATGCTCGACATCCGCTTCTCGGCCGCGACCGGCAGCGAGATCGCCGAGACCGACGCCCTGGCGCGCCGGGTCGAAACCCTGCTGGCGCGCCGGGCCGATTTCGCACGCATCTTCACCAACGTGGGATCCGGCGGCAACAGCGAGGCGCGCATCCGGGTGGTCCTGGCCCCGCGCCCCGAACGCAAGGGCGTCGAGGCCATCCGCGCCGAGGTCCGGCGCGAACTCGGCAGCATTCCCGGCATCTACAGCCTGAAGGTCGACGACGCCTCGCCGCCTCTGGTGCAGACCTCGAGCGGGACCAAGGCGGTCGATCTCAGCCTGCGCGGATCCGAGTGGAATGCCCTGATCTCCGCCCATGACGCGCTCATGCCGCGTCTGCGGGCGGACAGCGCGGAGCTGGCGGATGTCGCCAGTGACTACCGCCTGGGCGCCCCGGAACTCCAGGTCATCCCCGATCGCGACCGCTGCGCCGAACTCGACGTGCCGATCGAGACCGTGGCCAGCACGGTCGGCATCCTGGTCGGTGGGCAGCGCGCCGGCACGTTTTCCCTGGGCGGCCGCCGCCAGGACGTGCTGGTGCGCGTGCGCGCCGACCAGCGTGCCACCGCCGCCGATCTCGGCCGCTTCCTCGTGCGCACCCGTTCCGGCGTGCCCGTGCCGCTGTCCAGCCTGGTGCGCTTCGAGGAGCGCCCGGCCCTGACCCAGATCACGCGCAAGGACCGCGACCGCGCGATCAGCATCTCGGCCGGACTGCCGCCCGGCGTGCCCCAGGCCACCGCCCAGGCGGCGGTCCTGGCGCATGCCCAGGCCGCACTCAAGGATCTGCCTGGCAGTGTGCGGGCGATTCCGGGCGAATCCGCCGCCGCCACCGAATCGGCGCTGTGGGGCCTGCTCTTCGCCCTCGCCGGTGGGATCCTCGCCGCCTACATGGTGCTGGGCGCGCAGTTCAACTCGTTCGTCCATCCCATCACCATCCTCTGCATCCTGCCCATGGCGGTCGCCGGCGCGGCGATCGCGCTCTGGCTCGGCGGCAGCAGCCTCAACACCCTCAGCGTCATCGGCGTGCTGCTGCTCATGGGCATCGCCAAGAAGAATTCGATCATCCTGGTCGATGTCGCGCGCCAGATCCAGCTCGATGAGGCGAAGACCACGGCCGCGGCCGCCATGCTGCGCGCCGGCCCGCTGCGGCTGCGGCCGATCCTGATGACCAGCGCCGCCACCGCGATGGCGGCGGTGCCGATCGCCTTCGGCCACTACCTCGGCCTGGGCGCCGGCAGCGAGGTCCGTGCGCCCATGGGCCTGGCGGTGCTCGGCGGCGTGGTGCTGTCGACCGTGCTCAGCCTGGTCGTGGTGCCGGCGTTCTACGTGCTCATGGACCGGCTGGTGCGCCGCCTGCGCGGGTCCAGGACGGACGCTATTTGACCAGCACGCCCAGGCGCTGCGCTGCGGCGGCCAGGCGTTCGATCACCCGCACCTGGCCGATCGCGGCGAGGGTCTCGAACAGCGGCGGGGATTCCTTGCGGCCGGTGGCGGCGACGCGCAGGAGCATGAACACCGTCTTGCGGCTCCAGAGCCTGGCTTCGGCGAGTTGGGCCGGGGTCGCGTCCGGTTTTTCCACTGCGCGTTCGTCGATCGCCCCGCCGATCAGGGTTTCCAGGGCCTTCGCGTCCCAGGCGCCGTTCGCCCCGGCGTGGTCCTTGAGGACGCGGCCGAGCTTCTCCAGGAGCAGCTTCGCCTGCGGCCGGTCGAGGCCCTTGGGCACCAGGTCGTCCAGGTGCGGTTCGACGGTCTCGGCATAGAACGGGGCGGCTTGCAGCAGGTAGTCGCCGCCGAAGACCATGCGCTCGCGCAGGAGCGGCAGGAGCTCATCGGCCCGCGCGTCGACGGCGCGGTGGATCTCGGCCTTGAGCTGGTCCGGCCCGAGTTCGCGGAACCACAGACCTTGCAGGTGCTTCAGCTTCGCGAGGTCGAACACCGGCCCGGCGACGTTGATGCGGTCGAGGTCGAACACCGGGGCGAGTTCGGCGGCGGTGAACTTCTCGCGGCCGTCGGGATGGCTGTGGCCGAGCTGGGCCAGGAAGTTGAGCAGCGCGCCAGGCAGGTAGCCCTGGCGGCGGTACCAGAGCAGGCTGGTCGGATTCTTGCGCTTGCTGATCTTCGACTTGTCGGCGTTGCGCAGCAGGCCGACGTGCACGTATTCCGGCGCGGTGAAGCCGAGGTGCTGGTTCAGCCAGAGGTGCTTGGGCAGCGAGTTGAGCCATTCCTCGGCGCGGATGACGTGGGTGATGCCCATGAGGTGGTCATCGACCACGGCGGCCAGATGGTAGGTCGGCCAGCCGTCGGATTTGAGCAGCACCTGGTCGTCGATCTCGGCCCATTGCTTCACCACGGGCTGGCGGCGCAACCGGTCGGCATAGGTGGACGCGCCTTCGGTCGGAGCCTTCATGCGCACGACGTGGGTCTCGCCCGCGTCGGCGCGGCGGGCGGATTCGGCGGCGGACAGGGCGCGGCAGCGGCGGTCGTACATGACCGGCTGCTTCGCCGCGAGCTGGCGCTCGCGCATGCCGCTCAGGTCGTCGGCGGTGCAGAAGCAGCGGTAGGCATCGCCCTGGGCGAGGAGCTGATCCGCGTATCTGCGATAGATCCCGAGCGCGACGCGTTCGCTCTGCACGTACGGGCCGCGTTCGCCGCCGACATCCGGGCCTTCGTCGTAGTCGAGGCCGAGCCATCGGAGCGAGGCGTAGATCGCCTGCGCGCTGGCCTCGCTGCACCGGCCGCGGTCGGTGTCCTCGATGCGGAGGATGAACCTGCCGCCGTGGCGGCGGGCGAAGCACCAGTTGATCAGGCCGATGTAGGCGGTGCCGACATGGGGATCGCCGGTGGGGGACGGGGCGATGCGGACGCGGACGGTCATAGGGGGGCGGATCGTTGGCGGTGCGCGGCGGGTGCAACCTCCGCGCCATCAGCGGCCATCAGCGAAACGGGAAGCCGACCCCATGCACCATCTCGCCGCCGAAATGCCCGGCCAGGCCGACCGCGAGCGCCGTGGCGACGAGGGCGAGTTCGAGGATCCAGCGCCGCGATGGATCGCGCTGATGCAGCGCGGCGAGCAGGGCGCAGGCGACCGCGCCCGCGGCGGCGATCCAGCCGACCAGTTCGTGGCGGGCGAGCAGCTGGGGATCCTGGCGGCCGGCGAAGAGCAGACCGCTCGCGACCGCAGCCGCCGCGGAGACGGCTCCGGCATAGATGAGCAGGGCGAGGGCGGCGTCCCACGTCCCGCCCCGACGGCGGGCGATGAGGGCGAACGGCAGCGCGATCAGGAGCGACGCGATCGGGAAATGGACGATCAGCGGATGCAGCCGCCCGACCAGGGGCGGGCCGGGTCGAGGGGCAGAGAGCGGCGGGGGGGGCGGGCCGGGCTGAGCCCCGGCCGGGGGCGCTGCGGGCCCGGTCGGCCAGGGGGCACCGAGTTCGACCCAGCGCGCCAGGTCGGCCACCACCTGTGCCGGCAGGGATCCATCCGGCGGCATGTGGGGTTCCTTCACCTGCCGTACGGTGGCGATGAGCAAACTCTGCTGCGGGTCGCCGGGGACGAGCGCCGGTCCGCTCGCGCCGCCGCTGAGCATCGCGGCGAGCGAATCCAGGCGCAGGTCCGCCCGGCGGCGGACCGGGCCGTGGCAGTTCCAGCATTCGCTGCGCAGCACCGGCTCGATCCGATTGCGGAAGAACGCGACGGCGCTGGGGTTCGGTCCCACCTCGACGCGATCCTCGCCGGCGGCCGGGCCGGCGCCGGGCAGCAGGAGGGCGCAGCAGACCAGCAGGCATCGGAGCATGCGCGGATGATTCCGGGCTGGCGTCCTGGTTCCAGGCGGAGTTCCAGGCATCGGGGGGGGCGGCGGATGCCGGTCTTCCCGGGAGCGTCGGCCGCCACCGGCCGGACCCATGGCATGCGTGCGATGCCACCGACCGACTCGTGCTGCGCCCCGGGATCGGCCTGCGCGGGGTTGTCCCGGTGCTGGCCGGATTACCGTGCCGGCCATGGACCCCGCCCCTGGCCGGTTGCTGGTCGCGAGCCCCGCGCTCACCGATCCCAATTTCGTCCGCAGCGTGGTCTATCTGATCGAGCATTCGCCGCAGGGGACGCTGGGCGTGATCATCAACCGGCCGATCGACATGCCCCTGGCCGACATCTGGAGCGAAGTGCCTGCGGGTCTGGCCCAGGCGCGCACCGCGGCCCAGGGCGGGCCGGTCGAGCCCGACAAGGGCCTGCTCCTGCACGCCTGCGCCGATCTCGACGGGGCCGGCAGCATGGGCAAGGGGATCTGCGTCGGCGGCAGCATCGAGGCGCTGGCGGAGCGCTTCCGCAGCGGCCCCGACCAGGACGGCCCGCGCCTGTTCCTCGGCCACAGCGGCTGGTCGCCGGGCCAGCTCGACGCCGAGATCGACGATGGCGGCTGGATCGTGCGTAGCGGCCGACCGGCGCTCCTCTTCGATCCCCGGCCCTCCCTCAACCTCTGGCAGCAGCTCGCCGAAGGCCGCAACGTCGGTCTGCACGATCCCAGCCCGAACTGAGCCGCCGCACCGCCGCAACCCGGGAACGGGGTTGGCGGCGGCGAATCTGCTCTAGGCTTCCGTCCGTCATGGGCCTGTAGCTCAATGGTCAGAGCAGGTGACTCATAATCACTCGGTTGTCGGTTCGAGTCCGGCCAGGCCCATCAGGTGATGAGTGCACGCGGGAACGGGGCATTCCGACCGCATCTTCAGTCTCACACGCGATTTTCCCGAGTGGGCCTCACGGATTAACGTCGATCCCTTCCAGGCGTAACTGCTGGAAGGAACCTGATCATGACCTCTCCGTCCGTGCGGCGCAGCCCTCGTCCTCTCTTCCTGGCCGCGTCCGCAGGTCTGGCCCTGGCCGGATTCGCCGCCGCCGACCTGGCCGCTGGCGATGGCCCGGAACCGCGAACCCGTTTCCACGAGTTCACGGACAAGTACAAGAATCCGAAGAATCCTGCGGATCCGCTGGTGGTCACCTACCTGGGCGGCAAGGGCAACGAATGGGCCTCGGGCGGGGGCTTCCAGCCGGATGGCAGCGTGATCGTGGTCGGGACCGCCGCCGGCCCAGAGTTCGATCTCGCAGGAGGCGTCGCGGTCAAGGTGGTCGGTGGCAGCGATGGTCCGGCACCGGCCACCACCGATGCCACGGTGGTCAAACAGGTCGAAGACAAGAAAACCGGCAATAAGCACAAGGAAGTCATCATCACTGGTTGCTACACCGCCGGCGCACCCTTCGTCGCCAAGCTGGCTGCGGATGGCAAGGTCGTCCAATCCGCCATCCGCCTGCCCTGGGGCGTGGGCAGTTGCAGCAGCGGCCTGGTCGATGGCCAGGGCAACATCTACATCGCGGGCCTCGCGGGAGCCAATCTGAAGACGCTTTCGCCCCAGGCGGCCAACCCCAAGGTCGCCGGAGCGCCGGAGGGCGGTACATCGCCGCTCATCTTCGTGGCCGGGATCGCTCCCGACCTCTCCTCAGTGCGCTGGTGCGCCACCGTTCCCGACACCGGCATGGCGCCGGAACTGCGGTTCAACGCCAAGGGTGACCTGGTCGTCACCGCCGGCCACTTCAACGTCTTCAGCACCAAGGGCGAATTCATCTCGCACCGCGACCTGCGCCAGACCAAACGCGATCGCGGGGTGAACCCGGTCGACGGTTCCTTCGCCGTCGGCTACGACACCAACACCAAGACGGGACGCGAACCGTGGCGCCAGCCGCATCTGGAGATCTACGAACCGGACGGGACGCTGCGCTATGAATACTACGCCTGGGCTCCGCGCCTGGTGGGGGCGCCGTCCTCGCGCGAGGTTTCGGATTCGTCGATCACCTACCTGAACTTCTCCGATGATGGGAAGGCGCTGCTGCTGTCGGGCTGGTCGGATGGCGGCAATTCGGTCCTGCTCAAGCAGCCCTATGACCTGCGCAGCCTGGTGAAATGCCCCGGTCTGGGCATGAGCGCCTGGGGCGCCAATGCCGGCTCCTTCTGCTACCTCATCCGGATGGATCCCGAAAGCGGCAAGGTGACCGGTCACACCATGTACCTGGCCTACCTGCGATCCAAGAACAAGCCGAGCGGTTTGAGGACCGGCCATATCAATCTGGCCAGCGATGGTTCGAACATCGTCTGCGGCAGCTCCGCCTACGGTTTCATCCAGACGCGGCAGTCGGGGTTCAAGGGGAGTTACATCGGCGGATCGTTCGTCACGATCATGAACCAGGACATGAGCGACCTCCGTTTCGCGGCCATCGTCCCCGGGGCTGGCGAGGTCATGCTCAATCTGCGGGAAAACCCTTGGGCCAGCACCAAAGGCGTCGCGGGCGGCAGGCATCGCGTGCTGGTCGCCAGCGGCGCGCAGAAACATGACGATTTCTGGTCCTGCAATCCGGTGCAGTCCGGGTTCGGCGGGGGCAACCTTGACGCCGCTGTCGTGGTTCTCGACCTCGGTCCCGCCAAACCCTGATCCCAGGATCATCCATGCGATTCCTCCCGTCCATCGTCCTGTCGCTCGCCGTCGGCAGCCTCGCGGCCGCCCAGCCCGTTCCGATCTCCGGACCGGTCGGATTCGGCCCCACCACTCCGCACTACGTCTCGGCCGTCTTCGAATTGCGGGATCCGAACCCCGATACGGAACTCTGGCCCGCGATCTACCACGGTCGGACCCTCGAACCGACGGTGCTGACCTTCTCCGAAATGGCCATCGATCTCAAATCCCCCCTCGTCCTTGGCGCCGACACCGGCAGTCTCATGCGCTCCGGCAACTCCCGCCGTCTCATCGGCGAGATCCTGCCCCAGGGCGGGGCCAAGGATGGCGAGGACAGGCCGCTTCCGATGCCCAAGGTCACGATCAGCAAGATCGAAGGCGGGGCGAAAGGCGCGCTGACCTTCAGCGGATCGCTGGTCATGGCCGACAAGACCGTTCCGATCGAGGGAACCGGCAAGTTCGGCCGCAACCGCAACGACGGGGACGAGGTCATCGGCCTGACCTTCGTCGCGACCTTCAAGGGCAAGGCGCTTGGTCTGGTGAAGTACGCTGATCGGGATGTCCAGCTGGTGGTCAGCACGGCCGGCAAGGCGGGAGTCGATCCCAGCGAGGCGAAGGCCGTTCCGGAAGCCTCGGGTGGGAAGAAGAAGAAAAAATAAACGGAAGGCCCAAAGCACCCTCTGCCGACCGGTCGACACCTCTTTGCCGTAGCACAGCACAGCGCGGCCCGGCCGCGTCATCCGCTTACCGCTGCCGGATCCAACCCAGGGGAGAACGTCCGCCTGGCCGACGCCGGCGGAGCCGGCCTGCGGGCGCGTACCGGAGTCGGCAGGATGATCGAGCCGATGGGCGGAATGTTGAGCCGGGCCGCTGAGGCCGGAGCGATTCAGGACTGATCGGCGCGGAACGGCAAGGTTCTGCGCAGTGACCCCGGAGTGCATCCGTGTTCGCGGCGGATCCAGCGGCTGAGGTGGCTGGCGGAATCGAAGCCGCACTGGTCGGCGATCGCCTCCAGGGTGAGATCGGTGCGGGTGAGCAGGTCGACGGCGCGGCGGATCCGCCGCCGGCGCAGGGCGATCGCCGGCGGTTCGCCCCGATGCTGCTTGAAGGCCAGGCGCAGGGTGGATGCGGCCACGCCCAGGCGCCGCGCGAGCGTGGTGAGCCGCAACGGGTCTTCCGAACCCTGGTCGAACAGCGCCTCGGCCTCGGCCACCAGCGCCAGGCCGGGATCGGCGGTCGCGCGGGCCGCTGAACGGCGCAGGCGCAGGTCCAGTTCACCGGCCAGGAGCGCGAGCATGGCCTCGCGATCCGAGCCCGTGCCGGCGAGTTCGCCGACGATCGCGACGCAGAGCCGCTCGAAGGTACCGGTCGCGTCGTCCTGGGCCTGGGTCGGCCAGGGATGGTCGGGCGGGGCGTCGATGCCGATGAACCAGTTCGTGAAGCCGTTGCCGGCGAGCTCGGCATGCACGTGGCCGGGTGGAGTCAGCCAGACGACGCCGGGAGCAGCCTGGGTCGCCACCCCGTCGACGACGAAACGCGGCCGCCCGCGGCGGTAGTAGACCAGTTCCCAGGCGGTGTGCCGGTGCGGCGGGGTGTCGCGCCGAGGCGGGGCCGTGAAGCCGCCGCCGTTGAGGATCTGGATCGGCGATCCGTGCAAATCAGGTGTCGCGGTGTGCATGGAATACGTAGATGAACGTCAGTATACTGTCGTCCATCATGAACGCACCCATCGATCCATGCCAGACCGTTCCCCTCCACGCCGTGCCCGCGGCCGGCCGCCTGGACGCCGCCGCCTGCGCCGACTTCGCGCACGACGGGATGCTCCTGCGACGCGGCTATTTCAGCCGGGCCGAGATGGACGCCCTGCTGTCCTACGCGCGCAACGACGCTCCGCTGCAGCAGAACGCGAACGTGATGAAGGACGCCGCCGGCCGGGCCAGCCGGCTCAATCTCTGGACCACCCTGCGTGACGATCTCTATGCGCGCTTCTCGCGCTGCCGGCGGGTGGCCGGGGCGGCGGCGCAGCTCCTGGGCGAGGAGGTCTACCACTGGCATGCCAAGATGATGCTCAAGGAGCCCAAGGTCGGCGGCGCCTGGGAATGGCACCAGGATTACGGCTACTGGTACAACGACAAATGCCTGTCGCCGCAGATGATCAGCTGCATGGTCGCGGTCGACCGCGCGACCCGGGCCAACGGCTGTCTGCAGGTCCTGCGCGGCAGCCACCGTTTCGGCCGCATCGACCACGGCAAGTTCGGCGATCAGGTCGGCGCCGACCCGGCCCGGGTCGCGGCGGCGCGCTCGCGCTGCGAACTCGTCCATTTCGAGGCCGAGCCGGGCGACGCGATCTTCTTCCACGGCAACCTGCTGCACGGATCCGAGGCCAATACGTCCGATCATTCACGCTGGTCGCTGATCATGACCTACAACGCACGCTCCAATTCGCCCTTCGTGGGCGGCGGGTTCCATCCCGAGTACAGCCCGCTGCCGATCCTCGATGACGATCTCCTTCTCGGTTAGGCGTATCCGGCAGGTGCAACCCAGTCCCCCAGGAACCAGCCCATGACCCTCGTCAGCGAAGAGACCGCCCACCTGCAGCAGGCGCAGACGCCGATCGTCAAGCCGTCATCGGCCGGCCTGACCTCCGGCGAACGCGTGGTGCGCTGCCTGGCGGGTGGCAGCATCGATCGCGTCCCCTTCGGGGTCGGGCTTGGATGGCATCCCTGGGGCGAGACCTGGAAACGCTGGCAGCGGGAATCGGGTCTGCCCAAGCTCGATCCGGCGCGCGAACTCGGCTACGATCCCAGTTTCGCCCTGCCGCGCATCGAACCGGGGGTCTTTCCGCCCTTCCCGGTGCAGGTGCTCAGCGAGGACGAGAACTACCGCACCGTGCGCGACGGGCGCGGACTGATCCGGCGCGAGCTGAAGGGCAGCGGCAACATGCCCGAATTCATCGGCGGCCCGGTGAAGACCGAGGCGGACTGGGAACGCTTCAAGCGCGAGCGCCTGGATCCGGCCGCTCCGGGGCGCATCGGCGAGGACTGGTCCGCCTTCCGCGCCCGCCTGGCCCAGACCGGCGAGGCGGTGCAGGTCGGGGTGTTCCCCTGGGGCATCTTCGGCACCCCGCGCGATTTCCTCGGGGTCGAGAACCTGCTCGTCGACTTCTGCGACCGGTCGGAACTGATCCACGACATGATGGAGACCCTCACCAGCCTGTGGCTCGACCTGTGGGAACGCGTCGCCGCCGAGGTGCAGATCGACCATATCCACATCTGGGAGGACATGTCCGGGCGCCAGGGCTCGCTGATCTCGCCGCGCATGGTCGAGAAGTTCATGATGCCGTGCTACGACCGCATCGTCGCCTTCGCCCGCGGCCACGGCGTGCGGGTGATCTCGGTCGACAGCGACGGCGACGTGAAGCAGCTCGTGCCGATCATGAAGGCGCATGGCATCAACGCGTTCTTCCCCTTCGAGGTGCAGGCCGGCTGCGACATCGAACGCTACCGCGACCAGTACGCCGACCTCGGCCTGTGGGGCGGTCTCGACAAGCGCGCCCTCGCCCTCGGCCGCACCGCCATCGACCGCGAGGTCGAACGCTGCGCCCGGATGTGCGAACGCGGCCGCTACCTGCCGATGTTCGACCACCTCATCCCGCCCGATGTCCCCTGGGCCGACTTCGTCTACGCCGCCGGCCGCATCCGCCGGGTCTGCCATGGGCAGTCGCTGGGGTGAGCCGGGAAACAGGCGTTGGCGAGGATCTTCTTGGAAATGACCGCCTGCCGTGATCAGCCGAGATCGCGCGTCGCCTTGCGGATGATCGTGGTCGCGCGCACGTCGCCCTGCTTTTCGCAGAGCGCCGCCGCCTGGTCGAAGAACTGCTTGGCGGAGTCGCGTCGGCCGAGCAGGCCGTGCGCGTTGCCGATGCCGACCAGGACCTTGGCGTGGATCTTCTCTTCCGGTTCGAGGTCGAGGTCCTTGAGGGCGGTCTCGAACTGGGCGAGCGCGGCCTCGCCCTCGCGCAGCGCGAGATGGCACGAGCCGATCTGGTAGCGCAGCTTCGCCCGGTCGTCGGGCTGGCGGTCGCCGAGACCCGCCAGCGCGCCGCTGAGGAACCCGATCGCCTCCTGGAACTGCCCGCGCTTGGCCAGCAGCACGCCGAGCGAATGCTGGGCGCGGATGCGTTCGGAGCGGTCCTCGGGCCGGGTGCAGACGCCGACCAGCCGGCGCAGGTGCGCCTCGGCCTCGCCCAGGGCGCCGCGTTCCTGCTGGATCTCGGCCATGGTGCCGAGCACCTTGAGCTGGTCGCTGCGGTCGCCGAGGACTTTCAGGATGTCGACCCAGCGCTGCATGATCGCCAGGGCCTGTTCGTGCTCGCCGAGCGAACGGTGCAGGTTCGCGAGCGCCGACAGGGCCTGCTCCATGTGGGCGGGGTTGTTGTGCGCCTCGGCGGCGGCGAGCGACTGTTCGAAGGCGGCGCGCGCGGGCGCGGCGCGGCCGGCGCGCGCCTGGGCGGCGCCGATCAGGTAGAGCGTGCGCGAGACGCCGTCGTGGTCGTCGACGGAACGGCACAGGTCGAGCGCGCGCTGGTAGCGCTCGATCGCCTGGTCGAGCTGGCCGCGCTTGACCTCGACCATGCCGACCCGGCGCAGGGTCTGCGCCTCCAGCATCGCATTGCCGGCCTGGCGGTGCAGGACCAGGCAGCGTTCGTGCAGGGCGATGGCGGCGGCGTGGTCGCCGCGGTCGCGCTGCATGTCGGCGAAGCGTGCCAGGGTCTCGCCGGCCTCGAAGCCGCGGCCGAGCTCCTGCGAGATCGCGGCCGAGGTCTCGTAGTTCTCGCCCGCCTCCTGCGGCCGGTCGGCGATGGCGTGGGCGGCGCCCATCAGCTCATGCACCAGGGCGCGCTGGATGCCCTTCTTGAACGCGGTGAAGATCGCGAGGGCGCGCGTGAGCGTGGTCAAGGCCGGTTCGGCCTCGCGCCGCGCGATCAGGCAGCGTGCGAGATCGACCAGGCAGAACGCGATCTGGACGTGGTCGTTGCGCTCCTCCGCGAGCTCGACCGCGCGTCTGAGCAGGCGCAGGGCTTGATCGAGATCGCCCTGTTCGACCCAGGCCGCACCGGCCAGGCCGGCCGCCTCGCCGGCGTTCTTGGCGTCGCGCGCCGCCTCGAAGACGCGCAGGGCGTCGCCGAAGACCTGGCCCGCGTCGGCGTGGTTGCCGGCCTTGGCGTGCAGACGGCCGAGATCCATCAGGCATTCGGCGCGCCGGGTCGGCCAGCCGGCCTTCTCGAAGGCTTCGGCGGCGGCGCGGAAATGCGGCACCCCGGCGGCGAGCGCGGCGCCGGTCTTCTGCTCCAGGATGAGCAGGCCCAGGCGGCGCTCGGTCTGCGCGACTTCCTCGTGCTGCTGCTGGTCGGTCATGGCGGCTCCCGGAATGCGGTGCCGGAGCATGGCCGATCCGGCCGGCAAGTCATCCGGCAAGCCAGCCCCGCGAGGGGCGGTGTCGGGGGCACGGCGCCGGGAACGTTCAGGAGGCGTCGCGCGCGAGCGGGATGATGCGGCCGTCGTCCCGTGCCCCGCAATAGCGGGCGCGGAACCGGCGCGGGCTCTGGCCGACGCAGCGGGCGAAGACCCGCGACAGGTGCTGGCTGGAGGCGAAGCCGAAATCCGCGGCCAGGTTGGTGATCGGCAGGTCGGTGCTGGCGAGGGCGTGCTTGATCCCGGCGATGCGCGCCGCGAGCAGGTACTGGTGCGGGGTCTGGCCGACCTCGCGACCGAAGCGCGTGCAGAGGTGCTTGGGGCCGAGGCCGGTGCCGGCCGCGAGCTCGGCCAGGGTCCAGCGCCGGCCCGGCGCGGCGTCGATGCGCGAGCGCACCAGGGCCACCGCGCGGTGCTCGGGTCGCAGGTTTGCGGGCTCCGGTTCGACCGCCCATTCGAGACCAGCCAGGACGATGGCATCGAGCGCGATGGCCAGGGCGAGGTCGCGCCGGGCGCTGGCGCGGGTCACCGCCGAGGAGAGCAGGCCGAAGGGTGCGCGCAGCGCCTCGGCCGGGCCGGTATGGAAGCGCGGGCGCGCGCGTTGCGCCAGCGGCGTCAGATCGGGGTGCCGCAGAGCGAGCCAGCCGTCGAGGTCGATGATGGCGAAGATGAAGTGGTGGCGCACGCCCTCAACCCCGGCGAGGCGGTGCTCGAGGCCGGGCGGGACGAGATAGGCGTGGCCGGGTTCGAGCGTCACGGTGCGCCGGCGATCCTGCCAACGGGTGCTGCCGTCGAGCTGCAGGTAGATCTCCCAGGCGTCGTGCGCGTGCCATGAGATGTCGTTGCGCGAGGTCAGCCATTCGTCCCCCAGCGCCTGCAGCCAGGGCAGGGCTGGTGCGGGACGCTGGACGTGGAAGCCGGCGAGCCCATGGCAGGCGGAGAGGGGGATCATGCGGAATTTTTTGTACGAACCGGATCATTCTGGACAAGAAAACCCTGGCTGAGCTGATACAGTGCGACGCGAATCTTCCGCCTGGGAACCATCATGACCGAAACTCCCTCCCAACCCGTTGCGCCTGCCGCGCCCACCGCGATCCGCTGGTACCACAGCCCGGTATCGCGCGAGGACCTGCGCGACCTCCTGCGCCGCGATGATCGCCTGGCCTGGGCCCAGACCCTGGGCTTCCTCCTCCTGCTCTCCGGCACCGGGGCGGCGGTCATGCTCGCGGGATTCGCCGGGGTGTGGTGGGCGGTGCCGCTATTGCTGCTGGTGCACGGCACCTGCACGCATTTCCTCATCAACGCCGTGCATGAGCTCGGCCACGAGACGGTGTTTTCCAGCCGGCGGCTCAACCGGTTCTTCGCCGCGCTCTTCGCCTTCCCGGGCTGGATCAACCATCTCCACTTCGACGCCAGCCATGCCCGGCACCACCGCTACACCCTCTACCAGCCTGACGATCTGGAGGTGGTCGTCCCCATCCGCCTGACCCTGCGCGATTTCCTGCGCATCGCCGTGGTGGACTGGAAGCACCCGTGGGAGGAGTTCTTCAAGGCGCTGCGCTACGCGCGCGGCGGCTTCATCGGGCCATGGAACGCCACGATCTTCCCCGCCGACAAGCCTGCGGACCGCGTCCCGGTGATGCGCTGGGCACGCTTCCTGGTCGTCGGCCATCTGCTGATCCTGGCCGCCTCCGCAGCCCTCGCCTGGTACCACCACCCGGCCTGGCTGCTGCTGCCGCTGGTGGTGAGCTTCCCGAACGTATGGGGCGGCTGGCTCCAGTGGCTCTGCAACAATCCCCAGCATGCCGGCATGGAGGACCGCGTCCCCGATGCGCGCCGCTGCTGCCGCACCATCCTCCTCAACCCGGCGCTGCAGTTCCTGTACTGGCACATGAACTACCACATCGAGCACCACATGTTCGCCGCCGTGCCCTGCTACCACCTCGGACGGCTGCATCGGCTGATCCGTTCCGACCTGCCGACCTGCCCGGTCGGCCTCGTCGCGACCTGGCGCGAGATCCTCGCCATCCAGCGCCGCCAGGAGGCGGATCCGCTCTGGCGGCCGCAGGTCGTCCTGCCGGCGGCCACCGCCTGATCCGGGTCGAAGCGGTGCGCGGTGCAGCATTGCCGTGCAGGGGCTGCGGCTAGCCTGCCGGCTATGAAAAAGATCCTCGCCCCCGCCGCCATCCTCCTCGCCACCGCGCCGGTGCTGCTCGGACATCCCGGTCACGCAGAGACCGGCGCCGCTGCCGGGGCCGTGCATCCCCTCCACGGTCTCGACCACCTCCTGGCGATGCTCGCGGTCGGCCTGATGGGCCTGCGCTGCGCCAGCGGGCCGGTCGGCAACCGGCATGCGCTCTGGCTGGTGCCGGCGACCTTCATGGCCGCGATGGCCGCCGGTTCCGGCCTCGGCCTCGCCGGCGTGCCGATGCCGGGCGTCGAATGGGGCATCGCGCTCTCGGTGCTGGTGTTCGGCGCGATCGTCGCGCTCGGCACCGCGCCGCGCACCTGGGTCGCCTGCCTGGTCGCGGGCGCGTTCGCCCTGCTGCACGGCCACGCCCACATCGCCGAGATGACCGGCACCAGCGTCCTGGCGTATATGGGCGGCTTCCTGGCCACCACGGGCCTGCTGCATGCTGGCGGCGTCCTCGCCGGCTGGTGGATCGTCCGCGCCTGGAGCACCGGCATCGTCCGCCTGGCCGGGGCCGGCGTGGCCCTTGCCAGCGTCAGCTTGTTCGCCGCCCTGTTGTAGCCGCGCACGCCGCCATCGGCATGAAACGACAAAACGCACGGTTATACCGTGCGTTTTGTCGTTTGCGTCGTGCCCGGGACAGGACTCGAACCTGCACGCTTTTGAGGGCGCTAGGACCTGAACCTAGTGCGTCTGCCAATTCCGCCACCCGGGCTGGACGGCGAGGCGCGGAAGCTAGGGTCACTTCCATGATGATCAAGCGGATGTCTGCCGGCAGGGGGCGGCGGTCGCCCGGATGGGGACGGCCATGCGGCTGAAGCCCCCGGGCGCGCTGGTGCACGCGATCGCCTGGGGCCTGACCCGGTCGCTGACCTTCCACACCTACGGCGTGGCCAACCTGCGCCGCGCGGTGACGATGTCGCCCACCGGTTCCATCGTCGCGTGCCTGTGGCACCAGAGCCTCTTCGCCGCGATCGGCGGCAATGCCGCCATGACCCGGCGCGGCATCCGCGTCGCCGCGCTCGCCAGCCTGTCCGGCGACGGCGCCATCATCGCGGACTATCTTCAGCGCATCGGCATCCGCCCGATCCGGGGTTCGTCGGCGCGCGGCGGCGCGCGCGCGGCCAAGGAGCTGATGCAGGCCATCGACGAGGGCTGGCTGCTCGCGATCGCCCTCGACGGCCCGCGCGGCCCGTGGAAGGAGGCCAAGACGGGGCCCCTTGAACTCGCCCGCCGCCATCGTCTGCCGGTGCTGCCGGTCGCCGCCCGCGCCACGCGCGAACTCTGCTTCAAGCGTTCGTGGGACCGTTTCCGCCTGCCCCTGCCGCGCGCCCACGTCGCGTTGTGCTACGGTGAACCCTACCTGCTGCCCGAGGCCGAACCCGACGCCGCCGAACTGGAACGCCGCCGCAGCAGCCTGGCCGCCCAGATCAACGGCCTGGAGGCCTTCGCGTCGCGCCTGGCCGGACGGCGCGACCTCGGTCCGCCCGCGCACGCGTTGGCGTGGATGCACGCCGCAGAACGGTCGCAGCCGGAACCCAGGCCTGGGGTGGCGTCGTCCCCTGCTGACGCAGCATCCGCGCATGGCTGATCGCACTCCGATCGATCACGATCACCCCCGGTCCCGCTTCCGCTGGAGCCTGGTCAGCATCGCGTGGACCATCTTCGCCATCCTGCTCGCCACGGTGATCGCCGCCGTCATCACCCGCGCGATCCTGATGGAGCGCTACCAGGCCGAACTCGCCCAGGTCCGCGCCGAGATCAAGGCCGCCGGCCTGCCCACCACGATCGAGGAGATCATCCCCAAGCCGGTGCCCGAGGCCGAGGACGCGGCGCCGCTCTGGTACCAGGTGTTCGGGATCATGACGGCGGGGACGTTTTCGACCGCGAAGCGGGCGCGGATCACCACGGCCAAATCGATCGAGGCGATGCTGGAGGATTCCTACGATACTGCCGATAAATCAAATAAACGTTCGCGAAAGGATTTGCCGACACCCGAGGAAGCAGTACTTTTTCTTGCGCGCCAGGATGCTGTCAGCGAATTGTGGAGTTTGGCCGCCGAGGCGTCGCGTCGGCCGTATTGCCGATTTCAGCGGGAGTGGTCAGCGGGGGCCTATGCCCGCATGCCAGAATTGACCCATATGCTTTCCTTGGGAAAGCTACTGATATGGCGTGCGCATTGCCAGTTTGCGCTAAACCAGGATGAAGCGGCATTGCAGACCTTGGCTATCTTGGCCGGTGCAGCTCGACATTTCCGTCAGGGGCCATTGACGACCTCTTCATTGATCGGAAGAGGCCTGGATGGGATGGTTGTTGGCGAGATTCAACGGATCCTTGCGATTCGGTTGATGCGGATTCCAAGTGAAGCACGCGCGTCCGTCCTGCCTCTTGTCGATAATCGAGAGAATCTCGTACTGATGTGCGATGGGGAGCGCATCCTATCAGGAGGATGGTTGTTCGAGCAACTTGAGAACGGCAAAGCGGATCTTTCAGATGTTGTCAAGATGTCAGACATGCTTGGAGGAGGATCCGCTGGTAGTTGGTGGAATACGGCGGTGTGGTGGGTGCGTGATTCTTGGTTCGGCACACCGTTCATCGTCCACGATCATGCGGCCTTCCTGACCATGATGACCCAATCCAGGAAGGAGATCCAAGAAACAGGATCCTGGCCCGGTGTTAATCTTGATCAGCAAAGCGGAACCTCTGTTTCCACCTCAGTTTCTCACCTTTGTTGTGGGAATGGGGTATCCCCCATGTGCCTAACTCCAGTCACCACCGTGCTTTCTTCAGGTTGGAACTTTGTTACTCGGCCTGATAGGGAATTGTTACTCCTAGATATTCAATGCCGTTTCTCCCTGGCCCTGACTGAGGTGGCCCAACGCGACGGCCAATACCCAAACGATCCCCAGGTTGCCGGCATCCCCATCCCACCCGGCCTGACCTACACCCGCGACGGCGATCGTGCGATCGTCGGTTTCGACGCCGACATGGCCAAGCAATGCAGCATCCCGCCGATGAGCCTGGTTCCGGAAACCGACAAGGCGAAGGAATCCCAGCGCAAACGCTTCCTCTGGTACCTCGCCGCCCCGAACCAGGGGAGGTCCTCCCCGTAGCATCGGCTTTAACGGCCGTCGTTTCGCTGCGTTTTGTCCGGGCCAGCTCAAGCCGGCGCTACCCCCGCAGCAGCCGGTACTTCCGCGACGCGTAGCGCGCCGAGGCCAGGCTCCAGCGCCAGCCGTCGATGCCGCTCAGGATGTAGCCGCGTGCCAGCCATTCGCGCAGGAAGGCGCCGATCGCAGCGCAAGGCGGTTTCCAGGCGGCGGCGCGTTTGCCGGCGGCGCGGGCGGTCTCGGCCCAGGTCGCGGCGTAGCGCTCGTGGCGGCGGGCGCAGTCGTCCCAGTCACGGTAGGTCAGGTGCTCGATCACGCCGTCGAGGCGGCCGACCGGGCCGTCGCTCTGCACGGATTCATGCACCCTGACCGGGCTGAAGCGGGCGCGGCGGCGGTCGTAGAGCCGGACCTGGAGATCCCAGCCCCACGGCCAGTGCCTGAGCGCCCGGCCGCCGACGTAGTTGCGTCGGCGCACGGTGTAGGCCGCGTAATCCGGCGTATCGCCAAGCGCCGCGATGGCGGCGGCCAATGCGGGATCGACGCGTTCATCCGCATCGAGGTTGAAGATCCAGTCGTTGCGGGCGATGGTGGCGGCGCGGTTCTTGTGCGGACCGAATCCCTGCCAGGGCTCGTTTGCGACCACCGCCCCGGCAGCACGGGCCAGGTCAGGCGTCGCGTCGGTCGAACCGGAATCCAGCAGCACGATCTCATCCGCCCACGCGACGCTCGCCAGCGCCGCCGGCAGGCGCTCGGCCTCGTTCAGGGCGATGATGGTCACGGTCACGCGCGGCATGGGCCGGAACGACACCGGCGCGCCACGCGAAGTCCAGGGATCGTTCCCGCCGCAGGGCTGCTCATGGCCGGCGTCGCTCCCTGGCGGCGAAGCTCCGTGCTGGCGGCGCTGCTTGTCGGCAGAGCTCCTTGTCGGCAGAGCTCCTTGTCGGCAGAGCCGGAGCGCGACAATCCCGCCATGTCCGAAATGCGCGCCTTCGTGGTCGAGCTAGCCAAGCACGGTGGGAGGATCGCCCGCGACCACTTCCGCCACGTCGCGGAAAAGGACGTGCGGGCCAAGGGTTCGCGCGATTACGTCAGCCACGTCGACCACCTGGTGCAGGATGCCATCGCCGCGCGCATCCGCGCCCGCTACCCGTCGCACCAGATCCTGGGCGAGGAAGGCGAGCACGACGAGGACGCCGACCGCTGGTCGGCCGAGCGCCCGCTCTGGATCATCGACCCCATCGACGGCACCAGCAACTTCATCCACGGCCTGCCCGCCTACACGGTGTCGATCGCCTACTGTATCGGCGGCGAACCGGTCGACGGCGTGGTCTATGACCCGTCGCGCGACGAATGCTTCATCGGCGAACGCGGCGTCGGGGTGTGGCTGAACGACCAGCGCATGCAGACCTCCGGCCTGACCGATCTCTCGCGCGCCCTGGTGGCGATCTCGCTGCCATTCCGCTTCCCCGAGGTCATGGACGACGCCTTCACCGTGATCAGCCGCCTGTCCCGCCGCTGGGATGACCACCGCCGCAGCGGCAGCGCCGCGCTGGATCTCGCCTGGACCGCGATCGGCCGCATCGACGCCTACTTTGAAATCGGCATCCACGCCTGGGACACCGCCGCCGGCGAACTGCTGGTGCGCTGCGCCGGTGGTGTCGCCACCGATTTCACCGGCGCGACCGGCGGCCTGACCGGCCGGCGCTCCATCGTCGCCGCCGCAAGCCCGGCGCTGCACGCCGAACTGCTCGCGGGTGTGCAACCCCTCACCCCCTGGCTGCAACGCCCGCCGTTCGCCGTTGGGTGAACTTCCTGGGAACGCCGGCGTCTCGCCGGCTCGAGAATGCCGGCTGAAGCCGGCGCTGCGTTACGACGACGCGGCCCCGTCCTCCCCCGGATACCGCAACCCCCACTGCCGACGCAGCGCATCCATGATCCCGGCGATGGTCAGCGAATCACCCTGCGGCATCACCGGGCTTTCGATGAGCCCGTCCGCAAGGCAGCGATGGACTTCGCGGATCTGGTACTCGAATCCATTGCGTTCATGCGGACCGTCGATGGTCTCGGTCTGATCGCCGCGGGTCAGGATCGCCCGGGTGGCGCGCCAGAACTGCGGCAGGTGGATGCTGGCTTCGGTGCCGTCGATGCGGCAGTCGCCTGCGGTGACGGTGCGTACGGCGGCGGCCAGGCGGGCGAGCTGGCCGCTCGGCCAGGACAGCACGGCGACGGACTGCTCATCCACACCCGTTGCGCCGAGATGGGCGAAACCGGCGATGCCCAGCGGTGGGCCGGGGAATATGCTGTTGGCGGCGGCGAGGGTATAGACGCCGACATCCAGGAGCGCACCGCCGGCCAGGTCGCGGTTGAGCAGCCGGCTGTGCGGATCCCAGCCGCAGCGGAACCCGAAGTCGGCGCTGACCAGGCGCGGTTCACCGATGCGGCCAGCGGCAATCCATTCCGCGACGGTTCGCCATGCCGGCAGGAAGCGCGTCCACATCGCTTCCATCAGGAACGCCTGGTGCTGGCGCGAGGCGGCGACGAGCGATTCCACCTGGGCGGCGTTGAGCGCGAGCGGTTTTTCCACCAGCACCGCCTTGCCGGCGGCGAGGCACGCCAGGGCCGGGGCGCAATGGAACGGGTGCGGGGTGGCGACATAGACCGCGTCGATGTCGCGGGCCTCGGCCACCGCCGCGACCGAATCGGTGCTGCGCTCGGCATTGTTTTCACGTGCAAAGATCCTGGCCCGACCGCAGTCACGCGACGCGACTGCGACCAGTCTCGCTCCCGCGACCGCCGGCAGCGCGGCGGCGAACTTCCTGGCGATACCGCCCGGACCGATGATCGCCCAGCGGACCGGCCGGTCGCTCATGGCCTGGAGGTTTCCTGGCTGCCGGCGGCAGGCGCAGGGCCGAACGCGGTCGGTGCACCGGTCGCCGGGCCGACCTCGCGCAGGCAGAAGTCATCCAGATAGGCGGTGCCGCCATTGCTGCAGGTGAAGCGCACGTCGGCGAACGGACCCCAGGCTGGGCTGTCGAACTCGATCCAGACCTGCTGCCAATCCGGACCGGCTTTGACTTCGCCGGTGCCCTGGCGCAAGGTGAAGTCGCCGGCGTTGTGCGGCGACCACTGGTAGAAGTCGGCGCTGATCGACGCGGCGGCAGGGCCGGGTTCCTGCCAGACCGGCTCGACCCAGGGCGCTGGCGCGGGCTTGCCGTCCTTCGCCGCCTTGGCGACCTTGGCGTCGTAGGATTTCCTGTCTTTTTCCGCCTTGGCGAGGAATGCCGCTTTCAGCGCGGCGCGGTCGTCGGCGGTGGCCTCCTTGACCAGGTACCAGCCTTCCAGGCGGTAGCGCACTTTCGGCTTCAGCACCGCCTGCGGCAGGTTCGGCCACACCAGGCCCTTCACGACCATGGAACGCTTGCCCGAATGGCCGACGTCGGTGGCGATCGGCGGGACGGCACCCTTGACGAAGGTCAGGCCGATGGCGTTGACGCCCGAGGTCAGCGGCTGGTCCTCGAAGTCGCAGACCTTGCCCAGCGGCAGCACGACGATGGGCGCATCGGTCCAGCGCAGCTTCATGCCGTCCCAGATCCGCTGGGTCATCTCGGGCGGCAGGCGCATCTGACGCACCCTGACCGTGTGGTAGGTCAGGCCGTTGTCAGCGGGTTTGAGATCCTTCGGCCACTGCACGCAGAGATCCTGGTCGGCATGCACGTTGCAGACTCCGAGCGCAGCGGCACCGCCGGCGAGGGTCTGGGTCCAGCTCCAGCCCTGCTTGCGGTCGAGGTAGGTGACGAAACCGCCGTCACGCAGGGTCCAGAGCTCGCGGTCGCTATCGCACACGTCGATCGCGTAGTGGTTGTTGGCATGGCCGGTCCAGCCGGGCTCCTTGGCCGAGCACAGCGCGACGCGCTGGTGCAGCACCTCGCCCATCCAGGGATTCGACAGCGACGGCGGCATCAGGCTGACGTATTGGCCGGTGATGACGGGCTTGAGGCCAGTGCGCCATTCGGCATCGATGGTGTAGCCGTACTGCGGATGGCAGCGCAGGCGGAAGGTGCCGACGTGGTCGACGGCGATGCCTTCCTTGTCGCCCTTGGGGCTGGAATGCTCCCACTTCCTGAACACGTGCTTGCCGGTGAACTTGCGGGTGAGCAGCAATTCAGCGCCGTCGGCCTCGACCGTCCATGCCGACTGGTCCTTGACGTTCCACTGCTTCGAGCCGTTCTCATCCGGCGTGAACTGGTCCGCCCGGAAGGCGATGCCGTGCGCGGAATCGATGTGGAAGCGCTCGCCGGGCAGGGGCACGGCCGTGACCGCGGCGGCGGGGTCGTGGCTCAGCAGGTAGATCGTGCCGCCGTGGAATCCGCTCTTCGGCATGTAGCCGATGAAGCGGTCGCCGTCCTTGAGGAAGCAGAACTTCCACGTCTCGGGACCGTCCTTGCCGATGAAGGTGTGCTCGCCCTCGGTCACGCTGAAGCGCGGCTTGTGGCTGGCGAAGCGCGCTGGCGGCTTGACCTCGGCGAGGAGCGCGTCGAGTTCGTCAGGGGCGATGTTCCCAGCCGCCGGTGCGGCCGCAGGCGAAGCCTCAGGCGCCGCATCGCCGGCACGCAGGCCGCTGCCAGCAAGGGCGAGCAGGACGAGGACGGCGGATGGGATGGGCAAGTTAGGCATGGGGGTCTCCGCAGGAGATGCACACGATGCCGGCTGTCGTAGCCATCGCCACCGCGATGGTCGATGAGAGCCGGAGCCCTCATGAAACGCATGGTGGACACGCATACGGAAGAGCGTGGTGCGGGGGATCCAGGGCGGACGCTTCGATTGACCGGCGTCGGAAGCTTCCGACACTCCCGCCCCTTCATGGAAACGTTCGCTTCGTTCGCGACCGTCGCAGCGGTGATCTACGCTGTCGTGGTCATTCTTTTGGCTTTCTACGGCCTGCACAGCCTCTGGCTGCTGGTGCTGTTCCTGCGCCAGCGCCGGGCCGCCCTGGCCATCGCGGCGCGCGAGGCGGCGACGCCGCTGCCGCCGGATGACCAGCTGCCGTGCGTGCTGGTGCAGCTGCCGGTGTTCAATGAACGCGATGTGGTGACGCGGCTCATCGATGCGGTCGGCCGGCTGGACTGGCCGGCGGACAAGCTGCGCATCCAGCTGCTCGATGATTCCACCGACGATTCGGTCGAGATCGGCCGTGCCGCCTGCGCCCGCCTGCGGGCCCAGGGGCTGAACGCGGTCAGCCTGCACCGCACCGACCGCACCGGCTTCAAGGCCGGGGCGCTCGACAAGGGCATGCAGCAGGACGACGCGCCGTTCATCGCGATCTTCGATGCGGATTTCGTGCCCCACCCGGATTTCCTCAAGATCGCCATCCGGCCGCTGCTCACTGATCCCGGACTCGGGCTGGTGCAGGGGCGCTGGGGGCATCTCAACCGCGAGACCAACTTCCTGACCCGGGCCCAGGCCCTGGGCATCGACGGGCATTTCGCGATCGAGCAGGGTGCGCGCGCCTGGTCGGGCCTGGCGATGAACTTCAACGGCACCTGCGGGCTGTGGCGGCGCGAGGCGATCATCGCCGGCGGCGGCTGGGAACATGACACCCTCACCGAGGACATGGATCTCAGCTACCGTTCGCAGATGGCGGGCTGGCGCTGCACCTACCGCCTCGGCCTGATGGTTCCGGGCGAGATCCCCGCGTCGGTCGGCGCCTGGCGGTCGCAGCAGTTCCGCTGGGCCAAGGGGTCGATCCAGACCGCGCTCAAGCTGCTGCCCCGGGTGTGGCGGGCCGAGAAGTTCAATCTGCACGTGAAAATCGCCGCGTCTGTGCACATGACGCACTACCTCATCCATCCGCTCATGCTGGTCAGCCTGTTCACGGCGCCGTTCGCGCTGGTGATCCTCGACCGCGTGCCGCATTGGGTGCTGGGCGCAGGCGTGGTGTCCTTCCTGGTCGGGGCGATGTCGCCGATCCTGGTCTACGTCGCGAGCCAGTTCGTCCTGGAGGGCCGCCAGGGCTGGCGCCGCCTGGCCAGCCTGCCCGCGCTGGCCGCGTTCGGCACCGGCATCGCCGTGTCGAACACCATCGCGGTCTGGCAGGCGGTGGTCGGCCGGCAGAGCGAGTTCGTGCGTACGCCCAAGCAGGGAGCCGGCGCGGGCAGCTACAAGCCGAGCCAGGCGAGCGGCATGGCGGAGCTGTTCTGCGCCACCTGGGCCGCGCTCGGCCTCGGCCTCGGCCTGACCGGCGACCATACCTGGATCACCCCGCTGCTGGCGTTGTACCTCAGCGGCTTCGCCTGGATGGCGGTGGCGTGCATCCGCGAGCGCAGATCGGCGCAGCTGGCCCAGGCCGGCGCCGGCCTGACCGACAGCGACTCCCGGATCGAACCGGCCCTCGGCCGGGCCACCGCTATGCCCTGGCTGGTGCCGCTGGGCCTGGGGCTGGTCGCCCTCGCCGCCACCATCGGCTGGTGGCCGGAATCCTGGTGGCAGCACCCGCGCACCTTCGCGGTGCTGGGCCTGCTCATGGGCGCGCTCTACATCGCCTCGGTCGCAGTGGTCCGTCTGCGCCCTGGCCGGGGCGGGGTGCTGGTGTGGATCGCGGTGATCGCCCTCGCCATGCGCATCGTCACCATGGGCATGGTGCCTTCGCCCGACGCTGCGCGCGCGGTGGTCGAGGGACGCCAGCTCGCCGTGCAGCTCAACCCCTATGCGGTGTCGCCGGGCGACCCCGAGACGGTGCGGATCACCAAGCTCGAACGCCATGCGGTGAGCCCCGAGGTGCTGGGCGCGGTGGTCGCGCACAGCGGCCAGGCCACCGCCGGCACGCCGCCCCTGTCGCTCGCCTTGCAGGGCCTGGTCACCGCGTTCTCCTCCGATCCCAAGGCGATCAAGATCGCGGCGCTCATCGTCGAGGCCGCCGCGCTCGTCCTGGTGCTGGCGCTGCTCGCCCGTGCCGGCCTGCCCACCAGCGCGCTGCTGATCGCGGCCTGGAATCCGGTCGGACCGCTGTTCCTGAGCGGTGAGGGCCACCTCGATGCGCTCTGCATGCTGCTGCTCGCCCTGTCGGCCTACCTCGCGGCGGGCCGGCATGCGGGCCGCGCCATGGTCGCCGCCAGCCTGGCGGCGCTGGCCAAGCCGATCGCGGCGATCGCGCTGCTGCCCCTGATGCGCGGGCGGAGCTGGCGCTGGCTGCTGCTGCCGGCGGTGGTGGCCGCCATCTGCCTGCTGCCGTTCCTCCCCGCCGGCACCGGCCTGTTCGTCGGCCTGAGCCAGTTCGCCGGCGAGCACCACCACGGGGTGCTCGAACCCTTCATGCGCCTGCTCGTCGATTGCGTGCCGGCGCTCATCCCCCCGGAATTCGCCAACAAGGTGGTGGTCTCGCTCCTGGCCGGGTTCGCCGCTGCCGGCATCTGGCTGGTGCTGCGCACCCATCGCGATCTGGAAGGCGCCGCTGGCGCGGATCTCACCGCCAAGCTCATCGCGGTGGTGCTGATCTGCCTGCCCAGCCTGCATCCGTGGTATCTCGCCCCGCTGGTCGTGCTGCTGCCGTTCACCCGTTCGTGGGGCCTGGTGCTGCTGACCGTGCTCGCGCCGCTCTACTGGCTGCACCGCCTCGCCGGCACCGAACCCGGCGCCGCGCTGCTCTGGGTCAGCGTCGCCGCCCATCTGCCGGTGCTGCTCGTTCTCGCCTGGGAATGCGCCGGCCGTCCGGTCCCGTGGCGCATCGGCGCCGGCAAGCTGGTCAGCCCGGCGGCGTAGACGTCGGACCATTCTCGTCGTCAGTGGCGACGAAGATGAGAAGAGATCGATCTGCTCGGGTCGAACAGGGAAAGAGAACAACGGCCACCGGAATTTTCCGGCGGCCGTTGGGCGGGATTTAACCTACGGAAGACAACCCGACAGCCGCAACAACGCTGATGCCTAAACGGCGGGTCGGTTCCCGGGTCAGAACTTCATGATCGATTCGACCTTGTCCTTCAGCGCGGCCTCGGCCTTGGCCTCGTACTGTTTGAGCAGTTCGGTGATCTTCTCGGTGGTCTTCTTGACCACGTCTTCGGACACCTTCTGCGCCTTGGCCTTGGTCTCGATGTCCTTGATCGCGTCGCGGCGGTTGCCGCGCATCGCGACCTTGTGCTTCTCGGTCTCCTCCTTGGCCTGGGCCGAGAGCTGCTTGCGGCGCTCGGTCGACAGGGGCGGCAGGCTGAGGCGGATGACGCTGCCGTCGCTCTGCGGGGTCATGCCGAGCTGGGCCTCGCTGAGGGCCTTCTCGATCGCCTTGATGGTCGACTTGTCGAAGGGCTTGACCAGGAGCATCGCCGGTTCGGGCACGGTGATCGACGCGACCTGGACGATCGGCATGCGGCTGCCGTAGGCCTCGACCTGGACGTGCTCGATCAGGGCCGGGGTGGCCTGGCCGGTGCGCAGGTGCTTGAAGTCGTTGGCGAGGGCGGCGAGGGCCTTCTCCAGCTTGGATTTGGCGTCGGCGAGTTCGGCTTCGAATGCCATGCGGTGCTCCTTGGTGCGGCTTGGGGCGCCGGTGTGGCGCTGGTGGCTGCCGCGATGCCGGCAGGATCCGTCCCGGGTGGGCGCTGTCCATCATGGCCATCGCCGTGGCGGGTCGTGGTGGATTGCCGCGATCAGAGGCGGAAGCGGGCGATCGCGACCTTCAGTTCGGCGGCGAGCCGCGCCATCTCCTCGGCGGCGCGCAGGGTGTCGCCGGCGTTGCCCCGGGTCTGCTGCGCGGTCTGGGCGACCTGGGTGATCGAGCCGGCGATGTCGTTGCTGCCCTTCACCACCTCGCTGATGTTGCCGGCCAGCTCCTTGGTGGTCACCGACTGCTCCTCGACCGCCGAGGCGATCGACTGCTGGAGGTCGTTGATGGTGCGGATGATCGCCAGGATGCGCTGGATCGCCGCGGTCGCCTCCTGGGCGGTGGCGGTTATCGCGGCGGTCTTGGCGCCGATCTCGGCGGTGGCCTCGCCGGTCTTGCGCGCCAGGGCCTTGACCTCGTTGGCGACCACGGCGAAGCCGCGTCCGGCCTCGCCGGCGCGGGCGGCCTCGATGGTGGCGTTCAGCGCGAGCAGGTTGGTCTGCCCGGCGATCGCGCTGATCAGCTTGACGATGGAGCCGATCTCGGTGGTCGATGCATCCAGCCGGCCCATGGTCGCGCTGGTCGCATCCGCGAGGCCGACCGCCTCGCCGGCGACCTGGGCCGCCTGCTGCGCGTTCTGGGCGATCTCGGACACGCTGGCCCCGAGTTCCTCCACCCCGGCGGCGATCACGCTGACGTGCTGCGAGACCTGCTGCGATCCGGCCGAGGCCGTGCCTGCCTGGTCCGCCAGGCCGCTGGCGCTGGCGTCGAGCCCCGTGCTGATGCCGGTCAGCGCCTGGGCCGCCGTGGTCAGGCCCTGGGTGCCGTGTTCGATGGCGCCGACCGAGGCGCGCAGCGAATCGATGGTGCGGTCGAGCCCGTCCGCCATGGCGCCGATCTCATCGTTGCGTTTGAGCGCGACCTTGCGGGTGAGGTCGCCGGTGGCGAGGGCATCGACGACGGAACCGACCTGGTCGATGGGACGGGTGATCGAGCGCGCGAAGCCGGCCACCGCCAGCATGGTCATGAGCAGGCCGGCGCCGGAGATGGCGAGGAAGATGATCAGGGTCTCGCGGCCCGCGGTGCTGATGCCGTCGATCACCGTCTGCTGCAGGCTGGCGAAGGCTTCGGCGCTGGACTGGTCCAGGGCGGTCAACCGGTTCGATATCTCCTGTTCCTGCTGGGCCAGCGACTCCTGGCTGGCGACGACGATCACCCGGCCGACCACCTTCTTGCCGGCGACCACGTCCTGGCGCAGGACGACCACCTTCTTCAGCAGGGGCACGGCCTTGAGCAGCTCCGCCACGCCCATCGCCGGGCCGGCTCCAGCCACACCATCGGCGCTGGCGAGCTGGCGGGCTTCCGGCGTGAGGTGGCTGCTCAGCGGACGGTCCTTGGCATCGGTGATGCAGACCCAGCGCACGTCGGGGTCGGCATCGGCGGCGAGGCAGAACGCATCCAGCTCGGATTCGCTGTTGGTCAGGATCGGGGTGGCGGCGAGTCCGGCCATCAGGCGGGCGAGGGCGGTGAGCTTGAGTTCCAGGGCGGCCTTCGCCCGCTGCTTGATGTCGTTGCCGAGCGCCGCGTAGTCCTCGCGCTGGTGCGCGCTGAAGGTGGTCGCTGCCGTGGTCAATCCGGCCTTGGATGACGCCGTCGCCCGGGCCTGATTGCACACGGTCAGGGTGGCGAGGATCGCCAGGAGGACGCCCACCCCCAGGGTGAGCGTCCAGATCAGGCGGCGGCGCAGACTGGAACGGCGGGCCGTGGCCATGGCGGAAATCCCCGGCGGTTGGATTCAGGGGGCGAGCGCGACGTTGCCGCCGGCGACGGCCAGCTTCTGGCCGTCCGGTCCCAGGAGCATGGCCACGAACTCGCCGAGCAGGCCCTGCGGCTCGCCTTTGGTCACCAGGAAGACCGTGCGGGCGAGGGGATAGGACTTGTTGCGGATGTTGGCCTCGGTCACGGCGATCCCATCGAGACTGACGATCCTGACCGCCCCCTTCGCCTGCATGACCGAGGCATCCCCGAGCGGGACGTACGAGAAAGCCCCAGGATTGGCGATCACCTGCGCCAGGGCGTCCTTGTGCGTGCCGGTGACCGCCATCTTCGCGGTGCCGGGCTCCTTCGCCCCCTTGGCATGGAACTCCATGGTCTGGGCCTTGCCGGCGCCCTCGAGGCTGTGCTGCAGGCCGAATTTCGATTCGAAGAATTCGACGATGGCGTTGGCCTCGGTGCGGCTGATGCCGACCACCGCCTCATCCTTGCCGCCGATCTCCTTCCAGTTCGCGATCCTGCCGGTGCAGAGGTCCTGCACCTGGGCGGAGGTCAGGTTGGCGACCGGGTTCTCGGCGTGCACCACCAGCACCACCGCATCGAAGCAGTACGGCTTCAGGATCAGATCGGGGTAGGTGGACTGCTCATCATCCTTGAGCGGCCGGACCGCCGCCCCCAGGGCGGCATCGCCGGTTCCGACCGCCTTGACGCTGGCTGCGGTACCGCAGGGATTCACGGAGAACTCGAAGCCGGGATGGCTGGCGGCGAACGCCTTGGCGGCGGCTTCGATCGGCTGCTTCACCGATTGCGAGATCCGCAGCGCCAGGCTGTCGGCGGCCGAGGCCGAGGCGAAGCCCAGGGCGAGGGCGGCGGCGGTGAGCAGAGCGGACGACGGGGTGATGACGCGCATGGCGGTTTCCTGGGTTCGGGCGGACCCGGAAGTCTACCCCCGGAATACCGCCCGTGCCAAGAGCGCCATCGGCCTTTGCGGCAGCGACCCCGCTTGGACTTGAACCAAGGACCTGCGGTTTAGGAAACCGCCGCTCTATCCGCTGAGCTACGGGGCCACGAAGGAATCATCAGCGAACCGTGGCAGGGCGGACGGTAGAAGATCGACCGGGGGCTGCAACCGAGCCGCCGGCCCGGTCCGGACCGGCTCAGGCGAGGGTGCGTTTGCTCGCCTCCCCGGCGACCTCGCGCACCAGGCGCGGCAGCAGGTAGCCGGGCAGCAGCGCGGCGAGCTCGCGGTGGAGCGCGCGGGCGCGGCTGTCATCGACCAGGAAATGCGCGGCGCCGGCGACGCGGTCGAGGACATGCAGGTAGTAGGGCAGCACGCCGGCATCGAACAGCCTGAGCGATAGCGCGGCGAGGGTCTGGGCGTGGTCGTTCACTCCGGCGAGGAGCACCGACTGGTTGAGCACCAGCACGCCGGCGTCGCGCAGGCGGCGGCAGGCGGTGGCGACCTCGGTGGAGATCTCGGCCGGATGGTTGGCGTGGATGACCACCACCGGTGTCGGGCCGGGTTGACAGAGCCAGGCCAGCAGTGCCGGGTCGATGCGTTCGGGCAGGACGACGGGCAGGCGGGTGTGCAGGCGCAGGCGGCGGATCCGAGGCAGGGCGCGGAGGTCGGCGGCGAGCGCCGCGAGCTGCGCGTCGGGCAGGGTGAGCGGATCGCCGCCGCTGAGGATGACCTCGTCGATCAGCGGATCGGCGGCGATGGCGGCCAGGGCCGGTGTCCACCAGGCGGGGCCGGTGGGCAGGGATCGGTAGTCGAAGTGGCGGCGGAAGCAGTAGCGGCAGTGCACGGCGCAGGCGGCGGTGGTGACCAGCAGCACGCGGTTGCGGTACTTGTGCAGGAGCCCCGGCACCGCGCCGCTTCCCGCCCGGCCGCAGGCGTCCGCAGCGTGTTCGGCGAGGGGGTCGGCGGTGAAGCCGGCGACGGCTGCGGTCTCGGCCGCGATCGGCAGCACCTGCCTGAGCAGCGGATCGTCGGGGTTGCCCCGTTCCATCCGGGCCACGAAGCCGCGCGGCACCAGGAGCGGGAATCCCCTGGTCGCGGCCGCCGGGGGCAGCAGGTCGGCGGGCAGGTCGAGCAGGCGCAGGAGTTCCGCCGGATCGCGGACCGCCTGCGCCAGGAGGTGCTGCCAGCGCGCCGGGCTGGCATCGGGCGGGGGCTCCGCTAGCGTCCTCGACCCGTCCATGGCCGGCACCTTCCGTTGCCGGCCGCAACCGCACAAGAGGGTCCGTCATGGGCACATTGAACATCGGCGACGTCGGCAAGGGCACCAAGCTCCTCTTCGACAACGCCCCCTGGCAGGTCCAGGAAGTCAACTTCGTCAAGCCCGGCAAGGGCAACGCGTTCTACAAGCTGCGCGTGATGAACCTGATCACCCGCAACGTGCTGGAAAAGACCCTGCGCGGCGGCGAGAAGTGCGAGGGCGCCGATGTCAGCGACATCGAGATGCAGTACCTCTACAGCGACGCCAACGGCTTCGTCTTCATGGACAAGACCAGCTTCGAGCAGGTCACCGTGCAGGCCAAGGTGGTGGCCGAGGACAAGGATTTCCTGCTCGAGAACATGGATTGCATGGTCACCCTCTGGAACGGCGAGCCGATCTCGCTGCGCCTGCCCAACACCGTGATCATGGAAGTGATCTACACCGAACCGGCGGTGAAGGGCGACACCCAGAGCCGGGTCATGAAGCCGGCCAAGCTCCAGACCGGGGCCGAGATCAAGGTGCCGATCTTCGTCGCCCAGGGCGACCGCATCTCGATCAACACCCAGACCCGCGAGTACACCGGCCGCGTCGATAAGTGAGCGATTCCTGGCGGCCATCCGCCACCCTGGCGGTGTTGCGCCGCCGGGCGGAGCTGGTCGAACGCACGCGTGGATTCTTCCGTGCGCGTGCTGTGCTCGAGGTCGACACGCCGGTGCTGCAGGGCGGCGCGAACCTCGATCATGGCGTCGTGGCGATGCGGTTGGATACCGACTCCGGTCCACGCTGGCTGCCGACCTCGCCCGAGCATCCGCTCAAGCGGCTGGTCTGCGCTGGTGCCGGGGCGGTGTGGACGCTGGCTCCGGCCTTCCGGGTCGGCGAACAGGGTCGTCGGCATGCGCCCGAGTTCCGCATGCTCGAATGGTACCGGCCGGGTTGGGACGATCGCCAGCTGGCGGCCGAGGTGGTGGCGCTGCTTGCGGATCTGACCGGCTTCGGTGCGGCGAGCGAGACCATCGCCTGGCGCCAGGCCTTCATCGTCCACGCCGGCATCGACCCGTGCCAAGCGACAACTGAGGAGCTGATCGCCTGCCTGGGCGCCGATGCCGCCGTGGCGCAGGTGGCTGGCGGCTTCGATCGCGGCGTGGCTCTCGACCTGATCCTGACCCGCGAGGTCGAACCGCAGCTCGGCCGGGGGCGATGGACCATCCTCACCGACTATCCGGCCGAGGCCTGCGCCCAGGCCCGCCTGCGCCAGGATGCCGAGGGTCATCCGGTAGCGGCGCGCTTCGAGCTCTACCGCGACGGGATCGAGCTGGCGAACGGCTACTGGGAACTGAGCGACGCGACCGAACTGGAGCGGCGGCTGCAGGCCGAGCGCGCCCGACGGCCGGAACCCCGGCCCGAGCTCGACCGCCGCTTCCTCGACGCCATCGCGGCCGGGCTTCCCGACTGCGCCGGGGTGGCGGTGGGCTTCGACCGCGTGGTTATGCTTGCGCTCGGCCTTGAGGAAATCCCGCTGACCCAGGCGTTCCCGTGGCACCAGGCCTGATGCCGCCCCAGGTGGGGGCATCGCGGTTGCACCATGGCAACGGCCTGGCATCAACGACTGCACGGATTGGCCGTAACCCTTCTTCCTGACGAGGAGTCTTCATGCCTGCCCGCATCCTGTCCGGTTTCGCCGTCCTGCTCTGCTGCCAGACGCTCTGCGCCGGGGAGGCGGATCCCCTGGTCACGGCCCGGGAGAACCTCGCCGGCATCATCGCCGCCCGCGACCGGGTGGTGGCGCAGATCAACCAGAAGGCGGCCGAGGACGCCAAGGCGCTGCCGCCGATCGATGTCGAGCTGGAGGCGCAGCACCTCAGCCGGCACCGGGCGATGGTCGTCACCCTCTATCGGCGTGGCACGACGTGGTACGGCGGACCTGCCCGCGGCGTGTTCAATTCCGCGATCCACCACGCCGATGCGAGCGGTCTGGTCCAGACCGGCGACCAGATCCGGGGAACCCTGAAGATCACCCTCAATCCCGACCAGTGGATACCGGCCGATCATCTGCCGCGCTTCACCAGCCTGGACATCGAGGCGCGCATCGCCGATGGGAAGATCAGCGGGACCTATGTCGTCACCGGCGAACTCGGACCCGACAAGGATGCGATCACCGGCGTGGTGTCCCCCGTGATGGGGCAGATCGCCATCGCCGGTCCGACCGGCAAGGAGGATCTGGGCAGCGGCGATGCGGGACTGATCAAGGCGCATGAGCTGGCGACCCAGGCCTACCGTCAATTGCGTGCGGCCGGCCTGGTTCTCGCAGCCTATCCGAAAAGCTTCGAGGCCGCCCTGGCGGCGAACCGGGTGCCGCCGGCGCGCTACGACCTGGCCAGGCCGGAGCACGCGCACCCGAGCAAGGTTGAGGCCTTGGCCAAGGAGCACGCCGCCAACGCGCCGCGCTTCCCGGCCGAGATCAGCGCCCATCTCGCCCGCCTGCACCGGATCGGGGCTGCTTTCGATCCGGCCAAGGCCGCGGCCAAGAACCATGCGATCGGCTTCTGCGGATCCGGAGATCCGCAATTCGGGCCGTACTTCGGTTTCAGCCCCCTCGCCAAGGACGCTGCCGGCAACTGGACGCTCCCCGCTGAGACCGGCAGCGCAGGGCCTCAGCGCTGGCAGATCGTCAATGAGTGGTCGGTCACCGGCCCCTTCCCGGCTCCGCTGCGCAGCGACGACCTGGTGCCCGGCCTGCCCGAATGGGTCCCCCTGGATTTCGCCCGCTATGAGACGAACAGCAAGGATTTCCCCGAGCATCTCTACCTCCATCCCGACTGGATCGAGGGCATCAACGATTACCTGGACCACAAGCCGTTCCCGATCAAGACGTACGTCGTGCCGCCGACCGCGGTGGTGCGGACCGTTCCGGCGCAGGTCGGCAGCGGTCGTTGGCAGGATCTCCTCATTCCCGACCGCTGGGCCGCCTACAACACCCGTGTCCCCATCTACGGGGTGAAACGCTCGTTCTGGTTCGCCCATGCCCTGCTCAATTCCCCCAGGGAGATGGACGTCTGGGCCGAGGCGAAGCCGCGCGATGCCGGGCAATTATGGGTCAACGACCGCCTGGCCTGGGTCAGCGAGCTGGACCTCGACGGCGTGACCCTTCCCAAGGTGTCGGTCTTCAGGATCCACCTGAAAGCCGGTGTGAACGAGCTGGTATTCCGTTGCCGCGATGACGGCATCAACGGCTCCGGCACGGGATTCAGGCTGTCGTTCTGCACCCGGGGTGTGCCGGCCGATGCCGCCACGGTGGCGGCGCGTGCGGCGGCCGCATCGGATGGCGGCGGGGTGACTTACAACTTCCGCGGCAACGGTACGGGGTCGTTCCCCGCGCCGTCGCAGGGTCGGCCTCCGCTGGCCTGGGACGTGGACAAGGGTGTCAACGTGCGCTGGCGCACCGAACTGCCCGCCTTCACGCACGGCTATCCGGTGGTCTTCGGCGACCGCATCTACGTCAACAGCGAACCGCATGTGCTGTACTGCCTCGACAAGCTGACCGGCGCGGTGATCTGGAAGCGCGCCAGCAGCCTCGCCGACCTCTGGCCGGAGAACGAGCGCGGCCCGGCGGAGGCCGCCTTCGACCAGCTGGCGAACATCTATGGCACCAAGGAAGCCGACCCGGAGGTCGAGAAATGGCGGTCCGAGCGCAAGACGATCGAGGAGAGACTTCGTGATGAATGCGACAAGCTCAAGGAGGACCAGAAGAAGAAACTGCAGGACGAGGCGGATGCCTTGAGCGCGAAGATCGATGAGCGCACCGGTGCGAAACTGCCCGGCTGGAGCATCCTGCGCAAACGCCAGGTCGGCGGCAAGACCAGCAACGACTACACCGGCTACGCCATGGCGACTCCGGCGATCGATGCCAAGAACATCGTCGTGCGCTACGCCACCGGCGCGGTGGCGTGCTATGACCACGATGGCAACCGCAAATGGCTGGTCGATACGCTGCTCAACAACGCCCTTGCCTGCGCCCACTCGCCGGTGGTCATCGGCGACCGCGTGGTGGTCGGCGGCAACATCGAGAAGCGGTTGAAGCTGAAGCCGACGCCGTTGCTCATCGAGACCTCGAAACAGCCGCTCAATCCCGAAGAAAGCTACCACTGCGTCGTCGCTCTCGATCTCGCCACCGGCAAGGAAGTCTGGGAAGGCACGGCCAAGGCCAGCATCGGATATAGCGGCGCGCCCGGCAGCCTGCGCGCCCTGCGCCTGAAAGGTCCGGACGGGCCGTTCGATGTCGTCCTGAGCTGGCATTCCGCCTGGCGCGCCAGCGACGGCCTGCTGCTCAACAGCGGGACCGGTACTCCGCCCGGCTACCAGGCCTGGACCAGCGGCAACCGGGTGTGGACGGGCGGCATCGTCGCCGAGTTCTGGGGCGAGAGTCCGGACCAGCTCGGTCTGCGCTTCCTGCGCAAGGGTGGCGGTGGTGGCGTGCTCGCCCACGACGGCTTTCTGTACGGTTCCGCCAAGACCCACCTGGTCGGCGGTAAGACCAGTCCACCCTGGGTCGGCGCGATGAAATATGATCCAGTCGATGGCAGCAAGCTCTGGGAGCAGATGCCGATCATCGAAACCGGGGCCATGGATTACGTGCCGCCGTCGCTCTGCGGCGACTATCTCTACGTCACCCAGGGCTATTGCGACGGCAATCCGTACAATCCCAAGAAGGCTGAGGTCGCGGTGGTGCGGATTGGTCAGCTTCCGATGGTGATCGGCCGCAGTTTCTTCGATGCGCCGACCTTCAGCGGCCCGGTCTTCGACCAGGACCGCATGTACGTGCGTACCAAGCGCTCGCTGACCTGCTTCCAGACCACCACCGACGAGGGGCGGCAGCTCGAATACGACGTTTCGGTGAAGGAGCTGTTCGATTCCTGCGTCCAGCTGCCGACCATCGTGCCGCAGGAGGACCTGCCCACCCTGCCTCCCGTCGCCGGTTTCGTGCCGCCCGAAGGCGTCCCGGTCGCCAAGGCCTATGAATCCGTCGGTCCTCCGGCCTGGCTGGTCGCGGGTCCGTTCACGGGCGGGACCGCTGCCGAGCACTTCGCGGCGCTGGGCGGTCCTGCCGCCGCGCAGCTGGTGCCGGGCACCAAGGTCGGCGAGGCCACCTGCCAGGCGCTCGATGCGAAGCTGGTGGCATCATCGTCCGGACTCAGCAAGGATCTCTACAACCGGGATGTCTGGAATTCGCGGTCGGCCATCGACCTCACCACGCTCAGCGGCAACAAGGGCAGCCAGATCTGGTACTTCTACTCGGTCATCGAGGGCACCCGGCCGCAGGCGCTGCGCTACAGCAACCCCATGGCCGGCTGCACGGCCTGGCTCGCCGGCAAGGAGCTCAAGCACGACCAGATCATCCGCCTCGGCATCGGCTACTACCCGCTGCTGGTGCGCGTCCCGGTGCCCAAGCTGCCGCCCTTCGCGACCGGCCGCAAGATGACCGTCAGCCCCAACTTCGTCGAGGTCAAGGATCCCAGCGAAGAACTGGAGAAATGGCGCGCCCAGATCCGCCCCTTCCGCGCCCGGCTGGAAGAAGCCGTGCAACGATGCGCCGGCACCAAGGCGAGCTTCCAGGCGAAGCAGTACCTGGAAAAGCTGGGAAGGTGAGGCCGCCCGATCAGGTCGCCGAACGCTGGCGGCTGCGCCAGCGTTCGATCGCGGCGTGGTCGCCGGACAGGAGCACCTCGGGCGGGGTCAGGCCGCGGAATTCCGGCGGGCGGGTCCAGCAGGGATGGTCGGCCCCGTGGCCTGGGGTGTGGGTCTCTTCGACGGCGGAACGGTCGTTGCCGAGCGCGCCGGGGATCAGGCGCACGACCCCATCGACGAGGATGAGCGCGGCGAGCTCGCCGCCGCTGAGCACGTACGGCCCGACCGAGAACGGCTCGGGCTTGTAGAGGTCGAGGATCCGCTGATCGATGCCTTCGTAGTGGCCGCAGAGCACGATGAGATGCGCTTCCCCGGCCAGCTCGCGCACCAGCGTCTGGTCGAGCTGGCGGCCCTTGGGATCGGTGATGAGCAGGCGCGGCCTGGCCGAGCGCGCGAGCAGGTGGTCGAGGCAGCCGGCGATCGGCGGGGCCGCCAGCACCATGCCGGGTCCGCCGCCGAACGGGCGGTCATCGACCTTGCGGTGCCGGCCTCCGGCCCAGCGGCGGGGATCATGGCAGGCGAGCTCGACCAGCGCCCGCCGCCGCGCCCGGCCGACGATGCTCGCGTCGAGATAGGGCTCGCAGGCGTCGGCGAACAGGGTGACGAGATCGATGCGCACGCCTGGCAGCCTCAACGATCGAGGAAGATGCTGACTTCGGTCACCGGCAGCAGGTTGCCATCGGCGAGCCGCTTCCGGCGCAAGGCCACGCGCCAGTAGGGGCGCAGGCGGGCGTTGCGGTTGCGGGCGACGGCTTCCAGGCGCTTCCAGGTCTCCGGCACCGCGCGCACGGGGCCGGCATGGGGCAGGGACAGGGCGCGCAGGTCGCGGTAGTCCTCGATCAGCAGCCGGCGGCCATCGGGCAGGTTCATGCCGGCCCGGGTCAGACCGGTGATCGCGCTGCCGCAGGCGCATTCCCAGCGCGCGGGCGGCTCGTCGCCCGGGGGCATGGCGAACCAGAGCAGGGACGCGCCATAGGGGCTGACGGATCCGCCGGCCAGGGCGGCGGTCACCGCCGCCGTCTCGCGCACGGGATCCGCCGGCCAGCCCGGCAGGGCGACGGCAGCCAGGCGCAGGTTGCCTTCTTCAGCCAGGGTCGGTTCGTTCACGGCGCAGGCGTAGGCCCAGGGCCGGCAGCGGCAAGCGGTGCGAGGCCACCCTTGCGCGTTTGCGTGTGCCCGACATGATGCCGGGCCACCCGGTCGACCTCAGGATCCGCCGACCGTGGGCCAAAACCAGAAGAACCGCCACCTCCGCGGCCGGTGCCATTCCTGAAGCCACCAGCCGCAACACCAGATCCCAGAAGGGGAAATCGCCGTGCCCATCGGAACCGTCGTACGTTTTGACCGCCGCCGTGGTTATGGATTCGTCCAGCCAGATGATGGCGGCGAGGATGTCTTCGTGCACCAGAACAACATCAGCATGGAAGGCTTCCGCTTCCTGATGGTCGGCGAGAAGGTCAACTACGATCTCGAAGTCGGCGAGAAGGGCATGAAGGCCGTGTCGGTCACCCTGACCGAGCCGCGCCAGGAACGCGCCGACCAGCCTCCGTACGAGAACGACCGCGATGGCGGCGACCTGCGCGCCCGTCCCTCGGCCCCGCGCACCTTCACCCCGCGCGCCGCGCCGGTCGGCGGATCGCCGCGCCCCAACGGCGACCTCGGCACCTCGCTCGACCGCCTGCGCCGCAAGCAGGAGCGCCTGATCTCGCTCCTGGTCGAAAAGGGCATCCTCACCCCGGGTGAGGTCGATGGTCTCGAAGGCGCTCCCGCCGCTGCGGCTCCGGCCGTGGCTGCGGCTCCCGCCCAGGCCTGAACCGATCTGCCATCCACGCTGACCCAGGATCCGTCCAACCGGCGGATCCTGGGTTCATTGTTGTCCCAGCGCATCCGCCAGGGCCCCCGCCAGCTCGGGGAAGCGCCAGGCGAATCCGGCCTGGTGCAGACGAGCAGGCACGATGCGCTGGCTGCCGAGCAGCAGCGAGCGCCCCATGTCGCCCAGCAGCATCCCCACGGCGAAGCCCGGCAGGGGCAGCAGGCACGGCCGGTGCAGGGTCCGCGCGAGCGTCCGGGCGAACTCGCCCTGGCGTACCGCCTGCGGCGCCACCGCGTTGATCGCGCCGCTCAGGTCCGCGTCGACGAGGCAGCGGTGGAACACCGCCACCGCGTCGTCGCGGTGGATCCACGGCAACCATTGCCGACCGCTGCCGATGCGCCCGCCGAGTCCGGCCCGGAAGGGGGGCAGCATGCGCGCCAGCGCCCCGCCATCCGCCGCGAGCACGACACCGAGGCGGACATGCACCACGCGCACGCCGGCCGCCCGGGCCGGATCCGCAGCGCTTTCCCAGTCGCGGCAGACCTCGGCCAGGAAGCCGCCGCCGGGCAGGGATTCCTCGGTCAGTTCCTCCTCGCCGCGCTCGCCGTAGATCCCCACGGCCGAGGCGACGATCAGCGTCCGGGGCCGGGGAGAGGTGCGGGCGATGGTCTCGGCGAGCAGCCGCGTGCTCGCGATCCGGCTGCTGCGGATCGCCTCGCGTCCCCGTGCCGTCCAGGGCTGCGCCACGGTCGCTCCGCCGAGATGGATGACCGCAGCGCAACCGGCGAGGGCGGCCGGATCGAGCCGGCCTGCGGCGGGATCCCAGGCGATGCCGTCCGCGGTTGCGCCTGGGCGCCTGAGCCGGCGCACCGCATGCCCGCCACTGCCGAGGAACGCCGCCAACGCCGTTCCCAGCAGGCCGCCCGCGCCGCTGAGCGCGACCACCTGGGGTGCGATGCCGGCATGGCGGTCGAGATCCGCCCGCAGCCGGGCGTGGCGGAAGCGGAAGGTGCGCGCGAGTTCGCGGCTGATCCGGCCGCCGGCCAGCCAACGCCCCAGCGCCCCCAACGGCGGATCCCAGGTGATCGCATCGGTCAGCCGGCAGCCTTCCGGGATCGCCTCGAACCGGTGTTCGTGCTCCCAGCGCGCGAACGGGCCGCGCTCCTGCACATCGCGGAATCCGCTGCCCGTCGCCAAGGGCTGATGCTGGGCGATCCAGCGCCGGCGCAGGCCGCAGCCGAGCGGGACGGACAGCTCGACCCGGTGATCGGTGAGACCGCCCTGATGCGAGAGCACCCGGATCCCGGCCCAGGGCGGCACCATCCGCTCGAGGGCGCCGGGGCGCGCATGCCAGGCAAGGACGTCTGCGGGCGGATGCGGCAGATCGACGCTGAAGCGGCTGGTCGGCATCAGGCCACGCCCGTCCAGCGCGCGAGGTAGTCGCGGCAGTGCAGCTTTTTGACGGTGGATCCGGAAGTCATGTAGCGCAGGCAGCCGAACACCGGGCGTTGCGGCGCCCACGGCCGGTCGAAGCGGCCGAAGATCCACGCGACCCCGCCCAGGCTGTTCGGATTGCCGCCATCAAGCGCCCAGCGGTCGTTGAGGCGCAGCGCGGTGTCCCAGGCCGCACGCGGATCCGCCGACCAGCCGAGGATCCATTTGCCCCACAGCATGCGCAGGTAGCCGTGCATCCGGCCTTCCGCGCGCAGCTGGCGCTGGGCCGCGTTCCAGAGCGGATCATGGGTGCGGCCGGCTTCCAGATCGGCAGGGGAATAGAGCGCCGGGCGCGCATCGCCGGCATGCTGCGCCAGGGTCGCCAGGGCCCAGGCGGGCAGGGATTCGAAGCGGTCGTCGTCGGGCACGCGCTGGCTGTGGTGGTGGCTCAGTTCGCGCCAGGTGATGAGTTCATCGAGGAAACCCTCGATCGCCGGGGTGCAACCCCACCAGCCATCCTTGCCTCCGCTCGCGCTGGCAGCCAGCCGGTCGGGCGACCAGCCGGCGTGGGCCAGCACCGCGAGCGCGACCTGATGCGCGGACAGGTGGCCCTGCGCGAGCCACGGCGACAGGCCGCTCGCGACGGGATCATCGGGATGGTTGCGCAGGTCATAGCGGTCGAGGCGTTGGGCGAGGAACGCCCGCAGCGCCAGCCGCGCCGCATCGGCTCCGCCGGCGTCGGGGGCGGCGGGAACCTCCTGGTCGATGGGCAGCGCGGCCAGCCCTCCGGGCGCAAGCAGCTGATCCAGGTCGGCCGCGGGCCAGCGCCGGGCGACATCCTCGGGCAGCGCGGCCAGGCGCGGCACCTGCGCGCGGGCCAGGGCCGGAGCATCCAATGGAGGTGCGAGCAGATGCGGCGGCAGCTCCTTCTGCACGAATCGCCGGAAATCCACGGCGCGTTCAAAGGTTCGCTGCGATGCTGACAACGGCA
Organism: uncultured Candidatus Kuenenia sp.; assembly: GCA_964654285.1. GTDB lineage: Bacteria > Planctomycetota > UBA11346 > UBA11346 > UBA11346 > BJHQ01. The sequence goes on from CAZZJC010000001.1 coordinate 257,662, forward strand.
GGACGCCATTCGCGTCGACGTCGACCTGCGCCAGGGTCAGCCGGCGATCCAACCTGGCCCGCACGGAGCGCTGGAAGCGCTGCGGGAAATCATCCCGCACCAGCAGGCAGGCCTGAGCCGCCAGGGCGGCGATCAGATCCAGCGCGGAACCGGGGATCGCCTCGACGAAGGGGTGGTAGGTCAGCGGCAGCCGCGTCGCCGCCGCCCGATTGGCGGCGCAGCCTTGGATGAAAAAACGGTAGTGGCGCACGCTCGCCCAGGGCTGGTCGGCATGCACGGTCTCGATCACCACCAGCGGTCGCGCCAGTTCCTCCGCCCACCACAGGGCGTGCTGCAGCGCCTGGTTCCATTCCAACCGCCGGTGCGCGCTCATCCAGTACAGCACGAATGCGCCGTCAGGGCGGACCGGCGTGGTGCCACGGGGGGTCAGGCGCGCGGCGGCGGCAGGGGCGATCCGGACGGGCATGCCGCGAGGCTACACGCCTCGCCGCCGTGGCACCACCGGACTCAGCGATCCTTCATCCAAAGGCCGCGGCGCGCCCGTTTCGCCTCGGCCTCTGCCTCGCTCAGCCGCCGGTGGTAGCGTTCCGAGGCGCCGAAGCCGGTCTCATAGCGGCTGAAACCCTGCCGGATGACGGTTTCCTGGTAGAGCTCGTCCTCCGGCCCCGGTCCGCTCGGGGGGTGGTCGATCCACAGGTCCGCGAGCGCGCGGCCATGCTTGTCGGTGGCGATGCGCCAGCCGTGGCGTTGGAACTCCAGGCGGACGCGTTTGCCGGCAAGATGATCCTTGGCCCAGGCCGAGACCTGCCGGCCGAGGTCGGTGTTGCGCTCCGCATCCGGATGCGCCGACTCGGGCGTGTCGAGGCTGCGCAGCCGCACCTGCAACAGCACATCGTGGTAGCGCACCGCCACCGTGTCGCCGTCGACGACGCGGTCGAGCACGCCGGTGGCCGCATTGCCGTCAGCCGTCATCAGGATCGGTGCCGGCGCAAGAACAGGGAACCAGTCGTACCACCGTCCGGTGCGCTCGGCCCACCAGCAGAAGCCGATTCCCGCCAGGACCACGACCAGGCCGATGAGCATGAGCAGGCGTTTCATGCCTGCGATCCTGCTCGCGGCCCGGACTCAGTAAACGAATCCGAATCCGCACCCGACCGTGCCGCCCCTGGCGCGCGAGATGAACGTGGTCTGGGTGTTGGTGGCGGCGTTGTCGAACTCGGCCCGCTGGTGCAGTCCCAGGTAGCCGGCCTGGACGCTGAGCTCGATCCCGCGCGCAGGGCGGACGACGGCGCGCGCCAGCAGGCCGGCCTCGCCGAAGACGCCGGCGTTGGAATTATCCGTGGTAGAGGTCACCCCGTTCACGGTCTGCGGGATGCGGACATGGGCCCAGCCGCCGGCCACCATGCCGCCGAGCTCCAGGCTGACGAGTTCGATCGGGGAATAGGCGACCCCCATCTCCAGCCCGAGGCCGTAAAGCCGGTTCTCGATCACCCCCTGGGAACCGTGCTGCCAGACCCGCGCGGCGGTGATGCCCCAGTTGGTGAACATCTGCACCGGCCGCGTGGGATTGTTGTCGCTCACCAGCCAGAGGCCGACCTGCCCGCCGCCATCGTTCTCGGCGCTGTTATAGGATTTGGTGGTCACGTTGTTGTTCGTGACCGAGGTCGACTGGGTGTATTGGAGGGGCAGGCTCTGCACCGTGAACCGCACGCCGCTGCCGGTGCGTTCAGGTTCCGCTTTCTCGGCCGCGAGGGCGCAGGGGATGATCATCCCGGCAAACAGGGTGGTGCGGAGTATCGATGCGGCGATGGTCGGCATGTGGGCCTCCTTTGTTTTGGACCGTTTACTTTCCCCTGCCGCCCATGTCCAGCCGAAGACGTGTGGATTTGCCCCTCACCGCGCAGGAAAGAGCCGCACGGTGCGGATCTCGTGCCGCCCCAAGCGCAGGCGCAGGCCGCCATCGGCTTCCGGCATCACCGGATCCAAAGGATTTTCCAGCAGATCAGCCGCGCCGGCCCGGCTGAAGGGGAAGGCCGGGCGCAGCACCACCTCGGCCGGGCGGCCGTTCATCTCGACCAGGCGCACCACCCAGCCGTGGCCGTCCTCGGCCGGCTTGACGGTGGTGACGCACACCGAACCGGCGTCAGGTCCATCGAGCCGGAGCAGGCCGGCGCTGGCGGGCAGGGATGCGGCCGCGGTCGCGGCGAGCGTCACCGGACCGGCCACCACGCGCAGGGGATGGGTGGATGCCAGGCCGTGCCGCCAGCCGGCTCCAGCGCCGCCGTCGTGCCGGATCCAGCCGACGCGGAAGCGGTGGTCGCCGGCCTGGGCGTACCACGGACCTTCCGCGTGGCAGCTCTTGCGACTCGCCAGCAGCACCGGTTCGACCTGCACGCCGCGCCCGTCGGGGCGCAGGTCGCAGACCGGCATGCCGTCGAGGGCGATGGTCAGCGCCCTGCCGTCGGCGTCGGCCACGGTCAGCGAGTCCAGCACCTCGCGCTGGCTCTGCGGTGGCCGGGCCGCACCGAGGGTGGTTTCGACTGCACCCAGACGGGCATGCCCGAAAGGCACGGCGTAGTGCACCGTCGCGGCGGTGGCGTCGAGGCCGAGATCCAGGCGCCATTCGCGGCCGTGCTGGCCGGTCCAGCCGAGGAGGTCGATCTCCAGCGTCGCGGTGCCCGCCCCGCGTTCGACGCCCAGCCGGCGGACCACCACCGCCTGGCCGAGGGTGGCGCGGCTGGTCCAGCGGCGCAGGAGCGGCCCGTCGTGCTCCAACGTCCAGGTGGCGCCTTCGGTGCCCTCGCGACCCTCCGGCGAGGGATCCCCGGCGGTGCCGGAACCGTTGCTCCTGGTTCCGACATCGAATGCGGTCGTGTGGAGATGGCAGACGGTGCCGGTACCCGGTCGGGCTTGAGGTCCGTGGCCGACGATCGCGATTCCGCCTGCGGTTCCCGGTGCGGCGGCATCGTCGCCAGGCGGGGTCGGCGCTGGCGCCGGGGCTCCTTCGGCCAGGCCGTAGACGGTCCAGCCCAGCGCGGGCACGGGATCCAGGCGGACCCACAGGGTGCTCCCGCCGGCATCGCGCTGGATTTCACCGGGCAGGTGCCGGCCGGCGGAATCGACGAGGTGCTTCGGCCGGTCATCCGCCAGGGGGATCCCGACCAGGCCGCCACGCGGCCAGGGCAGGCCATTCCACACCAGCACCGGATGCCCGGCGGGGGGCGGCGTGACGGCGGCCCGGATGCGCTCCAGGCTGCTTTCCACCATGTTTTCTGCCCACGTGCGGGCGCGGGCATGGGCGGCGGCGAAGACCGCATCGGTCTGCTCGCCATGGCGCCCGCCCCAGCCATGGTCAGAGGCCATCGCGTCGCGCCAGGAGGCGGTGCGCCCTTCGGCCTCGTGGCTCGGTGCGAGGCCGTGCGCGACCAGGAGCACCGCCAAGGCCTCGACCTGGGGCAGCAGCCGGGCGGAGGCGCGCAGATCGGTCACCGCGCGCACATGGCCCGGACCGTGGATGTACAGCCACGGGTTGGGGCGTTCGCCGACCACGTCCTGCACCGCCTGGTGCGGCAGGATGGCGGAGAAGGCCCGGCTGAGGGTCATCTCCTGCGCCTGGGCGAGTTTGGCCTCGCGCAGCGCGAGGCGCAGCGGGGTCAGGTCGTTGGCTCCGCTGCCGTCCTCCGACGCCGGGATCAGCAGCCAAGGCACCCCATCGATGCGCGGCGCCTTGGCCGACCATATGGGCAGCGACTTGGCGAGCGCCGCCAGGCTGGCCTCGGTGCCTTTCTTCAGATAGCGCCAATGCTGGTTGTAATGGCCGCCGCTCCAGGCCAGCACGCTGCTGCCGTCGGGCGCGGCCCAGCGGTACAGTCCGGGCGCATGCCGGCCGCTGTACAGGTGCCGCACCCCCGAACGGGCCAGGACCTGCGGCCACTGCCAGGCGCGGGCCGGGACATCGGGATTGCATGCGGTGGCGAGGTCGAGCTGGAGCACCCGCGCCGCCCAGCCCCGGCCGAGCAGCACCTGGCGCACCAGCTGTTCGCCTGACAGCAGCGATTCGTAGGGCTGGTTCCAGGTCGCGCCCCAGTCGAGGCGCCCTTCGCGCGTGCGCGCCAGGATCTCCTCGCGCCGATGCGGCAGATCCTCCAGCGCCTCGGCCAGGTACTGCGTGGTCTCGACGGTGAAGCACGCTCCCGGATCGCGCGCCATCTGGTCGAGCGCGTCCCCCACCATCGCCGCGCGCTGCCGCCGGCACGCGGCAGGCGTGTCCATCCAGGCGATGTCCTGATGCGAAGAGCGCACGAAGACCACGCTCGGCAGGGCCTCGCCTGCATTCAGCCAGGCCGCAACCGCAATCCCCAGGACGAGCGTCATACCGGTCGGCCTCCGCCAGGCGGAGACACCGGTCGCAGCGAAACCCGGGCGGCAGGCCATGCCGCGCATGCTGACGCCTGCCCCGGTGCGACCAAGCCGGGGATCGGCCAGCCTCCGGTGACGAGGATCCATCAACCTGGTGGCGAATCCGCGGTAGAACTGGGATGAGTGATCCTGGGAAGGTGCAGAGCTGGCAGCGGAGGGGGGCCGGGAGCGTCGCGCTCTTGCCATTCTTAATATTCTGTATATACAGAAATACATGAACGACACGACCCCTGCTGCCCAACGATTCATCCTCCACTGGGGCGAGATGGGCACCCGCTGGGGTATCAACCGGACGGTGGCACAGATCCATGCGTTGCTGATTATCAGCCCAAACCCGTTGCCAGCGGAGGTCATCTGCGAACGGCTCGACGTGGCCCGGTCGAACGTCTCCAACAGCCTGCGCGAACTCCAGGGCTGGGGCGTGATCCGCCTGGTCCACGTGCCGGGGGACCGGCGCGACCACTTCGAATCGCTCAAGGACATCTGGGCGATGTTCCGCCTCATTGCCCAGGAGCGGAAGAAACGCGAGTTCGATCCGACCATGGCGATGCTGGGCGAATGCCTGGCCGAGGCCGATCCGGGCAAGGACGCGTACCTCACCGAACGCCTCGCCGAGATCCAGGGTTTCTTCACCACGGTGGCGGGCTGGTATGATCAGCTGTTCGCCCTGCCGACCAGCCTGCTGCGCAACGCGATGAAACTCGGCAGCGTGCTGGGCTCGCTCGTCCCCAAGTCCAAGACGTGATGAAGACGTTCCCGGGTTCAACCGGCAACAATCCGCGATTAGATGTTTCTCTTAATACAGAAATAACAGTAATTAAAGACAAGCAGCGCACCCCAAGGACCAAGGAATGGACATGCATCCGACCCCCCAGCCCATCCAGGTTCGCGATCCTGCCACCGGCCGCGTCTGGACGATCCCGGCACGCGCGATCACCCGGCTCGATGCCGAGGTGGCGGAACGATGGTTCATCAACGTCGCCTTGCCGCCGGGACGATTCCGCGAGATCGTCCCGGCGGGGTTCCTTCAGCCTGATTTGCGGCACGGACGGATGGTGCTGAGTCTCTGCCGCATCCGCATGCGACGGGCCGCCCCTGATTGGGCTCCCCTGGTCCTGGGTCCTGCCAGCGACAACTGCGCCTTGCGGGTTGGATGCATCGACCTCCGTGACGGCAGTCCGGCGGTGTGGGTGGACCGTCGTCTCACCACCCACGTCCTGGGCGGTATCATGAAACGTCTGGGTTTTCCCCCGGTTGAGCCCGGGTTGATGGTGCGGCAGGAAGATGACGTGGGTCTCGCCCTGACCGCGGCCGACGGCACCGTCGCCTGCAACGCAGGTCCGGGAAATGGCCACCCGCCGATCCTGTTCGCGGATGGTGATGAATTGACCACCTGGGTGACGCGCGGAGTGCGCAGTTACGCCGCAACCGCCCGGGCCGGGCGGTTCCTGATGGTCGATCTGGAAAAGGGCAGTCCGAATGTCTTCCACCAGCGCCAGGGTTGGATCGCCCGATTGACCACGCCGTGGGGCGAGTTCGCCAGCGACGGCGTCTACCGCACCTGCGATGGGATCTATTAATGGCGGGTCCTGGGCACGGTCGACCAGGACGGCAATCGGCTTCGCGGTAATCATCACCGATAAAACCCAGGAGATTTCCATGCGCATCGCCCTCACCGGTGCTACCGGCTATACCGGCACCCACCTCACACCCCGGTTGCTGAAGGCGGGCCACACCGTGGTCGATCTCAGCAACAGCAGGAGACCGGATCCGTTCGGCCTGACCCGGCACCGCCTGACCTGGGGCGAGCCGACCGGGCTCGCCGCCGCCGTGGCCGGGTGCGACGTGTTGGTCAATACCTGGTGGGTGCGCGATCCCGTCTTCGGGATCGATCATCCGACCGCCGTCGGTTTGACGCTCCAGCTATTCGCGGCTGCGCACCGGGCCGGGGTGCGCCGGATCGTGCACGTCTCGATCACCAATCCTGCAGCGGGACGCGGCTTGAGCTATTTCGAAGGCAAGGCGCGGATCGAGGCGGAACTGGCGCGTCTGCCGCTCCAGACGCGCATCCTTCGCCCGGCGGTGCTGTTCGGGGGCGCGGACATCCTGATCAACAACCTCGCCTGGGCGCTGCGCCGCAGTCCTCTCTTCCTGGTGCCAGGCAGCGGGCAGTATCGCCTGCGCCCGATCCACGTTGCGGATTTCGCCGCGCTGCTGGCTGAGGCCTGCGATGATGCGGGCGATCGCCGCCTGATCGATGCGGTCGGTCCCGAGTCGTTCCCGTTCATCGATCTGGTCCAGACCCTGGCGAGCATCCTCGGCCTGCGTCGGCGGGTGATCACCGCCCCGGCCTGGCTTCCCTGGGCGGGCGCGCAGGTGCTTGGCCGCCTGCATGGCGACATCCTGCTGACCAGGGCCGAGATCCAGGGGCTCATGCGCGGGCTGCTCGACACCAGTGGCGAAGCGACCGGCACGACCCGCCTGACCTCCTGGGCGACCGCCGAACGCGGGCGCCTGGGCGTGCGCTATCACAGCGAACGCGCGCGGCGCTGATTCAGCGCTGGACGCGGGCGCCGACGCCCTTGACCAGGGCGTCCACCTCGGCCTTGGTCGCCATCGAGGTGTCGCCCGGCGTGGTCATCGCGAGCGCGCCGTGGGCGGCGCCGTATTCCACCGCGGCCTGGGGGCCGAGGCCGGCGAGGAAGCCGTAGACCAGGCCCGAGGCGAACGAGTCGCCGCCGCCGACGCGGTCGAGGATCCAGAGTTCGCGCTTGGCGGCCTGGTAGAACTGGCCGTCGTGCCAGAGCACCGCCGACCAGCCGTTGACCGAAGCCGAATCGACCTCGCGCAGGGTGGTCGCCACCGCCTTGAAGTTGGGATACGCCTTCACCGCCTTCTCGATCATCGACTTGAACGCGGAGGGATCGAGCGCGGACAGGTTGTGGTCGACGCCGTCGACGGTGAGTCCGAGGCAGGCGGTGAAGTCCTCTTCATTGCCGATCATCACGTCGACGTACTTGGCGATCTCCTGGTTGACCTCCTGCGCGCGCTTGAGGCCGCCGAAGCTCTTCCACAGGCTGGGCCGGTAGTTGAGGTCGTAGCTGACCACGGTGCCGTGCTTCTTCGCGCACTGGATCGCCTCCAGCGCGACTTCGGGGGTGGTGGCCGACAGCGCCGCGAAGATGCCGCCGCAGTGGAACCAGCGCGCGCCGTCCTGGCCGAAGATGCGGTTCCAGTCGATGTCGCCCTTCTTGAGCTGGCCGCAGGGCGAATGGGCGCGATCGCTGCATCCGACCGCGCCGCGCGCGCCGTAGCCGGCCTCGGTGAAGTTGAGCGGGTTGCGGCTGGCGCGGCCAAGGCCGTCGAACGGCACCCACTTCACGTAGCGCTGGTCGACGCCGCCCTGGTAGATGAGGTCTTCGAGCAGCCGGCCGACCTGGTTGTCGACGATGGCGGTGACGATGGCGGTGCGCAGGCCGAAGCAGCGCTTGAGGCCGCGCGCGACGTTGTATTCGCCGCCGCCTTCCCAGACGTCGAACTGGCGCGTGGTGTGGATGCGCTTCTGGCCGGGGTCGAGGCGGATCATGACCTCGCCGAGGCTGACCTCGTCGAAGAGGCACTGGGAGGCGGGATTGAGGGTGATGGGCATGGCGGGCTCGTCGGAGGTGGGGGCGGCGTCAGCCGCCGTTGGAGTGGAGAAGTCGTTCAGGCGATGGTGGCGATCTTGGCCGCGACGGCGTCGCCCATGGTCACGGTGTCCACGACCTTGCTGCCCGGCTGCTTGATGTCGCCGGTGCGCAGGCCGTCGGCCAGGACGGCGCGGATCGCGCGCTCGACCAGGGTGGCCTCGGCTTCCAGTCTGAGGCCGTGGCGCAGCAGCAGCGCGACGGTGCCGATGGTGGCGAGCGGGTTCGCCTTGCCCTGGCCGGCGATGTCGGGCGCGCTGCCGTGGATGGGTTCGAAGAAGCCGACCGGGCCGCCGATCGAGGCGCTCGCGAGCATGCCGATCGAGCCGGTGAGCTGGCTCGCCTCGTCGGACAGGATGTCGCCGAAGATGTTGCCGGTCACCACCACGTCGAACTGGCGCGGGTCGCGGATGAGCTGCATCGCCGCGTTGTCGACGTACTGGTGCGACAGGGCGACGTCGGGGAACTCGGCCCCGACGCGGATGGCGACCTCGCGCCAGACCTGCGACGACTCCAGCACGTTGGCCTTGTCGACCGAGCACACCTTGCGCTTGCGCGTGCGCGCGATGGTGAACGCCAGGCGGACGATGCGTTCGATCTCCCACTCGCTGTACACTTCCGTGTTGAATCCCTTGCGGTCCCTGCCGCTGCCGCTGATGCCGCGCGGCTGGCCGAAGTAGATGCCGCCGGTGAGTTCGCGCAGGACCAGGATGTCGGTGCCGCGCAGGACCTCAGGCTTGATGGTCGAGGCGTCGACCAGCTCGTCGTAGACGATGGCCGGGCGCAGGTTGGCCCAGGCATCCAGTTCCTTGCGCAGCTTCAGCAGGCCGGCCTCGGGCTTGAGGTGGTGCGGGACCTTTTCCCACTTGGGGCCGCCGATCGCGCCGAACAGCAGCGCGTGCGAATCCTTGACGCCCTTCACGCTGTCGTCGGGCAGGGGCACGCCGGTGGCATCCAGGGCCGCGCCTCCGGCGAGGAAGCTGGTGTAGGAAAATGCATGGCCGCAGCGCCTGCCGACCGCATCGAGGGCCTTGACGCCCTCGCGGATGACCTCGGGGCCGATGCCGTCGCCGGCGATGACGGAGATGCGGTACTGGGACATGGAAGCTCCTGGGGGATGGGCCGTTTACGGCTTCGAGCGGCGGAGTCCAGGGTCGTCATCGCCGTGACCACGAACCTGGACCAGAACGCATTGCGCGATCGGAGTCAGCGCCGACCTTGCCCGCATGACCATGATGACCTTCACCCTGGATGGGACGACCGCCGCCGGCGGCACCGTACGCTGCCGGGGCGAGGACGCCGAGGGCCGTACGGCGGTCATCCAGGCCACCTGCGCGGATGGCGCCGATCCGATGCTCGGCTTCCTCGCCAATGAGCTGATCCGCCGTTCGTTGACGTTCAAACGTGCGCCGGAAGCCTTGGAATTCGCATACGGCAGCGTGACCGACGCGGGAATCCCGGTCATGTACTGCTATCCCAAGGGTGCGGTCAACGCACCGCTGGTCATCTTCAACCACGGCACCGGCGGTTGCGGCCATGAGCAGCTCTTCATGGGCATCCCGCTCGCGCAGGCCGGATTCTTCACCGTGCTGCTCGACGCCCGCAACCATGGCCGGCGCAAGCCGGCGAACTGGGCCGAACTCTACGCCCCGCCGCAATACAAGCGGACCTACGTGCAGGCGCTTATCGACACCTGCGATGACATCTCGCGCCTCATCGACCATCTGGAACACGATCCCCGGGTCGACGCCACGCGCATCGGCATCACCGGCATCTCGCAGGGCGGCTACATGTCGTTCATGGCGATCACCCGCGATAAGCGGATCTCGGTCGCCGCGCCGATGATCGGCTCGCCGGATCTGGAGGCGACCTTCGGCAGCAGCCTTCCGCTCGACCAGTATCCGCCCGACGTGCAGCAGTTCGCCATCGCCCACAGTCCATTGCGCCATTTCGCCAGGATGCCGCCGACCGCCTTGCTGATCCAGCACGGGGATGCGGATCCGATCGTGCCGGTCGCAGGGGTGCGCAGGCTAGACGAACTCCTGCGGCCGCTCTACCGCGACCTGCCGGGACGCTATGAATATCGCGAACATACCGGCGTCGGCCACAACGACGTCGGCATGCGCGAGGCGACCATCGCGTGGTTGCGACGCCATCTCGCACCGGAAAGGCCAGCATGACCACCGTCCCGGCGACGCTGCTTCTGCACCCCGACGATGATGTCGTGCTCGCCCGGCAGTTGCTGCCGGCGGGCAGCGAGATCCGTCATGGCGATGCCGTCATCCGGGTGCGCGCCGACATCCCGCGCGGTCACAAGCTGGCGCTGAGCGACATCGCGATCGATGCCCCGGTGCGCAAATACGGCCAGGTGATCGGCTTCGCTACGCGGGCGATCGCAGCGGGTGACCACGTCCACAGCCACAACCTGGGCATGCGCGACTTCGGTCGTGCCTATGTCTTCGGCACCGACCTGCGTCCGGTGGCGCCCGCCGCGCCGCGCACGTTCGCCGGCTTCCAGCGCCGCGACGGCCGGGTCGGGACGCGCAACTACGTGGCGGTGATCAGCAGCGTGAACTGCTCGGCCTCGGTCGCGACCTTCGTGCGCGACCGCTTCCGCACCCCGGAGTTCCGCCGCGACTTCCCGCACGTCGATGGGGTGATCGCCTTCACCCACAAGAGCGGCTGCTGCGTCCAGCCGGGCGAACCGATGGAGGTCCTGCGCCGCGTCCACGCCGGCATGGCCAACCACGTGAACATCGCCGGCTACGTGATGATCGGCCTGGGCTGCGAGGGCAACCAGCTCGACGCGCTGCGCGCCGATTACCGCCTGGGCCAGGCCGACGGCGTGCCGACCGCGTTCATGACCATCCAGCAGAGCGGCGGGGTGGCGAAGACGGTCGCGCTCGGGGTCGAGGCGGTGCAGCGCATCCTGCCCATCGCCAATGCCGCGCACCGCACGCCGCAGCCGCTCAGCCATCTGATCCTGGCGGAAAACTGCGGCGGATCCGACGGCTATAGCGGCATCACCGCCAATCCCGCTCTCGGTGTCGCTGCCGACCTTCTTGTCGCCCACGGAGGCACCGTGGTGCTGGGTGAGACGCCCGAGATCTACGGCGCCGAGCATCTGCTCATGCGCCGGGCGGTGAGCGCCGAGATTGGCGGAAGACTGGTCGACCTCATCCGCTGGTGGGAAGCCCATGCCAAGCGCTTCGACGCGACCATCGACAACAACCCGACCCCGGGCAACAAGGCCGGCGGGCTCACCACGATCTACGAAAAAAGCCTGGGCGCGGTCGCCAAGGGCGGCCAGACCCCGCTGGTCGAGGTCTACCGCTACGCCGAGCCGATCACGGCCAAGGGTTTCGTCTTCATGGACACGCCGGGCCTCGATCCGGTCAGCATGACCGGCCTCGTCGCCGGGGGCGCGACCATCGGCGTCTTCACCACCGGGCGCGGCAGCGTCTACGGCTGCAAGCCGTCCCCGTGCCTGAAAGTCGCCACCAACACGCCGCTGTTCGAGCACATGAATGACGACATGGACGTGAACGCCGGCACCATCGCCGACGGCAGCGAAACCGTGGCCGAGGTCGGCGCCCGCCTGTTCGAGCGCATCGTCGCCACCGCCAGCGGCGAGCGTACGAAGAGCGAGATCCTCGGCCTGGGCGACGAGGAGTTCGCGCCGTGGCAGCTGGGGCCGACGTTCTGACGCCGCACTTCGGCGCACGGCAGGGAGCTGGTCTCGGAACCAATTGCCCAGCACGGTGATGGCCGAGGCGTACGGCTGGCGCGGCAGCTGAGCTCCGGGCCGCGATTCGCCTGGGCCGGAGGCGGACCAGGCTCGCAATCGGTTCGCACTGGCGTCTGGATTGACGATTCCTGGCGTTGCGATTGACGTGAATTGCCGGGTCGGATCCGTGCAAGAGCATGGTCTGCTGATGGTTGCGCCGGTTGTCTGGAGGACGCTGATCACTTTGGCAGCGTAAGCGTCCATGGTAAGTATAGGATGCCGGTCCGACCAACCACCGGTCTCCTGAGGAGCGCATCCGTGAGTACGAGCCCATACCGCACCGCGGATGAGGTGGCCCCGCAATCCGCCAATCCCAACCAGCCTGCACCCGGCAATCATGGTCGGCAGCGTCTGCCCGTGGCTCGTCTCCGGGAGTGGGAAGCCCTCCAACGCGGCTGCTTCATCTGCTTCGGGATGTCGACCTACGACGGAGATGAGTTCAGCAATGGCAAGGCGCCTTCGACGGCCTACGCCCCCGACCGCCTGGATGTCGACCAGTGGGTCGGGGTCATCCGCGATGCCGGTTTCCGCTATGCCGTCCTGACCGCCAAGCACGTCGCCGGCCACTGCCTCTGGCCCACCCGCTACAACGACTACCACGTCGGCACCAGCGGCAACCGCACCGACGTGGTCGCGGCCTTTGTCGAGGCCTGTCGCCGCAGGGGCGTGCTGCCCGGCCTGTATTATTGCTCCTGGGACCACCATAATCTGTTCGGGTCCAGGCCGCCGGTCCTGGGTGCGCCCGACCAGTGGACGGCCTGCTTCACGACCGAGGCCTATCAGGAGTTCCAGTTCAACCAGTTGCAGGAACTGGCCATCAACTATGGATCCATCGCCGAATTCTGGATCGACATCCCCCAATTGATGCCCGCCGCCGCGCGCCGGCGGCAGTACGCGATGCTGACGGAGCTCCAGCCGCAGGCCTGCGTCATCTTCAACAAGGCCCAGAACAAACGCGGCAAGGATCCCTTCGCCGACTGGCCGGTCGATGTGATGAACCACGAGCAGCACATGCCGCCATACAGCGCTGGCGGCTACGGTTCCGCCCCCGGCCATCAGCCCTGGCAGCGCATCCACGGCGAGTGGTACTATCAGCCCTGCGAATTCTGCGACACCGTCAATGATCATTGGTTCTGGCTGCCTGAGGACAGGCCGAAGAGCGATGCCGAACTGCTGGGAACCGCCCTGTTGTGCCGTTCGCGCAACATGAATCTCCTCCTGGACATCGCCCCCGATCCGCACGGCGTGGTGCCGCAGGAGCAGGTCGCGGCGCTGCAGCGCCTGCATCGCAACCTGGAACGGATGCGGTAGGGATCACCGATCGCGCCATCGCGCGTGCGGACGACGGCCGCGGATCCGCCGTCACCGTTCCTGCGTGCGCAGCCACCGCGCCGGCGGCAGGCCGAAGCGCTGTCGAAAGGCCGTGCTGAAACGCGTTCGATCGCGCCAGCCGGCGGCGTGGGCGGCCGCCTTGATGCCCAGGCCGGCGCGCAGGGCATCGGCGGCCTGATCCAGGCGCCAGTCCAGCCGCAGGCGCTGCGGGCTGGTGCCGGTCTGGGCGCGGAAGAGGCGCAGGAAACGGCCTATGCTGAGATCGGCGGCGGCGGCCAGTTCGGCGATGCTGAGGTTGGCGGCGGGATTGCTGCGCAGCGTCCTGAGCGCTTGCAGGATGCGGGCGTCGCTCGCCTCGGATTGCCAGGCGGAATCAGGAAGAACCGAGAGGACGAGGCCGATCAGGGTGGCGGTAGAGACCATTTCCGGGACACTCGGCGCACCACGGGCGATCTGCCACGAGGTCAATTTGCGCAATATTCGGGCTTCGGTCTCACCCACGGGATGCAGATACGGCGTTTCGAATCGGCAAGGAGGATCCAGGCGGAGTGATAGGTAGAACTGGACGGTGGGTTCGGTGAGACGGCGCAAGACCGTCTGATGTGGTGGTAGTAGGATCAGGTGGGAGGGATCGAGACGCACCTCGGCGGCTTGATGATGGAATCCCAAAAATACACGTCGATCAGCCCACCATAGATTCCACTCGGAAGTGCGGATTCCCTCAGCGATTTCCCCTGGTTGAACCCAGCGGCAGCCGCCATGGATCACCGCCCATTGCGGGGAACGCAGGGATCGGCTGGTTGGGGGACCTTGACGAGGGATCTCGGTTTGTGGGGGTAAAATGCCGTCGTTCACGCCCTCATGGTCAATCCGCGCAACAAATGGGCAAGCGATGGCCTATCCTGGCGCTGGCAAGGCGGGGGTGTTGCCCTCATACTTACCCATGACTGTGGGTGGATTTTTGCCGGCGTTTATCCGGCCGTTTCATTCCATGCCAGACATCGGAAGGCTGCACCATGATGACGACTTTCCCGCAGGCAGTCTTGTTGCTGCTGTGCTTCACCCTGGGGGCCGTTGAGAATCCGGCCTCCGATGGCGCGTATGTCCTGCGGGTCGAGGCGCCGTTCGCTAGTACAGCCCCGGCCTGGTTGCCGCTGAGGGTTTCTGTTCAGGTCACGGGCGGCAAGCCGGTGGCGGCCTTCGCCACGGCGCAGCAGCTCAATGTGACCTGGCATGAGGTGGACGTCAGCGATGTGCAGTTCAGCGAGAACCGTTTCACCGGCGCCTTGGGCCTGCGGCTGCGGCGTGATGACATCCAACAAAGCGATGCCGAGAGGGCCATCGCCAATCCCAAACCAAACTGGCGCTATTCCGACGGCTTCATGGGATTCACCAGCCAGACGCTGCGGATCTCATGTCCGGTCGGCACGGTGACCGGTGCTGCGCCGGGCGAGGCAAGTTGGGACAAGGACCTGCTGGGGCGTACCCCGCCGGGGACTGCCAAGGCACGGGCTTGGCGCGAAACGGTCGCCGACGACCAGCAGACGCGGCATGTCGAACTGTTCCTGCTGCGCTGGACTGATACCGCCAAGGGTGGTTCCTATGACGCCATGTACGGCAGCGCCTCGTTGCTGCTGCGCGGGGTGCTGACCAACGGCCAGGCGCCGAAGCTCATCGCGCTGCAAGCCACCGAACGTTACCAGATGCAGTTCGCCGATCTGCTGTGGCAGGTGCCCGAGAGCGCGCTGCAAGTCGATGGCGCCAGCGTGCGCGGCTCAGCGGTGCTGGTGCCCAACGAGGAACTGCGTGGCAAACTCATGCCCACGTTCCATCCCTTGCCCGCCAAGCCCGTGCGCATGAGCCTGGAAGGCCGACTGATCGGCAACACCCTGGCCGGCACGGCCAAGATCCAACACGAGGACAAGACCGTCGAGTCGATGTTCCTCGGCCAGGTCCGGCCTTTTGCCCATGCGCTGCATGCCGACCGCACGCCCCGAACCTGGAACTACGCCAGCGAACCCGACCCCGCGCTGGTCGAGGCCGCCCAGCGGGAAGCCGCAATCCCCATCCGCCCCGGCGTGAGCGGCGAACGTCCGTTCTGGTCGGACGTGGTCCGCTTCGGCGGCTATGACCGTTTCGTCGTGGACGGAAAGACGGTGGTCCAATTCGATGGCGGTCCGAAGCGGGAACTGCTGGTCCTGCCCGAGGAGGAATATCGTGCGAAACTGAAAGAGCAGATCTTTGACAGCATCGCGGCTCCGACCTTCGACCTGAAAACCGTGCCAGGCGCCGTGAAATACCGGATCGTCATCCGTCATGAACGAAAAACCCATGATCCGGTGGCCGCGTTCGAACACGTGATGGAGGCGCCGTCGCCTTCGGCCTCGCTGGGATCTCTCTGGGACAAGATCCCCGTTCACAGTGGGAAACACGACTGTTCGCCGTACCGTTTGATCGTGAGCGGGCTGGATGCCCAGGGCCAGGTCGTTGGTTCAGTGCAGACGGTGAGTTTTCGCAAGAAAGCCGCCTTCGACGGTCCCTATCACAAGCTGCCACGCAGTTATCGTGATGCGGCGCTCCTCAGCGCCCGCTGGATGCGCGACAACCCGCGCAACACCTTCGCCCGGCTGGGAATCGGCGAACCTGGGATCAGCGGAGCGGGCGGCGACGGCCAACTGTGGTACACGACCTTCAGCGCCCTGTACGCCGCCCTGGTCGTGCATCAGCTTTCGCCAGACCCGGTCGAACGGGCTGACGCCTTGGAACAGGCGGTGGTGAGCGGCGATCTGTGGCTGCGCAGCATGGCGTGCAACTACCTGCCTGATACCTACAAGGGCTGGGTCTTCGATCAGTGGATCTATGGTACCGGCTGGCTGGACCTGTACCGGCTGACCGGGGATGGGCGCTACCGCGATGCGGTGCTGGAACACGCCCGGCGTCTGGTCGCGAAGCAATTGCCGAGCGGAACCTGGCCCGATGTCGAGGCAAGCAACGGTCACACCATGGTCGATCCCCAGAGCGGCCGCCCGTTCATCCAGTCGATCCAAGGCCCCAGCATGCAGCAGTGGGATCCGTCCAGTGCATTGTATTACCTGGGCCGCATCCGAAAGGAGTTGAACCTGGACGAGTTCAAACCCGCCGAAGACAGGACCTGCCAATGGATCGTGGACAACAGCCTGGCCCGCATGGAATGGCGCAAGCAGGGCCCGCACGCCTCTGAAGATCACAAGATGCCCTGGACCGTCCTCCCGGACTGCGCCCTGCATTTCTTCCACTACCTGGCCTTGGATCTGCCGGGGCGTTCACCGGACTGGAACGTGATGGCGGATCTGCTGCGCTGGAGTGAAGACCGGGTGGTGGACTGGCGGCGCACGGTCTTCGTGCCGGGCAAGGTTGCTCCCATCATTCCGCCGTTCCAGGTCAAGCCCTCGATCGACTACATCAAAAACCGCGATGTGCAGCTCCGGCTGGCGCATGCTTACGCCATGTTGGCACAGAAGACCGGAAATCCCCTGCATCGCGCCAAAGCCGAGGCCCTGGCCGGCTCGATGCTGGTGGCCCAGTTCCCCACCACCGGCCAGATCCCGCATGTGCCCACCATCGACACGCAATTCCAGACCGGTGCCGGCTATGCCGGCCCGGGCAGCGGAGATGGCGGCAACAAAGGTGAATATGCCACCATGGCCCTGCTCGCCCTCAGCCAACTGATGGAGACGAAGTAAACATGGAACCCATCACGATCGAGCCTGGACGCCTGGACAGCCACGATCTGGTCTGGAGGCAGATGCCGCTCTGCCGACCCGAATCGCCCGAACCGGCCGAATACGGCGCCTACCTGGGCAACGGCACCCTCGGCGCCCTGGTCTATGCCGTCGAAGAACCCTGCGATTTCCCCCATCACACCGTGCAGGTGGACGTGGGCCGCATGGATGTGGCTGATTGCGGCGGGACACGCGTGGACGGCAGCGAATGGTGGGACAAATGGGGCATGCGGCACAAGGGGACCCGCCTGCATACCGGCGGTTTCCGCCTGCTGACCCGTGGTCTGGCCCAGGCCGGGGCCATGCGCCTGGATCTGGCCCAGGCCGAATGCCGGGCGGAACTGATGACGAAGCACGGAGCCGAGACGGGCACCATCGCCGTGCGCGTCCTGGTGGCGGCCGAGGATCCGGTGGTGCAGGTCGAAGTCCGCCACGCGGGCGGAGAGAGACGTCCGCGATTCCTGCGCCGGGCCATGCCCTTTCCCGGCTGGCCGGCGGCCCAGGTGCAGGACCGGGACGGCATCCGCGTTGAAGTGCAGCCGCTCCTGGACGGCCAGGACTACGCCGTGGCCTGGACCGAGGTGGTCGAACCCGGCCGGGTGCTGCTGCTGGTCTCGCTGGGCGTCAGTCCGCGCATCAAGGGCTTTTCGCGCGGCGGTGGCGACCAGCGTCCAGCCGGCGACGAGG
Organism: uncultured Candidatus Kuenenia sp.; assembly: GCA_964654285.1. GTDB lineage: Bacteria > Planctomycetota > UBA11346 > UBA11346 > UBA11346 > BJHQ01. Next base: position 275,334 of record CAZZJC010000001.1, read on the forward strand.
CCTGGGACGCGGTGGCCAAGGCGCGCCGCGACCTGATCGGCGTCGAGACCCGGCATCGGGCCTGGTGGCAGGGTTTCCATTCCCGCAGCCAGATCGCGGTGCCAGATGCGCGTTTGGAGGGTTTCTACGCGGCCATGACCTATCTGCTGGCCTGCACCACCCGCCGTGGCGCGCCCTTCCCCGACCTCACCGGGCCGTGGTCCTATGGCATGGCCGGGCCGGATGACTGGGCGCATTGCCCCGGCTATCCCCACATCTGGCTGAACCTGAACGCCCAGTTCCATTTCCTGCTGCACCTGGCGTCGAACCACTCCGACGAATGCGGCGAGGTGTTGTTCCGCTCGCTGGCCATGCTGTCCGACCAACTGTTGGGGCCCCATCCTGACCCCGATAAGGCGGTCGGCACCGGCGGCGGCTGCGGGTATGACTTCAACAGCGGCGACCGAGAGGAACGGCTTGGCAGCCATCTGGTCTGGCTCCTGCACAACGCCTGGCTGACCAGCCGTTACGCCGCCGATCCGCAGTCCGCGCAGGCTTGGCGCCGCCTTTTGCCCCTCTTGGCCGGCGCCCTCAATGAAATGCTGGCCCGCGTCAAGCGTGGTGCCGATGGCAAACTCCACCTGCACCATTGCCAGTCGCCCGAATACCCGCCGACCAGGGAATTCCCATCGATCAGCGTGGTCGGCTGCACCGATTCCTGCTATGAACTCTCGATCCTGCGCTGGGGACTGGCCCGGCTCCTGGCCGACCTGCCCCAGGATCCGCGCGCCGCGCGCTGGCGCGAGGTACTGAGCGGTCTGGCGGACTATCCGCAGGACGAGAGCGGCCTGCGCATCGCCCGCGAGGTGCCCTGCGACCTGGGCCATCGTCATTATGCGCACCTGATGATGGCCTGGCCTTTCCGGGAATGGTCGGCCGAGAACTCCGCGCAGCGGACGCTCATGCAGCGTTCCATCAAAACCTGGCTGACCAATCCGCCCGACGCCAAGGGACGGACGGGCTTCACCTGGGCGGCGGCGGCCGCCTTGGCCGCCCACTGCGGCGACGGCGAGGCCGCCTGGGCCCACCTGAACACCTATTTCGATGAACCCCGGCGAGGCGTGTGCAGCGGCCGCCTGCCCAATGGCATGGCCCGCGAATGGGGTTTATGCCTGGAAACCCCGCTGGGCGCGGCCAACGCCCTGGTGGACATGCTGGTGCAATCCCACGGCGGCCTGATCCGCGTCTTCCCGGCCGTGCCCCAGGACTGGGACACGGCGCAGTTCCTCGGTCTTGCCGCCGAAGGGGGCTTCACGGTCAGCGCCCGCCGCGAAGGGGGTCGCACGGTCTGGGTCGAGGTCATCAGCCAGGCCGGCGAATCGGTGCAATTAGGCCACGGCATAGCGGGCGAACTCGATCTCCAGACCGCAGGCGGCATGCAGGCCCAGGTGGAGGGGGCCGGGTTGCTGCTCCACGGCCCGGTCGGGGCCCGGATCAGGATCTGCCGACGCGGTGGGACCGTCCAGCCGGCTCCCATCGCCGAGCGCTTCCATCCTGGCTGGCGCTGGGGCGGGGCGCCTGCATGAATGCCAGGTCGGTAGCGTCTGCAACCAGGCACCCTTCAGGGTCATGCACCTGGCTCGCCTGGGCGAATTGCTCCCCCTCCCCCTGCTAGGGAAAGCCATGAAACCGATCCTGAACCAGATCAGCGCCATGGTCCTGCCCGTCGCCGCCTTGGCGGCGGCAGACCCCGTCCCCCCTGCAACCGTGGTCACCGAGGCCGAAGCGCTGCGGATCGGGTGGCCGGGATTCGCCGGGCCGCGTGGCAACGTCATGCCGCTGGCGACTGACGTGCCGCTTGTGGATGACCTGAGCCCGGCGCGCATCCTGTGGGTGAGCGCGGGCCGTGATCTGGGGAGCGCCAAGAGGGCCTCACCGGCAGCTAGCAGGCGGTTTGGGGCCAGGCCGTCGAATTTGACCGGATCTTTGCGCGGCCAGATCGCGCCTTGATCGCCACCCGCCTCACGATGACCACCCATGAGACCACCATTATGAAATCGATCCTGACTCCCACGACTGCCCTATTGGCGACAACGATAGCGGACGAAAGTATCCCGCGACGCGGATCTCTGCGACGTCTCACCGTCGGCCTGATCACGGCCAGCCTGCTGGCGCTGCTGCTGTCTCCAGCCCAGGCCCAGGACGGGGCCTATGTGCTGCGCATCGAGGCGCCGTTCGCGGCGACGGCTCCGTCGTGGTTGCCGCTGCGGGTTTCGGTGCAGGTCAAGGACGGCAAGCCTGCGGCGGCCTTCGCCACGGCGCAGCAGTTCAACGTCGCTTGGCACGAGGTGGATGTCAGCGGCTTGGAGCTGGCCGGCGGCGCCTTTCGGGGCGCGATCAGCGTCGCGTTTCGCCGGTGTGATTTCGCCGCAGCCGCCCAGGCCGATGCCGAGGCCAAGCAGAAGAACTACCGCGACCAGTTCAGTTCGATCCCGGCCCAGGTCTTCCAGGTCAGTTGCCCGGTGGGCACGTTGACCGGGGCGGCTCCGGGGACGGTGTCGTGGGACAAGGATCTGCTGCGCGGACCGCGTGCCGGCGGCGGGTCGGCCCCGGTGCGGGCCTGGCGTGAGCCCGTGGTGGGAGCCCAGGAACCGTTGCATGTGGAATTGTTTCTGGTGCGGTGGGGGACCAAGGGGTGGGCTGGCGCATACGATGCGATGCACGGCAATGCGTCGCTGCTGTTGCGCGGGACGTTCACCAAGGGCCAAGGCGCGAGCTGGGTGGCCTTGCAGGCGCCCGAGCGCTACGCGATGCAGTTTGCCGACCTGCTCTGGCGGGTGTCGGAAGCCGACCTCAAGCTGACCGACGATGCGCTCAGCGGCAAGGCGGTGGTCGCCCCCGACGCGGATGCTGTCGCCAAGCTGGGGCCCCTGAGCGGGGCGCCCAACTCGGGGCGCGGCTTCCATCCCTTCCCGGCCCAGCCGTTGCAGGTCAGCATCCAAGCCCGCCGGATCGGCACCGCCGTGGTGGGCACCGCCCAGGTCATCAACGACGGCCAGACGATCACCACGACTGTCATCGGCCGGGTCCGGGCGCATCCGTTCGCCGTGCACGCCGATCGCACGCCGCGCACGTGGCACTACACCGCCGAGACCGACCCCGCGTTGGTGGCGGCGGCGCGCCAGGAATCCTGCGTGCCGATCCGGCCTGGCGAACCGGGCAAGCGCCTGTTCTGGTCGGACGCGGTCCGCTTTGGCGGTTACGACCGTTTCGTCGAGGATGGCAAGACCATCGTCCAGTTCGATGGCGGGCCCAATCACGCGCTCCTGGTCCTGCCGGAACAGGAATACCGGGCCAAGTTGCGGGAGCATTCGTTTGACGGGATCGCCGCGCCCACCTTTGATCTCAAGCCGGTGGCGGACGCGGTGAAGTACCAGTTCGTGGTGAAGCATGTGCCCAGGCCCGGCGATCCGGTGAAAGCGTTCGAGCACCGTTTCGAGGCGCCCGTGCCGTGGGCCTCACTGGCCCCCGTCTGGGACAAGGTTCCGGTTCACAGCCTCAAGAGCGATGCGGCGCCGTTTCTGGTGACCGTGACCGGACTGGATGCCCAGGGCCAAGCGGTGGGTCAGCCCCAAACCGTCAGTTTCCGCAAGAAGGCCGCATTCGAGGGGCCGTATCACCAGTTGCCGCGCACCTATCGCGAGGCGGCCCTGCTCAGCGCCCGCTGGCTGCGGGATAATCCCCGCAACGCCTTTGCCCGGGTCGGGGTGGGCGAACCCGGCGTCGGCAACGCCGGTGGCGACGGCCAGCTCTGGTACACCACCTACGGCGCGCTCTACGGCGGCTTGGTGCTGGCGCAGGTGTCGCCCAACCCGCTCGAACGGTCCGAGGCGCTTGAGCAGGCCATTGAGGTCGGCGACCTCTGGTTACGCAGCTTTATCAGCAATTACCTGCCCGATACCTATAAGGGCTGGGCCTTCGACCAATGGGTTTACGGCACCAGTTGGCTGGACTTGTATCGGCTGACGGGAGATGAGCGCTACCGGGCGATGGTGCTGGAACATGCCCGGCGGATCGTGGCCAAACAGATGCCCAGCGGCACCTGGCCCGAGGTCGATCCGGTCAACGGTCACGTCTGCGTCGATCCCAAGACGGGACGGCCGTTCACCTGCTCGATCCAAGGACCGAGCATGCAGCAGTGGGACCCGTCCAGCACGCTGTACTACCTCGGACGGATCCGCCAGGAACTGAGAACCGACGAGTTCCGAGTCGCCGAGGACAAGGCGTACCAATGGATCATCGACAACAGCCTGGCCCGCATGGACTGGCGCAAGCAGGGCCCGCACGCCTCCGAGGATCACAAGATGCCCTGGGCCGTGCTGCCGGATTGCGCGCTGCATGTCTTCCATTACCTGGCGCTGGATCTTCCGGGACGGCCGGCGGATTGGGAGTTGATGGCCGACCTCTTGCGCTGGAGCGAGGACCGGTCGGTCACCTGGGGGCGCCAGGCGCACTATGTGCCCGGAAAGATGGCGCCGATCGTGCATCCCACGCTGGTCCATCCCGTGATCGATTACAGCAAGAACCGCGACGTGCAGATCCGCCTGGCCCGCGCCTTTGCGATGCTGGCCGCCCATACGGGCAATCCCTTGCACAAAGCCAAGGCCGAGGCTCTGGCCGGCGCGGTCCTGGTGGCGCAATTCCCGACCACGGGCCAACTCCCGCACCTGCCCAGCATCGAAAGCCAGTTCACGGGCGGCCTGGGGCTCACGCCCGGCAGCGGCGACGGCGGCAACAAGGGGGAATACGCGACCATGGAACTGCTACATCTGGCCCAAACCACTGAGAAACCCTGATCAGCGGTGAGGTCATCCATGACGATGAAGACCACTCTCCTCGTGTGCATGCTGGGCCTGGGCTCAGCCCACGCCGAAGTCCACTTCGGGCACACCGACTGGAAACCATCCCCCACTGATCCCGTCGGTTTCGCCGGCCAAGGCAACAACTGGTATCCGGGCGCCACGCCGCCCGTGGAATGGTCGGACAAGGCCGACGGCACGACCAGGAACATCCTGTGGAAGGTGCCCCATCCCGGCTGGACCGATGCCCAGCCCATCGTGGTCGGCAAACGGGTGATCGGCGTGTATTCGCCGCATCACATTGTCTGTTACGATGCCGATACGGGCACGGTGCTCTGGCGGGATGAGTTGAAGCTCATGTCCCTGCCGGTGCTGCAGGAGGACGGCAGGACGATCAGCCAGGCGCCAGCGGCGGATGAGGTCGCCAAGCGGCAACTGCTCTTCGAACGGGCGCTGGCTCAGAGCCGGGTCCACCCGGCGACCTGGCTGCACTATCGGGGCAACGCCATGCTCAAAACCGTGGAGGAACGTCGGCCCCTGATCCAGTATATGGCCGAGACCATGGAAAGCTGGCGGGCGGACCTGCAGCGCGATTTCCCCGGTCTTGTTCCAGCGCTGAACAAGGACCTGGAACTCTATCAGATGGCGCTGACCAAGACCCCCGATGAGATCAAGGCAGCCACGGAAGACCTGCGCCATGGCCATGGCCATTTCCGCAGTGCCGTCACCAAGACCCTGGGCCTGGTCTCCATGGCCAGCAATTGGCAAGGCAGCATCAGCGATGTCGCCGCTACGCCGGTGTCCGACGGCGAGATCGTCTGCCTTACCATGGGCTTCGGGCAGATTGCCGCCTACGAGGTGGGGACGGGCAGGCGCCTCTGGGCCTGGCGCCATCCCCGGATGAATCCAGGACCGGTCAATAATGTGGCCTCGCCAGTGCTCTGGAAGGATCTGCTGATCATTCCGGCCCCGTCGATGACACGAAACAAAGATGCGAAACAAGGCCGGCTGACCAACCAGATGTCGCTGATGGCCATCGACAAGCGCACGGGTCAGGTGCGCTGGGAGACGCTGGATCGGTACACCCGGGGCCAGGAGACCGAGTGGGTTCCCGGCAGCACCCACGGCATCCATGAATCCTTGCACCTGATGCGTCTGCCGCAGGGGAGCGGCGTGCGCGCCCTGGTCATCGGCGGTACCGGTCACATCGTGGATGCTGAAACGGGGGAATCCCTTGGGCAATTGCGTGGCCATGTCGAAGTGCCTGGACTGGATGGATCAGGCCTGAAGGGGTATTCGTCCGGGCACGGGTTCACCGCCGCCGTGGGCGATCGAGTCTATCGCGGCACGGCCGAGGATAATTTATCGCCGACGATCTACATCACCCAACTGAAGTTGACCGGCAACACCGTCGAACAGATCCCCGGACCGGCGACCGATCTCAAGTCCTACCAAGGATCCTTTGCTTTGTCAGACAAGGTGCTGGCGCTGGAAAAGGTGGTGGACCCGCACACGGGCGCCACGCTGGCCAATCTCGGGCGCACCGCCAGCGCCGTGATCGCAGGATCGCATCTCGTGTTGGCGGATTCCTGCGGCGGCAGCACGGGTCCGAAGCAAAATGAGGGTACTGACCTGTTGGCGTTGTCCGTCCGGGTGTTCGACATCAGCAACCCCGCCAAGCCCAAGCTGGTCGGCACCAACCTGATCCAGGCCCGTGGCTACACGCCTGACATCAGCGGCAAGTATTTCCCGAAGTATGCCGCCGACCCGGCCCTGCGGCGCTGGGGCGCGCTGGTCCCCGGCCACGTCAACTACCAGGGCATCGGCTTCAACTTTACCACCGATATCGGCGGCCTGACCGCGCACGGCAACCGGCTCTACCTGCACTCGCCCTCGTGGCTCTACTGCATCGGCGAGAAATGATGCCACAACGAAAGGTCATCCCATGAACATGACGATGTTTCCCCAACGCATCATTCTGCTGCTGGTCGCCGCTCAGGCATGGGCGGTCGAGATCCGCAGCGACTGGCCCGGCTACCGCGGCGCCAACGGCCAGTTCAGCGAGACCAGCGGCGTCCAACTCGGCAGAGACATGACCCAGGCCGCCTTGCTCTGGGAAAGCGAGGAGAAGACCATCGGCTATGGCAAGTCCTGGGCCGGTTCGCGTCCTCTGATGGAGTTTGGCAGCCTGACGCCAGCGGGCATCGCCAGTCCGATTGTGGCGGGTGGCTTGGTGATCCAGTTCTATGCGCAACCGACGGGCGATGTCCTGGACGAACATGCCAAGTCCCAGGTCAGCCCCGAAGTCTGGGAACAACAGAAGGCCAAGTGTCGGATCGATGCCGATGACGTCGTGATTGCGGTCGATGCCGCGACCGGCAAGACCCGCTGGAAACGCGTCTTTCCCAACGCCGGCCGCAATCCCGGCTCGGGCAAACGCAACCTCTACGGCATGACTCCCGTGGCGGCGGATGGCCGGGTGTTCGCGGTGGGCATGTGCGGCGCGCTCTACGCGTTGGATCTCAAGACCGGCGAGCCGCTCTGGCAATTGCCCAACTGGCCCCACCTGCAGAAGGCCAAGGAACAGGCCTTGGCCAAGCGCGGCCCGGCGGGGTCGGCCTGTCCGACGGGCTGGCTGCAGGTGCTGGGTGGCGTGTTGATCATGCCGGTCAACACGCATTGGGGTACCTATGGCGGCAACCTGGTACGCGGCATCGACCCGGCCGACGGCAAGACGCTCTGGGAAGCGAAGATCAACCCCAACACCCTGGCGCCTGGAGTGGTCAACGGCAAGGCCTGTCTGGTGTCGCCGCGTCTTTGCCTGGAGGCCAAGACCGGCAAGGAGCTGTGGCGCCACGAGGATCGCCCCGCGTATCACCGGCCACCCGGCTTCGGCCAGCACCTGCTGGTGGGCTTCGAGCCGCATCCGGACGCGCTGGCCATCCAAGCGGCGGATGGGCGCCCCGCCTACTCGAAAAAAGGGCCGACCGCGTACGGTGTGCTGGCCGGCTACAGCGTGGACGACAAGGCAGCAACGCTGAAATGGACCTTGCCCAACCCATACCGGGTCTGGATGCAGCCCGACAGCGGCGGCCATCCCTGTCTGGCGGCCCGCAACGGCCTGGTCTATCATCTTGCCGAGTATCAGGAAAAACCAGGCGCCCCGGTGGAAGCGCGCCTGGTGGTCGTGCGCGAGACCGACGGCAGCATCCTGGCCAGTCAAGCGGCCAAGGGCGGTCATCTCTATCTCTGGGGCGATAGCAATGCCGTGAGCTTAACCCATCCGCCCTGGAATCTTCATAAAATATGTATTG
>CAZZJC010000002.1:0-231011 GCA_964654285.1 uncultured Candidatus Kuenenia sp.
GGCGGCGAAGGCGAAGCGGAAGGCGGCCCAGGAACTTCAGGCATCCGAGGCCTGGAAGGCCGGCGGCAAGGTGGAACGCAAGACCACGACGCCGCCCGCCGGCAGCGCCGCGCCTGGGGCCGAGGCGAAGAAGCCCAAACTCGATACGGCGAAACTCGGCGATCAGGTGGGTGCCACCGCCGCCAAGGATCCCACCATGGTTCCGGTTGACGAGAAACCGCTCAGCGACAGCGAAGTCCGCGAGGCCAACCAGCTGGATGTCGTCAACCGCTTCGCCGTGCGCACCGCCTTGGCGATCGCCTTCCTGGTCTCCATCGCCTATCTGCTGCGCGCGAACAACCGGCTGCCCTTCACCGTGCCGCCCTTCCCCTGGGCTGCGGCCTGGATCGATGCGGTCTTCCCGCGTCCCGATGCGCACGTGGTCGCGGGCGATGCGGCAGCGCTATGCCGGGCGGTCACCGCGCGCGGCGGCAACCTGATCTATCTCGGTGCATCCGACCCGCTTCCCGCTGGCACCGAAGCCTTCCGTCGCTGGCCGAGGAAGCCGTTGCCCATCCTGCGCATCCGGGCGGGCGAAGCCGGCTTCGACCCGACCTTCCTGTTCAATGCGGCCTGGTTCGGCGCGGCGGCGGTGGTGGTCTGCGATTCGGGCCGATCCGCCGCCTTGCTGGCGTCGCTCGATCGCCTGGTCGCGGCCCGGCGCAACACCCGTTCCCGCGCCAGTCCGACCTTGGACATCATCTGGGATCTCGAAGAGGCCCCGCCGTCCGAAGCCTTCGCCTGGCTGCTCAAGCATGCTCCCGATACCGGAGTTCGCGTCCTGCGGTTGAGCCGCGATGGGAGCCAGCCGGAGGGTGAACCTGAGCTGGGGCCGGCGATTCCCGGGTGAAATGAACCGCATGCTTGGCGAAGGATAAGCCGGGAGTCGTCTGCGCGGATCACTGAGTTCTTCGTCTGGGTAATTTCGCGGATTTCGCGGAAATAATCACCGAAGAGGGGTCGCCCATGAGTCCTGAATCGAAGCCTCAGTCGATGCTCCGACCTCGCTCCCATTTTCCAACCATGCTTTGCCTGCCCCTGGGGGTGGTCGGGGACTGGCTGGTTGCGCGCGGCATCTCGTTGGTGGGAGACGTCGGATCCCTGACCGTGCGCAGTTCAGATTGGGAACGCGCCGTCATCGATGGAGCGCTGGAGACGCAGGCCTGGGTTTTGGCGGTGACCTGCGTGCTCGTTGGCATCTTCATGGCCACGGCTGCGCTGGTTGGCGCCCTCCGCTGGCCGCATGCCCCGAGAATGATCCGCTGGTCGATCAGCATGGCCTATGTCTGCCTGGCGGTCTACTTGGCCGTGGTCTGGGATGCGGTTCGGGTGCTTGCCAATGCCGGACTTTTGCCCGGAAACAACACGATAGATGTTTTTTGGCTACGCTTGGAGTGGGTCTGGTGGGCGGTCGCCCTGGTCGCCGGACTGGCGATCGTGCATGTGCAGTGGCTGCGCCGCAGCGTGCTGGAAGAGTTCTCTGACCCCTCTCGCGATCCGGCGCTTCCCGCTTTCGGCCCAGCGTTAGGCGACCGCATCGTCGAGAACATGCGCAACCACGGTCGCGATCCGGTGTTCCGGAAAAGCTCCTATGGCAGTCTCATGATGCACTTTTCGTTGATCGTTATGGTGCCCTGGCTGATGTCACTGCGTGGTTGCGTCGAGGACGTCAAGATGCCGGCAAGCAGCGGCACGGCCGCGACCGTTGTCCAGATGGAATACAAGAAAAAAGTGACAAAGAAGGAGAAAAAGCAGCGCTACATCGTGCCACCGCTTGCTGCGATCACCTTTAACATACCGACGTTTGACGAATCCAAGGTCGAAGAGGAAGTCGAGAAACAGAGCAATCCGATTTATCGGCCGGGCAGCCCTAGCGGCAGATCCAAAGGAGCGCCAAATGGAAAATCGGGCAATCAAGGCGCCGGAAGCCATGGCCCAGGTGGCTGGCCCGGCGGCCTGGATGGTGGGATCTTCCAGTTCTACCGCCTTGAGTATTCCGGGTCCAAGGACTGGGCCGATGGCATGGGTCCGGAGAACGGCGATAGGAATTTATTGGATTATATTAGAAATAATGTGAATTTCCCGGTCGCCGCCCAGGGCAAGTCGATCCCCATCGGCAAGCTTTCCCAGTTCAGCATGGGTCTGGCGCCGCCGTTCGTCTTCATGCGGGGCACTGAGCGGATTTCCACCAGCCGCAGTGAGGAACAAGGCCTGCGCAACTACTGCCTGGGTGGAGGCATGCTCTTCGCCGACTGCGGCAGCAGGGAATGGGATGGGGCGTTCCGCGCCTTCATCGCCCGCGTCTTCCCGGATCATCCCCTGGTGACCATCAGCAAGGAGGACGTCCTCTTCCAGGAGCCGAACGATCTTGGCAACGAAGGGCCATCCCCGCTCTGGCGCCATGCCGGTCCAGAGTTCAGGGGGGTGAAGGTGAACGGGCGATGGGTCGTGTTCTACCATCCCGGCGACTGTCACGATGCCTGGAAGGACGGTCACAACGGTGCACGAGAGGATCTTGTCCAGAATGCATTCATGGTCGGTCACAACGTGACCCACTATGCCGTTACCCGTTACCTTGCAGAAAGCGCGAAGTACCGGAAACGATGACGCAGGGGACCGCGTCCTGGGTGTCGCGGATCAACCCATCGCTCTGGGTTCTTGCTCAGCTGCGTCAGACGAAGGATGCCCTGATTGGGGTCGGCGTTTGAATCGATATTCCGGATCGCGCCCGGAAATGATGGGATCTCAGTCATAATCCAGGATATCGCCAGGCATCTCAGCGCTGTATGCGCAAGGCGACCTCCTTGGGCATTGTGTTCTCCGCGTGGATTCGTGAAGTCCCGCCACGGTCGCCTGCGGTCCGAAGGATCGGCTCGGCTGGATTGGCCCCGATCATCGTCTGGCCATGCTTTCCTGGAGATCCCCATGCGTTTCGTCGTCATCCTGTTGTCGCTGGTGGTCCTGTCGTCGTGCGGCGGTCCGCCCGCGTCACCGCAGATGCCGCCGCCGCCAGTGGTCGGCGTCGCGCATCCGATCAGTCGCGAACTGCCGCTCGAACGCGTGCTGTCCGGGCGGATCGAGGCGACCGAGTCGGTCGACATCTCGCCCCAGGTCAGCGGCAAGGTGCTCAAGGTGCTTGCCGCCCATGGCGCCGAGCTGAAGCAGGGCGATCCCATCCTGGAGATCGACCCGGCTCCGTTCCAGGCCGCTTTCGCGCGCGCCGAGGCCGGCGTGGCCCAGGCGGCGGCCAACCTCCGGCTCGCCACCGATGCCCGCAACCGCAATGAGAAGCTGGTGAAAAACGGCATCGTCCAGAGCCAGATCTACGACGACAGCGTCACCGCTGCGGTCGCCGCCGAGGCGGCTCTCTCCGCCGCGAAGGCGGCGCTCATCACGGCGCAGCTCGATCTCACCTACACCGTGGTGCGCGCCCCGATCGCCGGCCGCCTGGGCGTCGTGCGCACCACCGCCGGCAACGTCGTCCAGGGCGGCGGCGGCTTCCCGCCCAGCGTCATCACCACCCTGGTCGCGCTCGACCCGGTGCATGTCCTCATCGATCTCGACGAGACGACCTACCGCAGCATCGCCGAGCGGCTGGCGGCCAGCGTGGCCGGCGGAGCGCCGGTGCGGGTCCGCGTCGGCATCACCGGCGAGACCGGATTCCCGCATGTGGGCCGGGTGAGCGTGATCGACAACCGCGTCGATGCCGGAACCGGCTCGATCCGCCTGCGCGCCACCATCGCCAACCCGCAGCGGGTGCTGATCCCCGGCGCCTTCGCCCGCATCGCCCTCGAAGTCGCCCCGCCCCGGCCGGTCCTGCTGGTGCATGAACAGGCGCTGCAATCGCAGCTGGCAACCCGCTATGTCCTGACGGTCGACGACCAGGGCGTCACCGCCTTCCGTCCGGTCCAGCCCGGGGCGTCGCACGGCAGTCTGCGCGAAGTGACCGGCCTGGGCGCGACCGACCGGGTGGTGGCGACCAACCTGGCCAAGATCTTCTTCCCCGGCATGCCGGTCGTGCCGGAGGCGGTCGACATGGAGTCCTTGCAGAAACCGGCGGCGACCACGACGGCACCGGCCAGCCCGGCGGCCGGTGCCGCTGCCACGAGTGCCGGCGCTGCTGCCGCCGGGAAGAAATAACCCGCCATGCGCCTGCCGCAGTTCTTCATCGACCGCCCGATCTTCGCCGCCGTGCTGTCGGTGGTCATCACCCTCCTCGGCGTGCTCGCGCTCAAGCATCTGCCGGTGAGCGAGTACCCGGAGGTCGTACCTCCGAGCATCCGCATCACCGCCGCCTATCCGGGTGCCAGCCCGGAAACCGTGGCCGCCACCGTCGCCGGGCCGCTGGAACAGCAGATGACCGGGCTCAAAGGCATGCTCTACCAGAGCAGCCAGTCGACGCCCGACGGGACGATGCAGCTCACCTTGACCTTTGCGCTGGGCACCGACCTCAACCGCCAGCTCACCGAGATCCAGAACCGCATCCAGCGCGCCCTGCCGCGCCTGCCCGAGGAGGTCCGCCGCCTCGGCGTGACCGCCGAGCAGAGCACACCCAACATCCTGATGGTGGTGGGATTGTATGCGCCCGTGGATGGCATGAGCACCCTGGATCTCGCCAATTTCAGCCGTCTGCGCATCCGCGACCAGCTCACGCGCATCCCAGGCGTCAGCGACGCGCCGGTGTTCGGCGCAGGCGAATACGCGATGCGGGTCTGGCTCGATCCGGAACGCATGGCCGCACGCGGCCTGGCCCCGTCCGACGTGGTCGCGGCCATCCGCGAGCAGAACGCCCAGGTCGCCGCCGGCAGCCTGGCGCAGCAGCCGGTTGCCGCGCCGACCGGCTTCGAACTCACCATCACCACCCAGGGCCGTCTGAGCGACCCGGCCGAATTCGCCGCCATCGTGCTGCGCCGCACCCCCGAGGGCCGGATGATCCGCCTCGGCGATGTCGCCCGGGTCGAACTCGGGGCGAACGGATACGGCATCCGCAGCCTGCTCAACAACCAGCCGATGGTCGCCATCCCGATCTTCCAGGCGCCGGGCAGCAATGCCCTCGACGTTTCGGCCGGCGTGCGCGCGACCATGAAACGGCTGGAGAACATCCTCCCGCCCGGAGTGAAGCAGGAGGTCATCTACGATCCGACCGAGTTCATCCGCATCTCGATCGACGAGGTGATCAAGACCCTGCTCGAAGCCCTGGCCCTGGTGGTGCTGGTGGTGATCGTCTTCCTGCAGACCTGGCGCGCCTCGGTCATCCCGCTCATCGCGGTGCCGGTCTCGATCATCGGCACCCTGGCGGTGATGGTGCCGCTCGGATTCACCATCAACGCGCTGACCCTGTTCGGCATGGTCCTGGCGATCGGCATCGTGGTCGACGACGCCATCGTGGTGGTGGAAAACGTCGAGCGGAACCTGGCCAAGGGCATGACCCCGCGCCAGGCGACGCGCCAGGCCATGCGCGAGGTCTCGGGGCCGATCCTCGCCACCGCCCTGGTGCTCGGCTCGGTGTTCATCCCCACCGCCTTCATCAGCGGCCTGACCGGCCAGTTCTACCAGCAGTTCGCCCTGACCATCGCGATCTCGACCGTGATCTCGGCCTTCAACTCGCTGACCCTGTCGCCGGCCCTGGCTGCGCTGCTCCTCAAACCGCACCAGGCCGGCCACGCGCCGGGTGGACTGCTGTTCGGCTGGTTCTTCCGCGCCTTCAACCGGGCCTTCGGTTCGGCGGTGTCGGGCTATGTCACCACCACCACCGGGGTGGTGCGGCGGTCGGGCATCGCGTTGTTCGTCTATGTACTGCTGGTCGGAGCCGGTTTCCTGCTGTTCCGCGCCACCCCGACCTCGTTCATCCCAGCCCAGGACAAGAGCTACCTCTTCGCCATCGCCAAGCTGCCCGATGGAGCCTCGCTCGACCGCACCGAAAAGGTCATGCGAGAGATGGGGCGCATCGCCCAGGAGAACCCGGCGGTCGAGCGGGTGGTGCAGTTCGCCGGCCTTTCCCCGACCTTCGTGCCGCAGTCGAACTTCGGCATCATGTTCGTCGGCCTGAAACCCCATGCGGAACGATTGTCGGGCATGCCAGGGGTATGGGCGATCGTTGGGCAACTCATGGGCCAATATGCGTCCATCCCCGATGCTCTTTCATTCATCTTGCCACCACCACCCATCCTCGGGCTGGGCGAGAGTACGGGTTTCAAATTGTTCCTCAAATACAGCGGCAATGACACCAGCAACGTCGGCATCAAGGCCCTGTTCGACGCCAAGGACGCCATCGCCGGCGCGGCGATGATGGATCCGCAGAAACGACTCGGCCCGGTGATTTCCTATTCTTCGCTCGGCACGCCGCGCGTGACGATCGACATCGACAAGGAGCAGATCCTCGCCCAGGGTCTGCGTCTGAGCGAGGTCTATGATGCGCTCAGCGGCTATTTCGGCCAGTATTACGCGAACGACTTCAACCGCTTCAACCGCACGTACCAGGTGACGGTCTCGGCAGACGCCTCCTTCCGCTCGACCTTGGCCGATCTGGAACGCATCAAGGTGAAGAACGGCGAGGGCCGCATGGTTCCCCTGTCGGCCTTCGTCCGGGTGCGCGAGACCAGCGGGCCGGATCGCGTCCTGGGCTACAACACCAGCCTCGCTCTCGATGTCATGGGTTCGGCCACGCCCGGCCATACCGGCGACGAGGCCAAGCAGGCGATGGAGGAGATCCTGGCGCGCACGCTGCCGCCCGGCATCAGCTACGAATGGACGGAACTGACCTTCCAGCAGGATCTGGCCGGCAACACCGCCGTGTACGTCTTCCCGATGTGCGTCCTGCTGGTCTTCCTCGTCCTCGCCGCGTTCTACGAGTCGCTGGTGCTGCCGCTTGCGATCATCCTCATCGTGCCGCTGACCATCCTTGCCGCCCTCGGCGGGGTCTGGCTGATGACGTTCGCCGGCCTGGCCATGCCCGACAACAACATCATGACCCAGATCGGGCTCATCGTGCTGGTCGGCCTTGCGTGCAAGAATGCGATCCTGGTCGTCGAATTCGCGCGCGACGCTGAGATCCACCATGGCCTGAAGCCCTACGACGCGGTCCTCGAGGCCTGCCGTCTGCGCCTGCGCCCGGTGGTGATGACCTCGATCGCGTTCATCCTCGGCGTGCTGCCGCTGGTGCTCGCGCACGGTGCCGGCGCCGAACTGCGCCAGGTCACCGGCGTGGTGGTGTTCTTCGGCATGATCGGGGTGACCATCTTCGGACTGAACTTCACCCCGGTGTTCTATTACACGCTCCGCCGCATCTTCCGTGGCCCGCTGCATTCGGCGCACGACCTCGAAGAGGTCGAGGAGGCGCAGCACGTCGCTGAACTGGCGGAGAAGGGCCGCACCAGCGGCCGCCTGCCCCCGGCCTGATCCGGTCGGGGTTCAGGCCGGAACGATATCGCCGAACAGCGTCAGCGCCGTCGAGCGTTCGATCCGCACCGGGACGATGCTGCCGATGAGGTGGTCGCGGCTGGCGCCGTCGCTGGTCTGGCGCGGCAGCACGATGTTGAGGTTGCCCTCGGACCGGCCGTGCAGCATGGCCGGATCGCCGCTGCTCGGGCCTTCGATGAGCACCTGGCGCACGGCTCCCTTCAGCGACGCATAGCGGGCGGTCTGCTGACTGAGTTGCAGGTCGAGCAGGCGGTGGCAGCGGTCCTTCTTCACGTCCTCGGGCACGTCGTCCTCGAGACGGGTGGCGGGCGTGCCGGGGCGCGGCGAATAGGTGAAGACGTAGGATCCGTCGAAACGCACGGTTTCCATCAGGCTGACGGTGTCGGCGAAGTCGGCGTCGGACTCGTGCGGGAAGCCGACGATGAAATCGGATTGCAGTTCCACCCCCGGAATGATCCGCCGCGCGCGTTCGGCGAAGCGCAGGTAGTCGTCGCGGGTGTAGCGCCGGCCCATCAGGCGCAGGATGCGGTCGCTGCCGCACTGGGCCGGGACGTGCAGGTGCTTGGCCACCTTGGGCAGTTCGGCCATGGTGTGCAGGAGATCGTCGGTGATGTCCTTGGGATGGCTGGTGATGAAGCGGATGCGCCGGAGCCCATCGATCGCGTGCAGCCGGCGCAGAAGACCCGCGAGGGTGGTGCCGTCGCCCAGGGTCTTGCCATAGGCGTCGACGGTCTGGCCGAGCAACGTGACCTGGACGTGGCCGGCGGCGACGGCGGCGCGGACCTCGGTCTCGATGAGTGCGGGATCGCGGGATTTCTCGGCCCCGCGGGTGTACGGCACGATGCAGTAGGTGCAGGCGTAGTTGCAGCCGCGCATGATCGGCACGAAGGCGTTCGGTCCGGACGCGCGCTGGGCCGGCCAGGGCCGCGCCTCGAAGTCGCCGAAGTCGGTCGCGACCACGCGCTGCTGGTGCTCAAGCTGCGCCAGCAACTGCGGCATGTGGACGAACTGGTCCGTGCCGACGATGAGATCGATGTGCGGATTGCGACGCAGGAGTTCGCTCTTCTCGCGCTGCGCCATGCAGCCCATGATGCCGATCTTCAGCGACGGATTTGCCTGCTTCTGCTGCCGCAGCACGCCCAGCCGGCTGCGCACCTTGGCCTCGGCATGGTCGCGCACGGAACAGGTGTTGAAGAGCACCAGATCGGCGGACTCCGGCGCATCGACCTGGGCGTAGCCGGCCTCGGCCAGGCGGGCGAGCACGACCTCGGTGTCGGCCAGGTTCATCTGGCAGCCGAAGGTCTCGATGAACACGCGCCGGCTGCCGTCTGGCGCAGCAATGGCGGCGCTGGTCGGACCGGGCACGGTTTCAGACGCAGGGACGGTGATCCGGTCGGCGATGGAGGAGGTTTGAGGCATGCGCAGGCGTGGCAACCTAGACGAATCGCGGGTACAATGAAGCCTGCTTCCGCCCAAGCTTTCCCGGCTGCGCTCGCTCTGCCGGCGCGGCCGCAGCCTTGCCGCACCGATCCCGTCCGGCTACGACGCCGCGCCCGCTTCAAGGAATCCCGATGGCTACCGACCGGCTCCGCATCCTTCACGTCGCCAGCGAGGCGGCCCCGCTCATCAAGACCGGCGGGCTGGCGGATGTGGCGGGGGCGCTGCCGAAGGCCCTGGGCGCGATCGGCCATGACGCGCGCGTCGCCATCCCGGGCTATCGTTCCGCCCTGCGGGCAGCAGAGCGCCATGGCATAACCTGGGGCATCGATCCGCTGGTGATCGAAGCCGGCGGCGTCGACCACCGCGTCGGCGTCGGCACGGTCGTCCTCGACGGCGTGACCTTCCACCTCCTGGCCTGCAACGAACTGTTCGACCGCGATGGCATCTACGGTCCCGGCGCCGGCATCGATTACGACGACAATCCCCGGCGCTTCGCGGTGTTCAGCAAGGCGGCGCTGGCCCTGCCGGGCTACCTGCGCTGGACCCCGCACGTCATCCACGCGCATGACTGGCAGGCGGGTCTGGTGCCGGCGCTGCGCGAACGCGGCTTCGGCCGGGTGCTGCCGGCCACGCGCACCGTCTTCAGCATCCACAACATCGCCTACCAGGGCGCCTGCGAGGGCGACGCGATGCGCCTGGCCGGATTCGATCCGTGGCTCTACAATCCCATGCACCTGGAGCACTTCGGCCGCTTCAACCCGCTCAAGGCCGGCATCGTCTTCGCCGACCGCGTGACCGCGGTCAGCCGGACCTACGCCCAGGAGATCCAGACCCAGGAGTTCGGTTACACCCTCGATGCGGTGGCTCGGCACCACGCCTACAAGCTCGACGGCATCGTCAACGGGATCGACACCCTGGAGTGGGATCCCGCCACCGACCGCCACCTGCCGGCGCATTTCGACGCGGCGAACCTGGCGGGCAAGGCGGAGTGCACCGCCGCCCTGCGTCGCGAATGCGGTCTCGCCGACCACCCCGGCGCCTGCCTCGTCGGCGTGGTTTCGCGCCTGGTCGAGCAGAAAGGCATCGACCTCATCCTCGCGGCGGTCGAGCCGTACATCCTCGCCGGCCGCATGCAGCTCATCGTCCTCGGTTCCGGCGACCTCGCCCTCGAACACCGGCTGCATCACCTCGCCAGCCGCCATCCCGGCTGGGTCTACGCCTGGTACGGCTACAACGAAGGCCTCGCCCATCGCATCATCGCCGGTTCCGACGCGCTCCTGGTGCCCAGCCGCTACGAACCCTGCGGCCTGACCCAGCTCTACGCCAAGCGCTACGGCACCCTGCCGATCGTGCGGCATACCGGGGGCCTGGCCGACACCGTGACCGATGTCGCGGTCGGCCCCGGCGCCGGCAACGGCTTCTCGTTCGGCCCGGTCGACCTCGGGCATTTCTCCAGCGTGCTCGACCGCGCACTGGGTCTGTACCAGCATTTCCCGCAGGAATGGAGGGCCGCGCAGCTGCGCGCCATGGCCGACGACCATTCCTGGCACGGCGTCGCGCGGCAGTACGAGGAGCTCTACCGCGCGCTCAGCTTCGCCGGCGACCGCGAAGAGAAGGCGGTCACCAAGCCGTATGCCAAGGTCGCGGCGAAGAAGCGCGCGACCACGCCCTGACCCTCATTTCCCGATGCAGAACCGCGCGAAGATGGCGTCCAGCACGTCGTCGGGCGTCGTGCTGCCGATGAGATCGCCGAGCAGCGCCGCCGCCCGGCGCAGGTCGTCGGCCAGGAGTTCATCGCCCGGCAGGTGATCGCCCAGGCGCCGGAGCAGCTCGCAGCAGGCGCTGAGCAGCCGCTGCTGCCTCGGTTCGCCGCCGGCGAGTCCGGCGAGCCGTTCCGCGACGAGAGCTGCGAGATGATCCAGTCCTGCCCCGGTGGTGGCCGAGACCGCGCAGACCGCCCGGGCATCGGTGTGGCCGAGATCGCACTTGGTCGCGAGCACCAGCGCGCCCGAGGGCAGGATCGTCTCCGGCGGGAGGGGGGCATCGGGGGCCGAGCAGGCCAGGATGAGCGCCGCACCGGCGGTGGCGGCGCGGCCGGCAGCGATGGCGGCGCGATCGAGAGCGTCAGGATCGTCGAGGCGGGCCTGGTCGAGCCAGCCGGCGGTGTCGATCAGGCGGACGCTCCTGCCGGCGACGGTCCAGGTCGCCTCCAGCCAGTCGCGGGTCGTGCCGGCGACCGGGCTGACCAGGGCGGTGGCCCCGGTCAGGCGGGCGAAAAGCGCTGATTTCCCAGCGTTCGCCGGGCCGACCAGGCAGACCACCGGCGTCGCGCCGACGCCATCGGCGGCGGTGATCCAGCGCGCCAGCCGCCCCGCGAGCGCCGTCAGCCGGGCGGCGGCATCGGCGCGATCGAAGGCGGACACGCCGTCCTCCTCGGCGAAGTCCAGACCCGCCTCGACCAGGGCGCGCAGGGTGATGAGCTCCTCGCGCACCCGGGCCGCTTCGGCGCCGAGTTCACCGGCCAGGCGAGCAAGGGCGAGGCGGGCGGCGTGCTCATCGCCGGCCGAGGTCAGGGCCAGCACGGCCTCGGCCTGGTCGAGGCTCAGCCGGCCGTTGGCCAGCGCCTGCCGCGTGAACGCTCCGGGCGCTGCCGGCCTGGCCCCGGCGGCGACCAGGCGGGCGAGCGCACGTTCGACCAGATCCGGACTGCCGGGCAGGTGGATCTCGACCAGATCGCAGCCGGTGAAGGAACGCGGCGCGACCGCGGCGAGCGTCCGCGCCGGGCAGGAACCGCCGTCCAGCGCCCAGTCGCCCTGCGCGAGCCGCCACGCCGGCGCGCGCGGCAGATCCACGGCGCGCGCGATGGCGACGGCTGCGGGTCCGCTCAGGCGCAGCACCGCGAGCCGGGCCGGCAGCGCGGTGGCGCAGGCGACCCAGGTCGGCTCATGGGTTGGCGATGCAGGCGCCATGCCGACGCCGTCGCGCCTACGGTGTGGGCTTCACCGCACCCGCCTGGGGTGCAGCAGGGGGCGCCTCGACCTTGGCCAGCCGCTGGTTCAGACTGTCGAGCACGGTGCGCAGGTAGTCGTCCTCCTCTGCCGTCAGATTGCCCTTGGTTTTCTCCTGCAACTGCTCCAGCACCCGGATCGTCGCCCGGGCGTAGGGCAGGTTGGCTTCGCGGTTGCCGGTCAATGGGTGCGGGATGACCCCGAACTGGATCAGCGTCTCGTTCGCCAGCCCGCGCAGGAAGGTGAGGAAGGTCAACTCGGCCGCGTTCTTCGGATCGGCAGCCTTGGGAGCGTTCGGATCGGGCATGGCCGGGTTGTCCAGGGTGCGTCCGGTGCGACAAGGGGGGAGCGGCGATGTCCACATCGCCGAAGTTGACGAGGGAAGCGTGTTCACCGTCGTCGTTTGCGCACCTGCTCCAACGCATCGCCCAGGGCTGGCGTCGAAGCGACGACGGGCGGAGGAACCGGCGGTGCGGTCGGGATGGTTCCCGGTGCTGCCGGCTTCGCCGGGTTTTCACCCGAGTTCACCGGTGCGGGGGACCTGGTCGTCCGCGGCAGCGCCTGCCAGGCCTTCCCCAAGGGACTCGCCACGGCGCGCGACATCAGGCCGAACTCCAACGCCAACCGCCGCCACGCGATCTCTGCCACCGCTGCAATCAGGACGACGAGCACGATCGGCCAGGTGAGGTCGCGGGTGCCGCCTGGGCTGGGCGGATTGGCGAAGAGGCCGGCGAGGTCGGAGCGCATCTTCCCGTGCGCGACGCGGGCGATCGCCTCGAGTTCCGACCGGCCGCTCGGCAGGCCCAGGCGCGGCGTCGCCTCGGCGCTGTAGGGCAGGCAGAGCGCGGGGCCGATCAGGCTGCTGGTGCCGAGCGACACGGCGGGGATGGCGGTCTGGTCGCCATCGAGTTCGAAGCGGCCGGTCCAGACGCCGTCATCGACGGGATCGAGCGGCAGATCGCTGGCGGCGGTGACGCCGGCGACGGCGAGGCGCGGAGCCGCATCCGCCCAGCCGGCGCGTTCGGCCGGATCGCATTCGAGGCGAACCTCGACCGTGCGGCCGGAGCGACGGGCGGTGAGCGCTCCGGGCAGGCGGTCGCCGGCGCCGGCGCACCAGCGTGCGAGTCCGGCCAAGAGCGGGGAATACCCAGGCCAGGCGCGCAGCTCCGGCGCCTCGGCATCATCGCAGTCGAGGCCGATCCAGGCGCTGCGTCCGGCCCCGCAACGCCACGCCGCCACCGCCGGCACGGTGGGGTCGGCGGGGGCGAGGGCGAGCACCTGGGCGCGCGGGCGCGGCCAGGCCAGGTTGCAGCCGGGCACTTCCGGCCAGGCACCAGCGGGGATGGCGGCCGGGCCGAGCACGGTGACGACGCCGTTCTGCGCCTGCAGGCGCACGCGCTGGTCGACCCAGGACGAGCGCGCCACGACCATGGTCTCCTGTGCGAAAAGGCGCGGGATGTCGTCGGGTTCGATCGCGAAGACGACACGCCCGCCGCCCTTTTCGGCGCAGCGGGTGAGGATGTCGGCATCGCAGTCGTGGTCGGTGCCCATGCCGATCACCGACACCGTGATGCCGGCCTGGCGCATGCGCTCGGCGAGTTCCTCGTAGTTGCCGGGATGCTGCCGGCTGTCGGCGGCGTCGGCGAAGATCACCGCATGGCGCACGCCGACGCGGTCGGCCTTGGCGAGCACGGCGGCGCAGGCCTCCAGCGATTCCTGGATGTAGATGCCGCCGCCCTGCGACTGGATGCCGCGCGCCTGGTTCGCGAGTGCGCCGGGGTTTTCGACCGCAGTGAACGGGATGACGGTGTGCACGGCGGTGTCGACCGCGAACAGCGCGACCTTGTCGCGCGGCGACAGCAACGAGATCGCAGCGCAGGCGCCTTCGTTGGCGAGATCCATCTTCTGCCGTCCGCCGCCGGCCGGGGCGCTCATCGAACCCGAACGGTCCATCGCGATCGCCATCGCGACGGTGAAGCGGCGGTGCTCGTCCTTGAGTTCGAAGGTCACCGGCAGGATGCGTTCGACCTCGCTCTTGTGCCAGCCGCCGTTGCCGCCGGATTGCCGGCCTCCGAGCATGACCAGCCCGCCGCCGAGGCGTTCGACCCATTGCGCGATGGCGCGCAGCCCCGCCGGGCCGAGCGCATTCGCCGGCACGTCGTCGAGCACCAGCGCGTCGCAGCCCAGGAGATCCTCCAGGCCGAGGCGGCCCGGCGCGCGGTGGTCGACCGCCAGGCCGGCGGCGCGCAGCGCCTGCGCGACGTTGGCGCCCTTGGCCAGGACGAGCACCCGTTCCGCCCCGGCGACACGCAGCACCGCGCGGGCACGGTTGTTGCGCGGTTCGCGGTCGGTTTCCGCGCCGAGTTCGACCCGGTAGGCCGCGACCCCGGCCTTGGTCGGGCGATCGGCGAAGGTCACCACGGTGGCGTCGCCGGGACGCAGATCGGCCTCGCCCTTGGCGATCTCGATGCCAT
This sequence comes from uncultured Candidatus Kuenenia sp., assembly GCA_964654285.1. Lineage (GTDB taxonomy): Bacteria > Planctomycetota > UBA11346 > UBA11346 > UBA11346 > BJHQ01. The sequence goes on from CAZZJC010000002.1 coordinate 14,381, forward strand.
CGCGGCTGATCCGCCATGGCCGGCGTTCGCGCGCCTCGCCGATCAGCCGCACCGCGCCGATGAAGCTCTCGCCCAGGCGGACGGAGCCGGGGATCTCCACCGCCAGGATCGCGGCATCGGGCAGCGCGGGCCGCTCGACCGGGAGCACATCGATCGGGACGCCGGCGGCGGCAAGCCGCGTGGCAGCGGCGACCGGCGAGCGTCCTGTGGCCTCGCCATCGCTGACCAGCAACACGCGGGAACTACGGCTGGGCGGGATGAGCGCGAGCGCGGCCTCCAGTCCGGCGGCGAGATCGCTGCCGTCCTCGCCGGGCGCGAGATCGCTCAGGCGCGGCAGGGCGAGCGCTTCCGGCCCTTGGCCGACCTGCACCCCCGCGCCCACCGCGACCACGGCCAGCCGGTCGCGATCCTTGCGCTGCGCTCCGGCCAGGCGCAATTGCTCGTCGCCGGCGTTGCGCGCCTCGCCCATCGAGGTCGAACGATCCAGCACCAGCACCACGTCGCTGCCGCCGTGCCCGGTGGTCAGACGCGGCCCGGCGGCGGCGATCACCAGCAGCGCGAGCAGGGCGAACCGCCACCAGCCCAGACGTCCGCGCCCGGCCCACCACCACAGCGCGAACGCCGGCAGGATCAGCGCCAGCGCCCAGGGTTGCGCGAAGCCGATCATGGCGTTGCACCAGTCAGCGCCGGCGGTGGAGGTAGCGCTGGTGGTTTCCGTAGCGCCGGTGGTTTCCGTAGCGCCGGCTTCAGCCGGCAGGGAGGGGCGACTTCAGTCGCCCCCAGTGGGCATGCGATCTTTTCGGCGCGTTGGTGCTCGCCACCGGTATGTGGGCATTCGCAAGGTGACCATTCGTCGGCCCGGATCGCGGGAAACGGTGCTGTTCTCGCGGCGGGCTGAAGCCCGCCGTCCGAGCCGGCTGAAGCCGGCGCTACGGGACAGCCGGCAGAAGGTGCGACCAGAGGGCGATCGGTGTTCATGGTGCGCCCGTCTCGCGGCGATGCGCGAACCAGGAAATCGCCAGCGCTACGGCGGTTAAAAGCAACGGCAGCAACCGTGCGAGCGGCGGGGCTTCGCGGCGGGCTTCGGCCTGGCCGTCCGGCTGCGGCGGCTGGTCGGCGGTGGCGCAGGGGCTGAGGTCCGCGAGGCGCGCATCGAGCGGGTTGGCTTCGATCTGCCATGTGGTCGCCCCCTGGCGGATCCGCCAGGTGCCGGCGCGTTCGAGGCCGGGCACGCTGATGCGGCCATCGAGGTCGGCACCCAGCCGCACGCTGACGCCATCCGGCGCGATGAGATCAGCGCCATCGGGGTTGGTGTCCGCCGCAGCGATGCGCGCCAACTGCACGCTGAAACCCTCGCCCAGCCGCACCGTGCTACGTTCCGGCCCGGGCAGCCAGGCGCGCCGCAGCGCGCACCAGTTGGCGATCAGCGCCGGCCAGGCGGGATGGCGGTGCAGTTGCGCCCGACCCCAGTCGGCGTGCAGGCGCAGCTCGCGCCGGGGGCCGACGCGGACCTCGCCCAGGAGCACCCGGCCGGCGGCGGTCAGCAGCGGTTCCTCGCCCGTTTCCGGCATGGCGGCGGCGCCGGCCCAGAGCAGTCCCGCACCATCCACGCTGTCGAGCAGCGGATGCCCGGCGCGGGCGAGGAACGGTCCGAGCTGGACCGGCCCGTCGCCGGTCACGAACGACATGCGCCAGGTGCCAGCGCCCGGCAGGCCGGGGCCTTCGGCGAATTCCAGGTCGACCGCACCCGTGGCGGGCTGGGAGATGTCGCCCACCGCAGCCAGGGCCTCGATCACCGCACGTCGGGCGAGGCCATCCTCAGGCAGGCCGACCCGCGCGGTCAGCCGTCGGGACACCGGCCGGCGCAGGCGGCAGGAGTCATCGCAGGCGATGGGATCGTCGCCGATGAGGCGCAGCGTCAGCAGATCGCCGGCGTCAGCCGGAACCGGCACGCTGATCAGGGCCGGCCGGCCCGGCGCGGCGCTCACCGTGCCCTGCGCCAATACGCGCTCGGCCGTCGGCGACGGCGTCGCCAATTGCCAGCCACGCGCCTGTTCCGCGCCGCCCGCCACCACACGCGCCACCACCGTGCCCTGGCCGTGCTCGTCGCGCCAGGTCGCTTCGGCCAGGGCGGTGCTCGGCAGGGCCTGACCACGTGCGGCCCAGCCCAGGGGACGTGGCGCGCGCACGGGTGCACGATCGCTGAGCAGCAGCAGTTCAGCCCCGCTGCCGCCGAGTTGCGCCGCGAGCGCGAAGGCCGGCGCGTGGTCATGGTCGCCCTGGTCCGGGATGAACCGCTCCAGGGCGGCGATGGCGTCGGAGGGCGTGACCGCCGGCCCGGCGAGCAGGCGCGGCACCGTACCGGTGGCGATCACGCTGGCGCGATCGGTGGGATCCAGTCCGGCGAGCTGCCGCCGGGCATGGTCGCGGACCTGGTCCCAGGCGCTCGCCGCCGCCGCGGCCGGCCGCGCCTGCATGCTCCAGCGGCTGTCGACGATCAGCACCAGGTGCCGGCCGGCCTCGGCGCGCACCACGCGCACATCGGCGAGCAGCCAGGCGAGGGCGCAGCAGGCGAGGATCTCGCACCACAGGCTCAGGCGGTTCTTCAGCGGCTGGCGCACCCGGCCGCCTCCGCCGGCGCGCGCATCGACCCCCCACAGGAACAGCGCCGATACCGGACGCGGTCGGTAGCTGCGCCGGAACAGATGGAGCGCGACGATGGCTGGAATGCCGGCGAGCGCGAGCAGACCCAAGGGAGCGGCGACGCTCAGCATCAGCGCCCCTCCAGCACGCCGGCCATGAGCAGCGTCTTGAGCGCGGCATCCCAGCCGTCCGCGACCGGGCAGGTGATGAGGCCCGACCCCCGGCCGGCCAGGGCGGATCTCCAGCCGTCCTGGTGCCGGGCGAAGCGGGCGCGGTAGGCGGCGCAGGCGTCGTCGTCGGCGATGAGATCGGCGGATCCTCCTTCGCGGTCGTCGAGGCGGCTCGGGCCGCTGGGCTGCGGGTCCACCTCGTCGGCGTCGATCACCTGGATCAGGCAGATCCGGCCCGCCCCGGCGGCGAGGCGGGGCAGCGCGGCCTGGCCCCCGCCGGGCCACAGGCCGTCGCTGACCAGCAGGCGTTCGCTGCCGGCTCCGAGTTCGATCGCGGCGAGCGGATCCAGGCCGCCTCCGCATCCGGCCGCGCGCAGGGCGGGCCGCCATTCCGGCGGGCGCTGATGCCGCTGGCCCAGCAGCCACAGACGCGGCCGGGTGCCGCCGATCTCGGCCAGGGTGAGCAGCAGCGCACTGATGCCGGTCGCGAGCCCGCGCTTGGCCGGCGACGCGGCCATGCTCGCGCTGGCGTCGAGCAGCACCTCCAACCGCGGGTGGACCTCCTGGCGATGCCGGCGCAGCACCAGCTGCCCGCTGCGGGCGTAGACGGAAGCATCGAGATACCGCGTGTCGTCGCCGGGCTGATAGTCGCGGTAGTCGTGGAATTCCAGGGACGATCCCGGCCCGCGCCCCATCAGCGCCCCGGCCCCCTGGCGGCGGCGGCGCGGATCGGCGGCGAGGCGCAGCCGCGCGGCGGCGGCGCGCACGGCGGGTTCGTCCCAGTCCATTCAGACCTCGCCGCGCCGGCCGGCGGGATCGGCCTCGATGCGCGCCAAGGCGCCCGGGCGCGGGCTGGACTGGTAGATGAGCTGGATGAGCGCCAGCGCACCGACGATCACGATCAGCAGGCGGGTGGGCGAGGTCCAGGACTGTTGATCGCTGACCAGCGCCTGGAAACCGAACACCGGCGACAGCGCCATCAGCGGATTCGTGAGATCGGTCGAGAAGCCGCCGTCCAGGAGCGCCAGACCCAGCGTGCCGACCAGGAACCACACGGCGCAGAAGCCCAGCAGCGCGCCGCGCAGGGCGATCGCCGGCCCGAACCAGCGCCCGCCCCAGCGCCGCATCGCCCAGGCGATCGGGCCGAAGAGGAAGGCGGCGTAGGCGATCATGCCGATGGCGACGGCGACGGTCTCGGCCCGGTTCTTGTCGTTGGACCCTGCCTCGAACCAGAACGAGAAAGCGCACAGCATCGCATTGACCGTGAACATGAGCAGCAGGTTGCGCCGCCCGCGCGCCGCGCCGGGGCCGAGGATGGCCATGGCGGCGCGACGCAGGCGGCCGCCGGCCTGGACCGCCTGCATCTGCCGCCGGGTTACGCTGTCGGGTTCGGTCACCGCGAAGAAGCCCACCAGGATCGACCATCCGATGCCCATCGCGGCGAAGCCGGCAAACGCCATGTCCAGGTCATGGGTTCGGCCCAGGCGGACATTCCACCACCATACCGCCGTGAGAAACCAGAGGAACGCAGCCAGCCACAGCACCCATCCCGCCATCCGCCCCGCACTGGACCGGTCCGCAGCCTGATGCGTCATCAGGGTCGCGGCCAGCACGCTGAAAAGATAGATGGCTCCCAGGCAACCGGTGCTGAACAGACCAAGACCAAGCCATGCGCTGTCGCTCTCGAGGATGATCCGCACGATCTCGTCCGCACCCTCATTGCACCAGAACACAGCCATCCCGAACCCCAACCCCGCCAACCCCAGCGCCAGCATGCTGCCCAGCACCGAACGCGAGGCCCGGTTGCGGCCGAGGCAGCCGACCAGCACGGCGAAGGATGACAGCACGGCGGTGCCGAGCGGCAGGCCGAGGATGGCCAGCAGCAGGTTGCCGAAATCGACCCCGCGCAGGAGGTAGCTGAGCACCAGGAAGGGCGCGAGTCCGGCCCCGACCACCGCCGCCTGGACCAGCGCGGTGGCGAGCATGCCCAGCACCACGCTGCGCGGGCGGATGCCGGTGAGATCGACGAGATCCCAGGTGTCCTCGTTGCGTTCGCGGATCACCGCGCCGAAGGCGACCAGCGGCTGGGCGAACCAGGCGGCGAACGTCCAGCAGATCACGGTGGCGATGAACAGGCCGTGCCCGGCGGTGCCCTCGCGATCGAGATTGCTCATCAGCGAGGTCAGCACGGCGGTGATGGTCGTGACCAGCAGGACGACGGTGTAGACGCCCATGAAGCCGCGCGAGCGCAGGGCCTGGCGCAGCGAACGCACCAGGATCGGGTTGAGCCACGGTTCCAGGCGATCGGTGAGGATCATTGCACTTTCCCCTCGGTCAGCTGCATGAAAGCGTCTTCCAGGTTCTCGGCGCGGGCGGCGACGTGGTAGATCGGGATCCCGGCGGCGAGCAGCCGGGCGAGGCAGCGCGACTGCTCCGCGGCGCTGCCGGTGAAGGTCGCGGTCCAGGAATCGTGGCCTTCCTCGTGCACCGCGCTCAGGGCCGGTTCCTGGGCGAACTGGCGCGCCACCAGGGCCGGGTCGACCGGGGGATCGGTGGCGAGGCGGAGCTCGATCCGCACCGCGCGCTGCGGCACGGGCGCGGCGGCGCCGTCCGCCGGCGTCGCGCTGGTGGACGCGGCGGCGATGGAGGCGGCCGAGGCGGCGCGCGCCTGGGCCTTCACCGCCGCGACGGTGCCGTGCGCGACCAGGCGGCCGAGTTCGATGATCGCGACGCGGTCGCAGATCTCCTCAAGCTCGGCGAGCAGGTGCGAACTGATCAGCACCGCCCGGCCCTGGCCGGCGAGGACGCGCAGCAGGTCGCGGAACTCGATGCGGGCGCGCGGATCCAGTCCGGCGGTGGGTTCGTCGAGGATCAGCACCTTGGGGTCGTTGATCAGGCAGCGGCCCAGGCACAGGCGCTGCTTCATGCCCTTCGACAAGCCGGCGACCGGCTTGCCGAGCAGGCCGCCGAGCTGGCAGAACTCGACGATGCTGCCGATCGTCGTGCGCCGCCGATCGCCCAGGAGCCCATAGGCGCGGGCGAAGAAATCCAGGTATTCGCCGACCACCATGTCGGGATACGCGCCGTAGCTGTCGGGCATGAAGCCGATCAGCCGCCGCACCGCATCGGCATCGTCGACGCAATCCAGGCCGGCGACGGTGCAGGTGCCGTCGCTGGGCAGGTCGAGCGTCGCCAGGATGCGCATGGTGGTCGACTTGCCGGCGCCGTTCGGCCCGATGAAGCCGACGATGGAACCCGCATTGAAGCTGAGATCCAGGTTCTTCACCGCCCACTTGTCGCCGAAACGGCGCGACAGGCCGGTGATCTGGACCAGCGGCGCAGCGGTACCGCTGCCGGAAGCGGCGCCAACGGCGGGTGGGGCGGGGAAGGAAACGGTCATGGCGTGGCCTCCACGGCAACCGCCGTGCCGCAGGCGAAGGCGAGCACGGGCTCGGCGTCCTTGGCCGCCGGGCCGGGAAGGGGGGCGAGCGGTGCCGCGAGCGTCGCCCGCCAGGCGCCGGGCTGCTTCAGCGCGGCCATCCAGCGCGCCCCCGCCTGGCGCGGTAGGCGATCGATCGGGGGCATGACGACGCGATCGGCGTCCTTCTTCAGCAGGTCCGTGGCGCCATCGGCGATTGGCCCGGAAATCCAAGCCTTGCCATCGCCGTCCCGCCAGGCGAATGCCGTGAGCGCAACGCCCAGGCCATTGGTGACCTGATAGCCGTCACCCCGGCGCTGGACGACTATCCGCCGCCGATCCGGCCGGATCACGGTGCAGCCCAGGTGGCCGGTGATGCGACCGCGCACGAGATCGCCTTGCAGTTCCTGGCGTTCCCAATCCGCCGACAAGGGGCGCTGGTCCTGATCGTTCCCGCTTCCGCTGTAATATCTCCGGCGATAGCCGGTGCTGGCCACCCCGCCGCGCGCCAGCCACTGTTCGCCGTCGGCCAGCGACAGCCGGCTGAGGGCGAACGCCCCGAACAGGGTCTGGCCGCTGAACGCGAGGTGCTCGGCCCGTGCCGGGTCGATGAGGGTCAGCTCGACCGCGCTGCGCTGCCGGCTGATGCCATACCGCATCAGATCCCAGCCGAGCAGGAGCAGGCAGGTGGCGAGGCCGCAGGCGGGGATGGCGACGACCAGCAGCAGCGGTTGTCCGCGCCGGCGGGCCCACCACAGCAGGCCGGGCCCGGCACCGATGGCGAAGACGATGGCGATGATCGCATAGGCCCAGCCGCCGGTGGCGGCGGTGCCGGGGATGACCTTGTCGGGGATGGCGGTTTCGAGCCCGGTCGAGTTGGTATCGCGCTGGCGGATGGCGTCCTTCACCACGGTCAGCAGCGGTCCGGCAAGGCGTTGCTCCTGGTCCAGGTCGGCCTGGGCGCGCTGCTCGGCCAGGGCCTCCCGGTCGCTGGAGGACTTGCCTTTCATGGCCGGATCGCGGTCGATCTCCTTGCGGTGCTCATCCTTGGTCTTGCCGCCGCCCGGTTTCAAGGCGGCGAAGTCGCTGACGATCGGCTGGCACGCGCCGAGCGTCCACGCCTTCGCCTCGGTGGGATCGCAGAACACCAGGATGCCGCCGAGTGCGGCCCAGCGCTGGATCGCCTGGCGCTGGCCGGCGGTCAGGCGGGATTCCTCGCCGCGATCGAACCACAGCACCAGATCGCGACGATACCCCTGCCAGTATTCGGGCAGCGCGGTCGGGGCGAGGACGATCTGGTTCGACGGCGAACCGTGGTGATGCCGGGTCGACGTGGCCGGAAAATGGCTGGCGAGGCGCTGCCGCTGGAAATCGTCGAGCTGGCGCGAGGTGCTCACCACGACCAGGTGGCAACCTTCGCCCACCACGGGAGAGGCATAGTGGTGCCCGCGTTCGCGATCCGGGTGCTGCCATTGGATGGTCAGGCCGCCGGGATAGCCCGGTCCCGGCGGGACCAGCACCGTGCGCTGCACCGGCACCCCGGCGGCGAGGGCGAAGCGGGTCCGCACCCGGCTGTCCATGTACTCCAGGGTCATGTCGGTCTGGTGATCGACCGGGCTGGTGACGGTCAGGATCACCGGCGTCCAGCCGCCATCGCCAAACCACGGCACGACCGCCTGGACCCGGCATTCCACGGCGGCGGAAAGATGAGCGGCCAGTCCCAGCAGAACCAGAGCCACAGTGCGGAACGACGCGGTCACGGCAGCTCCGGCACGATCGCCAGCAGTTCGTTGACCACGCTGGGCGCGGTGCGGCCTTGCAACGAGGCCTCGTAACCGAGTACCAGGCGGTGCGCCATCACCGGCACGGCGAGGCGTTTCACGTCGTCAAATCCGACCGCCGGACGGCCATCGAGCAGCGCCGCCGCGCGCGCGGTGCCGGCAAGGGCCAGCGCGGCGCGCGGGCCGCAACCCCAGCGCAGGGCCTGGCGCGCCGGTTCAGGGCTGGCAGGCAGTTCGGGCCGGGTGGCGTTCACCAGGCGGGCGATGTAGCGCGCCACGGCCTCGGGCATCGCGACCGCGCGCGCGGCGGCGATCAGCGTCTTCAGACCGCCGGCGTCGGTCAGGGCGGTCACCGCCGGCGGCTTCCCTTCCGGGCGTTCGCTGACGATGCGGGCGAGCACGTCCTCGCCCACGCCGGTCACCACGGCCTTGATGACGAAGCGGTCGAGCTGGGCTTCCGGCAGGGGATAGGTGCCGTCGAGTTCGACCGGGTTCTGGGTCGCGAGGACGAAGAACGGCTCGGGCAGGCGGCGCGTCTCGCCCAGCACGGTGACGCAGCGTTCCTGCATGGCCTCCAAGAGGGCCGATTGCGTCTTGGGGCTGGCGCGGTTGATCTCATCGGCCAGCACCACGCTCGCGAAGATCGGCCCGGGACGGAACGACGGCGCCTTGCCGGGTTCGCCGATCAGGTTGGTGCCGGTGATGTCGGATGGCAGCAGGTCGGGGGTGAACTGGATGCGCTTGAAGTCGCAACCGGAAGCCGCCGCGAGCGCCTTCACCAGTTCGGTCTTGCCGAGCCCGGGCAGGCCTTCGAGCAGCACATGCCCGCCCGCGACCAGGCCGGTCAGGGTCAGCCGGGTCAGCGCCGCCTGCCCGTACAAGGTGCGATCGAGGCAGGCCAGGAGTTCATTCGCGAGCCGGACGTGCGGCGCGATGGTTTCAGGAGTCAGCGCGGCTGTCGCGGCTGCCGCGGCCTGGGCGGGAAGCGTCATGGAATGGTATCCTGGGCGGACGGGACGACGGGAGGGGGTGGCGTGGTCGCCATGGATCGGACCGGCGCCGTGCCTGCTGGTGCCAGGGCGGGTGCGGTCGACACCGGCGCCGATGCCGTGGAGAAATACTGCGCCACCGCAGCGCGATGGCGCGGAGCGACGGCGGCCCGGCGGGCATCGGCGGCGGCGGGATCGAACGCGCGGGCGGCGGCGCGGGCGGCGGCGGCGACCTCGCCCGGTTCGGGGTCGCGGCGCGTGGTGGCGAAGGTCACGGAACCATCGGGCTCGACCGAGGTCGACGGTGGCAGGCCCTCGGCGTCGCCGACCGGGGCCGCTTCGCGGTCGACCTTGGTCAGCGGCGCCGGACCCCCACCGCCCTTGCCGCCTGGCCGGCCGTTTGGGCACCAGGCGCCGGCGCTCTTTCCTTGGCATTCACCCAGCAGGGCAAGCAACCGCGCCTGGCAGGCGCCGTCCAGGCACTGGCGGGCGAGGATCGCGCGGCGGGCGTCGAGTTGCATCTGCGCCGCCTTGGCCAGGCGCGCGAGCGCGGCGGCATCGCACTTGCCGCCCTGGCAGTTGCCCGCTTTTGCGGCCTTTGCCAGGCGTTGCGCCAATTCCGGGTCGAGCTTGCCGGCCTGCGCCGCGGCGGCGGCGGCCTCGGCCAGGGCCTTGGCGGTCTCAGGATCGAGACCCGCCAGTCCGGGCGCGGCCTGGGCGAGCGCATCGAGCGCGGCGGCGAGATCCGCCGTCGCGGCGGTGGCGGCATCGGTTCCGGCGTTGGCGTCGAGCGCCGCGCTGTCGGCCGCAGCGGCGATGGCCTCGGCGAGACGCCGGGCGGCGAGGTCGCCAGCCGCGTCGGTGGCCTTGGCCAGGCGATCGAGCGCCTCCCAGCGCAGCGCGTCGAGTCCGTCCTTCGCCACGGCATCCTCAAGCCGCTTGGCTTCGGCGAGCAGCCGTTCGGCCTCCGGATCCGGGGCCAGGCCCTGGTCCTTGAGCGCCTGCGCCTTCGCCACGATCGGCTGGACGAAGGCCGCGCCGGCGGCCTGGGTCGGCGGCCGGTGTTCGACCTGCGGGATCGCCAGGGCGACGAGCAGGCAGAGCAGGGCGACGGGGACGCTGCGCCAGGCGCGCCAGGCGATAGGCGCCAGGGGCACCTCGTTCAGGCGCTGGGCGAGCACGCCGTCCCAAGCGGGAACCAGGCCGGCGCTGGCGGCCATCGCCAGTCCCTGGCTGCCGGTGCGCCGGTCGAGTTCGCCGGCCAGATGCCAGGTCTCGTCGCGCCGGCGCAGGGCCCGGGGAAGCGCGATGAATGGCAGGAGAAAACCTGCGATCAGGAGCGGAAGAACGAACCCCGCCCCCGCCGGCAGGGCGAGGCGGATGAGGAAGACCCCCGCTGCGGCGAAACCCAGACCCCCGGCCAGCCACGGCCCCAACGCATCCACCGCGCGCTGCATGCTTCGCCGCCGGCGGATCCGTCGCAGATGATGATCCAGGCTCATGCGCCGGCATGGTGGTACAGCCGGGCCGCTGACAAGCCGGGGCATGCGAGATTCGCGTCGGTGTCGCCGCCGTGTCGCGGTCGGAGCGGGACGGCGTTCGGGCCGGCTGTTGACGTGGCCGACGGACCGGTCCTGAGCCGGAAACGGATTGCACGCCGGGCGGTCGTCCGATGCTGCCGCCCTCCCCGAAAGAACCCCTCATGAAGCGCTTCCTGGTCTGTCCCGTCCTGGCCCTCATTCTTGGCGCCGGTCTGTCCGCCGGTGAGGCATCGTCGGCACCGGCCGCTCCTGCGTCGAGCGCGCCAGCCATGTCGGCCCCGGCGAGTGCGCCGACGGCCGAGAAGGTGGCTCCTGCCGCCCCTGCCGTCCCGGTCTACACCACGGTCACCATCGAGAACGCGGTTGCACGGGTGCGCATCAGCACCGATCGCGGATCGATCGAGAGCATCGAACTGCTCACCAGCCATCCGATCACCTTGCCGGAGCACCTGAAGAATCCCGATTCGCAGGAACCAAAGGTCGATGGTAAAACTGCTCCGTTAAAGGTGTTGAGCCCAATTAACGTCCCTGATGACAGGTATTCCCATAGCCGGCTAAATAGTTCCGGTGATGAAAATGACCCAAAATACAACGGGTTAGCCCCTTCTGATCGTCAACCGTGGTCGATTGTTAATCTTTCGCCTAATTCATTGAATTTATCTCTAATTAAGTCCGACCCACCTTTGGCGTATTCCCTGACCTACAAGATGCATCAAAATAGACCAACCATTGAAGCGACTCTTTCCATTCGTCATACAGGGTCCTCTGATTCCAGACCACGAACCATAATCCCTGCATTGATCCCGTTTGCCGGTTTGCATCAAGACTATGGTCCTGGTGAAACTTACTATCTGAGCGTTTTTTCTGGGCGAGGCGGAGAACAAGGATCATTAACAATCGACAGCTATCCTGGATATGGAGCAAAACCTATTGAAGTGTCGGATCTGAAGACGGCTGACTTTATCGGTCTAAAGACCAGGTTCTTTGCGGTTTGGTTTACACCGCATCACATCGGCGATTCGACACTGTCAGTCAATGCGAGCACATCATCTGCCAAGGGGGGAATGGATGTCCTTGAAGGGACGCCCAAAACCGTGTCGGTGATTACGCCCGGTAATGGAACGGGGTATTGGAGCAGTGCTAGGGCGTCATGTGATGTCATGATCCCAGTAAAAGACGCAAATGGGTCCATTGTTTCCCGGCGGAATGTTTATCAAGAAAGAGAATCCATCTATCACGAACGTCAGTGCTTCCTCCAGGTCTTCGGCGAGGAACGCTCCCTGAAGCCCGGCGACACCCTGACCATGCCCTGGGCGATCTCCGCCGCTGAAATGACCTCGAAGGATCTCAAGCAGTTCTCACCGCTGGAGCAGAAGATCGAGTACACCGACGGCATGCACCGCTTCTTCCGCGTGCTGTCCGACCTCATCACCTGGATCCTCGGCGGGATCGCGGCCGTCGTCGTCAACTACGGCGTCGCCGTCGTGGTGCTGACCTTCCTCATCAAGCTCGCGATGCACCGGCTGACCTTCAAGCAGTACGAGTCGATGATGAAGATGCAGAAGCTCGCGCCGGACATGAAGTACATCCAGGAGCAGTACAAGAACGACAAGCAGAAGGCGGCGATGAAGCAGATGGAGCTGTTCAAGAAGCACCAGGTGAACCCGCTTGGCGGCTGCCTGCCGGTGCTCATCCAGATCCCGATCTTCATCGCCCTGTACCAGACCTTCGCCCACTCGGCCGACATGCGCGGCCAGGGATTCCTGTGGGTCAAGGATCTCACCCTGCCGGATCAGCTGATCTACCTCGGCTTCCACTTCCCGTCCTGGGTGCCGCTGTACGCCGACCTGCCAGGATCCATCAACCCGTTGCCGCTCATCTACATCGCGGTGACGATCTGGATGTCGTTCAACCAGAAGCCGCCGACCGGAGGCGACCCCATGCAGGAACAGATGGCCAAGACCATGCGGTGGATGCCGGTCCTGTTCGGCTTGTTCTTCTACAACATGCCCGCCGGCCTGACGCTCTACTTCACGGTGCAGGCCGTGCTTTCCACCATCGAGATCAAGATGGTGAAGAAGAAGCTGGGCATGCCGTGAGCGAGCCCGGCAGGGTCGCGCGGTTCCGACACCGGTCCGGCGCGACCCCTTGCGGCAGCGCCCTGGGCTGAATACTCCCGCCCGGCCTGCGGCAGACCGCCGGCCGGACCCTTCCCCCTGACTCCCTTTCCCAATCCGCACCCCCACCCCGAGGCCCGCATGCTCATCGAATCCGTCAAAGCCCGCCAGATCATCGATTCCCGCGGCAATCCCACCGTCGAAGTCGACGTCGTCCTCGAGGACGGCTCGCTCGGCCGCGCCGCCGTGCCCTCGGGCGCGTCGACCGGCATCTACGAGGCCTGCGAAATGCGCGACGGCGACAAGGCCCGCTACCTCGGCAAGGGCGTGCTCAACGCCGTCGCCAACGTGAACGACAAGATCGGCCCCGAACTGATCGGCCTCGATGCGCGCGAGCAGCGCGACATCGATCAGCTGATGTGCGAGATCGACGGCACGGACAACAAGTCGAAGCTCGGCGCCAACGCCATCCTCGGCGTCTCGCTCGCCACCGCCAAGGCCGCCGCGATCGCCAGCAGCCTGCCGCTCTACCGCTACATCGGCGGCACCAACGCCAAGCAGCTGCCGGTGCCGATGGCCAACATCATCAACGGCGGCAAGCACGCCGACAACAAGGTCGACTTCCAGGAATTCATGGTGATGCCGGTCGGCGCGAAGAGCTGGTCCGATGGCATCCGCATGGTCTGCGAGGTCTTCCACAGCCTGAAGGGCGTGCTCAAGAAGGCCAAGCACAACACCAACGTCGGCGACGAGGGCGGCTTCGCCCCCAACCTCGACAACGAGGAAGGCCTCAAGTTCATCATGGAGGCGATCGTCAAGGCCGGCTACAAGCCCGGTCGCGACGCCGACTTCGCCATCGCCCTCGACTGCGCCTCGTCGGAGCTGTTCGACGAGGGCGGCAAGAAGGGCTACAAGTTCTGGAAGTCGAACCCCGACAAGCTGTTCAGCGCGGATGAGATGATCCAGCTCTACACCAAGTGGGTCGACACCTACCCGATCATCTCGATCGAGGACCCGCTCGACCAGGACGACTGGGCCGGCTACACCAAGATGACCCAGGCCCTGGGCAAGCGCATCCAGATCGTCGGCGACGACTTCTTCGTCACCAACCCCAAGCGCCTCGCCGAAGGCATCAGCAAGGGCGCCTGCAACTCGATCCTGATCAAGGTGAACCAGATCGGCACCCTGAGCGAGACCCTGGACGCGGTGCAGATGGCGCAGAAGGCCGGCTACACGGCGGTGCTCAGCCATCGCTCGGGCGAGACCGAAGACGCCACCATCGCCGACATCGCGGTCGCCACCAACTGCGGCCAGATCAAGACCGGTTCGGCCAGCCGCACTGACCGCATCGCCAAGTACAACCAGCTGATCCGCATCGAGGAGGAGCTCGGCCGCCAGGCCGCCTACCTCGGCCTGAAGTCATTCTACAACCTGTACCGCTGATCCGCCTCCTCCTCGGCCGCATCGGGCGTCCGTCCGGTCGGCAACGAAGGGCAACGCCCGCAGTGACCCTGCGGGCGTTGCCGTCGGAAGAAACCCCGCACAACATCCCTGCCGCCCCAGGATCGCCATGAGCACCTCCATCAATCACGCCGCCGCGCAGGCCCTCGCCGCGTTGCCCGCGACTCATCGTCCACCGGTCGTCATCGGCTTCGACGGCTTCATCGACAACATCATCGCGGTGGTCGGCAAGCGCACCTCGGCGAGCGAATTCTCACCGGTCGAGACCATCTCCGCCCTCGCCAGCCGCATCGCGGCGGCGTCCGGCAAGAGCACCAATCTCGAACTGGTGGTGAAGCAGACCAAGATCGGCGGCAACGGCCCGATCATGGCGTGCGCGATGGCGTCGCTGGCCAACGCGGTCACGGCCATCGGCCTGTTCGGGGAAGGCGGCGTGCATCCGGTCTTCGCCCCTCTCGCGGCGCAGGCGGAAAAACTCATCAACCTCGGTCCGGCCTCGGTCACCGATGCGCTCGAGTTCGATGACGGCAAGGTCATGCTCGGCAAGCTCCAGCCGCTGGAGGCGATCAGCTGGCAGCATCTGCTCACCGCGACCGGCGGCCTCGACGGCCTGGCCGCGCTGCTGTCGCCAGGGCGCGGCATCGCCACCGTGAACTGGACGATGTGCCTCGAGCTCAACGACATCTGGTCGCATTTCGATGCGGAGGTGCTGCCCCGCCTGCCTGCACTCGCCGCCGGCAACGGCACCTCAAGCCGTCGCCTGTGGTTCGTCGATCTGGCCGATCCGGCCAAGCGCACCGCTGCGGATCTCAGGACCGGGCTTGCCCGGCTGCAATCGCTGCAGCGCCACGTCGACGTGGTGCTGGGCATGAACGAGATGGAATGCCGGCAGGTTCTCAGCGTTCTGGGCGGAACCTGGCCCGACGCCACGAACGAATGGGATGCCGCCGCTGCCGCCTGCGCCGTCATCCGCGATCGGCTGGGGTTGAGCTGGGTCATGTGCCATCTGGTGCGCAGCGCCGCGGTCGCCTGGGCCGACCTTGGCGGTCGGCCGCGTGGCCAGGTGGGATGCCCCGGCTTCTTCACCGCCAAGCCCCTGATCACCACCGGGGCCGGCGACCACTTCAACGCCGGCTTCTTCACCGCCCTGCTTGCGGGGCTGGAACCGGCGCACTGCATCCAGGCGGGCGGCGCCACCAGCGGCCACTACGTACGGACGGGCAAGTCGCCGAGCCGGGGCGAGATCATCGCCTTCCTGCGTGCCGAGAGCGCATGAATCGGCGCTTGACAGGCAGGCGTTTTCATGCCTGGCCGTATCCGGCACCCGTCATCACCCCGCCCGATTTCGGGTTGACCGCACCGATCCTGCGACTTCTTGCAAACTGTCATCCGCCGGTTCCGTCAAGAGGTCGGATCGGACTCTCTGCGTGCGCTCTTGCGGCCTCACCGGTACTGCTCTAGACATCGCCCCCCAGCCCGCGCTCCATGACCCCTCACACCGTCGACCTTGCTGCTGCCACCGGCCCTGACGCCATCCAGGCCCGGTCCCATCGCAGCGACCGCACCCGGGCCACCCCGGCCGCGCGCCAGCCGGATGCTGGAAGCGACCTCTCGGCCGCGTGGCCCGAGATCATCCGCCGCCTCTCGACGCCCGAGCATACCGCCGGCGTGCGCCTGTTCCTCGCCTCGGCCAAGGTGCGCCCGACCGGACTCAGCGACGGCGTCCTGGCGATCGACTGCCCGACCGCGATGTTCCAGGAGAAGATCCGCGAACGTTACGGCGCGATGCTGATCGAGGCCGCGACCGCCGTGCTGGGCCAGCCGGTGCGCGAGATCGCCTGCCGCGTCACCGGCGCCGCCAGCCGCGAGCACGAATCGAAAGTCGCCTCCGTCGCCGCCGAGATCGCACGCGGCAGCGATGCGGATGGCCGGCCCGGCCGCGCCTGGGGGCACGGCTTCAAGCTGCTCGACACCTTCGTGGTGGGCTCGTGCAACCGCCTCGCCTACGACGCGGTGATGGCGATCCTCAACCGGCCGGAATCGGCGGTGAATCCGCTCTTCATCCATGGCGCATCGGGGCTCGGCAAGACCCACCTCGAACAGGGCCTCGCGATTGCCTTCAAGGAGCGGCATCCGCGCGCCAAGGTGCAGTACATCCGCTGCGAGCAGTTCACCAACGATTTCATCGCCGCCTGCAACCAGGGGCCTGAAGCCATCCGCGCCTTCCGGGTGCGCATGCGCCACCCTGATCTGCTGCTCATCGACGACATCCACTTCCTCAGCCAGGGCCTGAAGGTCCGCACCAAGGACGAGCTGTTCTCGACCTTCGACGAACTCACCGAGCAGGGCAAACGGGTGGTGATCACCTCGGACGCCAAGCCGCGCGACATCCAGTACCTGGAAGAACGCTTCGTCCAACGCTTTGCCGGTGGCTTGGTGGTCGAGCTGCTGCGCCCGGATCCGGCCGTGCGGCGCGAGATCATCCAGAGCAAGGCCCGTTCGCAGGTGGTGGCGCTGCCTGAATCCGTGGTCGATTACGTCGCCGACCACATCACCGACAACATCCGCGAGCTCGAAGGCGCGGTGAACAAGCTGGTCCAGTTCGCACGCAGCTTCGATCGCAAGATCGATCTCGACCTCGCGCGCCAGGCCCTCGCCGACGTGGTCGAGCGTGCCGCCAGCGAATCGGTGGAGACCATGGTCCTGCGCGAAGTCGCCAAGCACTTCGAGATCGAGGTCGCGGATCTCACCGGCGGCAGCCGCGCCGGGGGGCGTTCGGCCGCCCGCCACGTCGCCATGTACGTCCTGAAATCCGCAAGTTCGCGCACCTATTCCGAGATCGGCCGCGCCCTGGGGGTGAAGAGCCACGCCAGCGTCGCGCATGCCTGCGAGCAGGTCGCGCGCCGCCGCGCGGCGACGCCGGCGCTCGACGCCTTCATCGACGACCTCGTGCTGCGCACGCGCCGGACCTGACGCCGTCATTGACGCGCAGCGGACCACCAGCGCGGAAACGCTCTGGCGTGGAGGCCGGGCCACCCCCACGATGCCTGCGTGTCCAGTTCGTTCGCTTCGACCCGTTGGAGCCAGGTGCTGGCGGCCGGATCCACCGACTCGGCCGAGGCCCGCGCCGCCCTGAGCTGGCTCTGCGAACGCCAGTGGACGCCGTTGGTGCGGCAGGCGCAGCGCTGGGGCCTGAACGCCGAAGCCGCCGAGGACGCGGTGCAGGACTTCTGCTGCCGGCTCATCGAACGCCGCGCTGACCTGGGCGGACTGGATCCCGCCGCCGGACGTTTCCGCGCCTGGCTGCTCACCGTCTTCCGCAACTTCCTGCGTGACCGCCATGCCCACGAAGCCGCCGCCAAGCGTGGTGGTGGCATCCGCCGGACGGATCCGGCCTTGGCGGAGTGCACCGCCGCAGCCAGCGAACTTGAATTCGATCGCGACTGGGCCGAGGTCCTGCTGGCCCAGGCCCTCGACCGGCTGGGGCGGGAAAATGCCGGCGCGACGCAGCGGTATGCCGCGCTCAAACCCTTCCTGTCCGGCAGTCCGGATGCGGGTGCCTATGCCGCTGCCGGCCGGTCCCTGGGCCTGAACGAAGGCGCGATCAAGGTGGCGGTGCATCGCCTGCGCCAACGCCTGCGCGAACTTCTGCGCCAGGCCGTGGCCGAGACCCTGGCCAACCCCAGCCCCCAGGCGATCGACGACGAGGTGCAGGCCCTGGTGGCGGCGCTGGCGCGGCCGAGGTAACCAAGGGCAGGATCTGCCGTGGAATAGGGAGAGATCATACCGCACGTGCTGCGGCAGGAGGACGGCATGAGCGTTTTTGCGATAGGTCTGATACCGGTCATCATCCTGTCCTTCATCCTCATCGTGGGAGCACTGGCTCTGCTCGGGGGGGTTGCCTTCCTGTCCTGGCGATTCGCCCCGCGTTCACGCGGGCTGGGCTGGCTGATCGGGGTCCTGAGCGTCCTCCCGGCAATCCTGGCCATATTTACCGCCTGCGCGGTGGTCCCCTGGTCGCGTTGGCTGGGTACTGATGTTCCGGGAATCGCGATGATTGGCATCACCGTCGGACTTCTCTATCTGAACCTGCTCCTGGTCGCTGGTGCCGTCGGATTCTTCCGCGCGAAGCCGAAGGAGCCCTCCGGATCGAGCCTTGCGCCTGGTTCGAGCAACCCGTCGGTTTTCTTCGGCTCCGGATCGAATCGGATCCCGGTCGCTGATCCCGATCCCGATCCGGATCCGATCCGGATTTATGCCGATGCCGGCGCCAATCCCCCCCGTACTGCGCCGCACGAGCCGGCTCCCGGCCTGGTTGAACTCTCCCCGCATTTTCCCGACCTCGAGCTGCTCGAATTGATCGGCCAGGGTGGGATGGGCGCGGTGTACCGCGTCCGCCGGCACGCGGATGCGGCGCTCCTGGCGCTCAAGGTGGTCCGCGTCAGCGCCGACGATTGCGAGGGTTTCGCCGATCGCTTCGCGCGCGAGGCCGAGGCGCTGACCCGTCTCGATCATCCCCATATCGTGGCGATACAAAGCCATGGGCGCACTGGACCCTGGTGCTGGCTGCTCATGGATCTGGTGGAGGGGGCCAACCTGCGCCAGGTGGTCGCCACCGGCCGTCTGAGTCCGGCCCAGACCCTGGCGTTGGTGCCACCGCTATGCGCCGCCCTGCAATATGCCCACGATCGCGGCGTGGTGCATCGCGACATCAAGCCCGAGAACATCCTGCTCGATGCTGCCGGGAATCCCCGGATCGTCGATTTCGGCCTGGCGAAACTGCGGCGGATCGGGGATGTCCAGCACACCCGCACCGGTGCGGTGCTGGGCACTCCCCACTACATGGCTCCGGAGCAGGTCGAGGAGGCCAAGGACGTCGACCACCGCGCCGACATCTACGCCCTGGGCGTGGTGGTCTATGAACTGCTCACCGGCGGTCTGCCATTGGGCCGTTTCGAGCCGCCCTCGCACCGGGTCGCGGTCGATGTGCGCATCGACGAGGTGGTGCTGAAGGCCCTGGAACGCGATCCTGAACGCCGCTGGCAGCAGGCCGGGCAGGTCGGGCGCGCGGTCGATGCCATCGACCGGTCCAACGAGCGAACCCGCGTCGAGCCGGTCGGCACACGCAACGGTTCGCCGCCTCTCGGCGCAGCGGATACCGCAGTCCCGATCCAGGCCTGGGGCATGGATGTGCAGACCTTCTGCGCCCTCCTGCACCTGTCCCAATTCGCCGGGTTCATCATTCCCGCTGCCGGCTGGATCCTGCCCCTGGTGATGTGGCTGACCTGCCGGCACCGGCATCCGGACATCGACAGCCACGGCCGGGTGGTGGTCAATTGGCTGATCAGCGCACTGATCTATGCCATCGTCTGCGTTGCGCTGTGCTTCATCCTGATCGGCATTCCCCTGCTGATCGCTCTGCTGTTGATCGGCTTCATCTTCCCGATCATCGGTGCGGTGCGGGCCGGTCGGGGCGAGGTGTGGAACTATCCGCTCGCCATACCGTTCTGCGGCCGGGGCGAGGAGCGACGTTCACCATCTGGGCAGGCGCGATCGGTTGGTGGCATTGGCTGCTTCATCGCCATTGCGATCGTGACGGTGGTGCTGCTGCTGGCGGCGGTGTCATTCGGCGTCTTGTTCTTGGCGAAATCGAACAGACCGGTTCCTTTACAACAGATTGATCTGTCTTTGACGAAAGTGAATTGGTCTGCCAAGGATTACGAGTCGATCGTCCTTCCCCTCGTCGAATCCTTGAGTTCCGATCGCCGCCGCAGGCCCTGGCCGGTGGAGGGAAAACCGCAATTGATCATCGGACCCATCGACATCCAACGAGCTGACCGAGCTTTCGATGAAGCCGACCTGCGCCGCGAATTGGCCCGCCAGTTGGCCGAACGTCACCTCCAGACCACCAGCGAAGCCGTTGGCCCCGAGGCCAATGCCAATCTCGAATTGACCGGGACGCTGCAAAACGTTGCAAATTCAATGTCGCTCAGCGGGAATCGACGGCAGGCGAGCCGCAATTACCGACTGGCCTTGACCTTGAAGACCATCAAGGGCGACGCCCTGATCTGGCAGGACTCGGCGCAGCGGACCATCACCTGGCCGTGACGGCGCCTACCAGGAACTGACTTTTTCCGGGTCGATCGACAGCAGGAACTCGACGTTGGTCTTGTAGTTCTTGAGCTTCGACTTCAGGAACTCGACCGCGTCCTGGGGATTGCGCTCGGCGAGGAATCGTTTCAGCGCCCAGACGCGGACGAGTTCGTCCTTGTTCTTGATCAGCAGGTCGTCCTTGCGTGTGCCGGATGCGCCGCAGTTGATCGCGGGGAAGACGCGGCGGTCGGCCATGCGGCGGTCGAGGACGAGTTCCATGTTGCCGGTGCCCTTGAATTCCTCGAAGATCACCGTGTCGGCCAGGCTGCCGGTGTCGACCAGGGCGGTGGCGAGGATGGTCAGGCTGCCGCCGCCTTCGATCTTGCGCGCGGCGCCGAAGAACTGCTTCGGCTTGATCAGGGCGCCGGACTCGATGCCGCCCGACATGACGCGGCCGGAACCGGGGGCCTCGGTGTTGTAGGCGCGGGCGAGGCGGGTGACCGAGTCGAGCAGGATCACCACGTCGCGGCCGCGTTCGACCAGGCGCTTGGCCTTGTTGATGGTGATCTCGGCGCACTGCACGTGGCGGCTGGCGGGCTGGTCGAAGGTCGAGGCGATGACCTCGCCGCGCACCGAGCGCTGCATATCGGTGACCTCCTCCGGCCGTTCATCGACCAGCAGCACCATGAGTTCGACCTCGGGGTTGTTGGTGGTGATGGCGTTGGCGATCTTCTGCAGATAGACGGTCTTGCCGCACTTGGGCTGGGCGACGATCAGGCCGCGCTGGCCTTTGCCGATCGGGCAGCAGAGGTCGAAGATGCGCAGGCTGTAGTCGGTGGGATCGTTGGGGAGTTCCATGAACAGGCGATCATGGGCGTGCAGCGGCACAAGGTGCTCGAACTCCTGCACCGGGGTGCGCTTGTTCTCGGGCTCGCCCATCACGGTCTGGATGCCGAGCAATTGCGGCCCTTTCTCATTGCCGCGCGGGGCGCGCGCGGTGCCGGTGACCTGCATGCCGGGTTTCAGGCCATAGCGGCGCAGCTGCTGGGCGGTGACGAAGGCGTCGGTCGAGACCGCGAGGTAGTTGTTGATCGGGCTGCGGATGTAGCCGTGCTGATCCTTGTGGATCTCCATGAAGCCTGACACCACGATCTCGTCCATGCGGCCGGAAGCGACCCGGCGCAGGATCTCGCTGATCAGGTCGTGCTTCTTCAGCCATTTCACATCGCGCACATCGAGTTTTTCCGCCTCGGCCTGGAGGTCGGGCAGGAGGCGCTTGAGGTAGTCGTCAAGGACGACCTTCACCGGTGCGCGCTCGGCCGGCTGGGGCGGGCGCTGCTGGCCGGGATGGCCTTGCTGCTGGTTGCCGTGGGCGCCCTGGTTGCCGCCGGGACGGTTGCCCGGATTGAAGCCTCCGCCGTTGCCGCCATTGCCGGGATTGCCGCCGTTCTCCTGCGGCGCCGCCGGAGCCTGGGCGGGACGTTCGTCGCGACCGTCGCTGCTGTCGCCGTCGTCGCCCGGCTGCGGCCGGGGCCGCAGCGAGGCCGGATCGACGCCGAGCTGGCGCGCGAGGATGGTGCGGGCGTAGGCCGCGAGCAGGCCGGGATCGCCGCTGTTGTCGACCGCGAGCTGGCAGGCCTTGCGCCGGGCATCCGCGTTGCCGAGGGCGGCTTCGCGCCGCGCGAGTTCGGCGTCGTCCCAGCCGCGTTCGCTGACGCGGGCGAGACGCGATTCGCGCCCGGCCTTCACGTACACCGTGGTCGAACAGATCTGGTTGAGACCGAGTTCATGCAGCAGCGCGGCATCGACGATGGCGAAGCCAGGTGACTGGGCGACCGCTTGGCGCGCGGCGCGGCTGAGTTCCGGGTGGACGATGCGGTTGAGCGCAGCGGTGCGGCCGGCGTCGGCGAAGGCCGCGGCGGCGAGCTTGCGGCGGTCGATGCCGCCATCGCTGGCGAGGATGTTGGCCGAGAACTCCTGCACGAGCTGCTTCTTCAGGGTCGGCGTCTCGATCAGATCGTGTCCGAGCGCATCGACGTCGATCAGCGTCCCACCGAGCGCGGCGAGCTGCTTCGCGAGCGCGCTCTTGCCGGCGCCGGGTTCGCCGGTGACGCCGATGACCACCTTCTTGGGCTGGGCCGCGGCCGGGGCGGGCGGCGGGGCAGCCTCGGCCGGGGCGGCGTCATCGTCGCTGGCGGGTGCCGGGGTGGTCAACGTCGCTTCGGCGGGTTCGTGATCGTCGCTGCCGGTTTCGTCGGGCGCGGGCGCGGGTGCCGGGGCCGGAGGGGGTTCGATGCGTTCAGCCACCGGAGGTTCACTCACGGCCGGCGTCGCAGCCACAACCTGCGGGACGATCGGTTCGACCGCCTCGGTCTTCTTCTTGGCGCGGACAGACCGGCGTTTGGGTGAATCGGAGGGCTTCTTGGCGTCGGACATCGGGGTTTCCGGGTTGGGGTCGGGACGAGAACGGGTGCGGTCTAGGTGGGCCGCAGGAGGAATGCGAGAACGTGCACGGTGGTGAACGACATCAGCCGACTTCCAGCCAATTGCGCCCGCTGCGGGCCTCGGCGGTCAGCGGCACGGACAGCGTCCATGCCCCCGCCATGGCGGTGGTGAGCCCCGCTGCGGCGGCTTCCACCAAGGCTTCGGGTGCTTCGATGAGCAATTCGTCGTGGATCTGCAACAGCGGCCGGCAGCCGGCGGGCAGGTGGGCGGCGAGGCGCAGCATCGCCTGCTTGATGAGGTCGGATGCCGAACCCTGGATGGTCGAGTTGAGCGCCACGCGCTCGGCGGCCAGGACCTCGTTGCGGTTGCTCGAGGCCAGGCCGGGCACGTAGCGCCGCCGGCCGCCCATGGTCACGACGTAGCCACGTCCCTTGGCGTCGGCGAGCAGTTGCCGCTTCCACAGCAGCACGGTGGCGAAGCGGTTGAAGTAGTCATCGATGAAGCGCTGCGCCTCGCCCCGGCTGATGCCGAGCTGCCCGGCGAGGCCGAATGCGGTCTGGCCGTAGATGATGCCGAAGTTGATCGCCTTCGCCGCATTGCGCTGCGCCGGCGAAACCGCGTCCTCGGCCACGCCGTTGGCCTGGGCGGCGACGAAGCGGTGGATGTCGCGCCCGGCGCGGAAGGCCTCGATCAGGGTCGGATCCTGGCTCAGGTGGGCGAGGATGCGCAGTTCGATCTGCGAGTAATCCGCCGCGATCAGCAGCGTCCCCGGCCGGGCGATGAAGGCGCTGCGCATCTCGCGGCCGAGGTCGCGCCGTTTCGGTATCGCCTGCAGGTTCGGACCATCGGAGGCGATGCGCCCGGTTTCGGTGCCGGTCTGCTTGAGGTTGGTGTGGATGGCCTGGGTCAGCGGATTGATGTATTCCGGCAGCCGCGCGAGGTAGGCGCTGATCAGCTTCGACAACTGGCGGTGCTGCAGCAGGAGATCCGGCAGTTCGTGGTGGTGGCGCAGCGCGGCCAGGGTTTCGGCGTCGGTCGACGGGCCGGATTTGTTCTTGCTGATCACCGGCAGTTTGAGCTTGGTGAACAGCACCTCGGCCACCTGCTTCGGACTGGCCGGATTGAAGTCGGCGCCGGCGTGCTTGCGGATCTCGGCGGTGACCTGGGTCAGGTAGTCATCGAGATGGCGCTGGATGGTGGCGAGCGCGCTGCGATCGACCGCCATGCCGGCGTGCTCCATGCGGCCGAGCAGCACCGCGATCGGCACTTCCTGCTCGCGGTAGACCCCGAGCAGGCCGGCTTCGGCGAGCTGGGTTTCGAGCACCTGGGCCAGGCGCCAGCACACCTGGGCGTCCTCGCAGGCGTAGCGCGCGACGGTGGCGACCTCGACCTCGGCCATGGTCTGGCCGGCGGCGAGATCGATGACCTGGTCGGTGGCGATCTTCTCCTCATGCAGCAGGGTCTTGGCGAGGAAGTCGATGCCGTGCGATTCGCGCGCGGGATCGATGAGCCACGAGGCGAGCATGGTGTCGCCATCGTAGCCCGCGACATCGATCCCATGCTGATGCAGCACGCGCCAATCGTACTTCAGGTTCTGGCCGATCTTCCCCACCGTCGGATCCGTCAGCACCGGGCCGAGCACGTCGCGGATGGCGGCGAGCGGCACCAGGTCGTGGCCGAGTCCGCGGACAGGCACGTACACCGCCCCGTGGCCGGCATGGTCGCCCCAGGCCAGGCTGA
The DNA here is from genome assembly GCA_964654285.1 of uncultured Candidatus Kuenenia sp. GTDB lineage: Bacteria > Planctomycetota > UBA11346 > UBA11346 > UBA11346 > BJHQ01. Next base: position 38,779 of record CAZZJC010000002.1, read on the forward strand.
TCCCGACCAGCTCGGCGCTGATCGGATCCAGGCCGGTGGTCTCGGTGTCGAGCGCGAAGCGCCCGGCGGCACGCAGGCGTTGGGCCAGATCGGGCAGGTCGGCGGTCGCGACGATGCGGTAGTCGCCCTTGGCGCTGGCCGGGGCCGGCGCGACGGCTGCCGCCGGGGCCTGGAAACGGGAGCGATCGAAGCCGAATTTGTCGAAGACGCTGAGATCGACGGGTTCGTCGCGCCGGATCCGGAACCGGTCGAGCGGTGGCAGGTCGGGGACGGTGACCAGGGTGATCAGGGTGCGGGTGAGGTCCGCCTTCGGGATGAAGGCGCGCACGTTGTCCTGCAATTTCCCCTTCAGTTCATCGACATGGGCGAGCACGGACGCGAGCGTGCCGTACTGCGCCAGCAGCTTGGCGGCGGTCTTCGGACCGACGCCGTAGATGCCGGGCACGTTGTCGGAAGTGTCGCCGATCATGCTCAGGTAGTCGACGACCTGGTCCGGGCGGATGCCCTTCTCCGCGAGCAGTTGCTCCGGCCCGCGCAGGAGATCCTTGGTGGTGTCCCAGGTGCGGATGCGTTCGGACAAGACCTGGTCGACGTCCTTGTCCTTGGTCAGCAGGCGCACGTCGAGACCGGCGGCGGCCGCGGTCTGGGCGAGGGTCGCCACCGCGTCGTCCGCCTCGAAACCGGGCACGGCCAGCACCGGCACGCCGCTGGCGCGCAGCAGCTCCTCGACATCGGGCAATTGAACCCGCAGATCCTCGGGCATCGGATCGCGATGCGCCTTGTAATCCGGGAAGATCGTATGGCGGAAGCTGGGTTCGCGGTGGTCGAAGACGCAGACCCAGTGGGTGAACACCGGATCCTGGCGCAGGGTCTTCGCGAGTTTCGCGAAGGCGAAGGTGACCCCAGTCGGCCGTCCGCCTGGGCCAAGCAGACCCGGCATGCCGAAGAAAAATCGGTAGGCGCAATAGTGGCCATCGATGATGGCTATGGCGGCCGGTGTCGGCATGGACAGGGGGGTGTCTCTACGGAATCCCGCCGGACGAGGGGCGGTACGTGATCGGTTCGGGGTTGGTATCCGCCGCAGGGCCAGTCCCTGCACGTGGTCAGTTCAGCAGCGCCGGCGGTTGGACCGAAGCCGGTGCTCGGCGCGATTCATAGGTTTCGGTTCCAAGCCTGTCAATCGCCAGCCGCGTGGCCTGGCGCGGCTGGCGGCGGCTCACCGCCCGATCGTCGTCAGGATCGCAGCAGCTTTCCTTCCTGCCGGGGTGTCGCCGGCGAGCTTGGCCGCATTGCTCAGCCACGGCTTGGCGCGCTGCATGAACGCGATCCATTCGGTCCGGTCCTTGGCGTTTCCCAGGCTGGGCCAGAAACGCGGTTTCAGGATAAGGGGGGCGCCGGGATCGTCGAGTCTGACCGCAACCACCAGCGTGGTCGTGCCGACCGGGAACTGGACGCACTGGTTGTGCTGGAGCTCGGCGCCGCCGATCCAGGATCTGATCACCTGGGCGTGACCGGCGTCGTAACGGGCGAGACGCGGCATGTCGGTGGTGAGCGTGGTGGCGAGGAGCGCGATCGAGCCGGCCTCGGGTTTCAGGAGGCGCGAGAGCTCGACGTGGGAACCGAACAGGCCGTTGAAGCCGATGTGCGGGCCGAGCTTGAAGCCGTCGCGCCCGCGGATGCGGAAGGTGTCGGGCCAGGCCCATTCGGGCATGGTGCGGATGGTCAGCGATTTGAGCGTGCCGCCTTCGAGCGCCGGTTCCGGTTTTGTTTCCGCGTTCCAGCCCGGCCATGCCGGATCGGCCAGGATCCTGGCTGCGGCCGCCTCACGGCCAGCGGAGAGGGGGGCGACCAGGAACCACGAGGTTATCGGACCGAGCACGGGATTCTGCGCTGACGGCTTCTTCCCGATCGCGCCAGCGGCCACGGATGCGGCGACCACGGCCCCCTCGGCGGGCGGATCCGGGAAGACCGCGGAGCAGATCTCGGTGGCGACGGTCGCCGCCTCCCAGGCACGGCCGGCGTCGCCGGTATATCCGTAGCACATCAGCGAATGCAGGCCGCGCACGTACAGCCGATCGCCGTCGCAGATGAAGGATCCCTTGACCAGCTCGATCTGGTTGCGCGCCAGGACCAGGGCCGGCACGGTGGCATCGACCACCGACAGCGCTCCGGGGAACGGGAGCAGTTTCGGCCGGTAGGTGGGCTGGAACCATTCGGAATTGTCGGCCGCATAGAGGAGGTTCCCCGCCAGGACGGGCGCGGGATAGCCGCGACCGGGCTGGGTGAAGAAGATGTTGCCGGACATCCATTCCAGCCGCCCGGTGGCAAGATCCGTGACATCGAGCAGGGGGCGCGAGAACCAGAGCTTCCCCTGGTGCACGAGACCGTAATTCGCGTCCTGGAAGACTCCGGGATGGCTGACGAACCAGCGCGTCTTGACTCCGATCGTGTCGCGGTCGACCAGGATGAGCTCATAGGCGGCCTTCTGCGCCTGGCCGGAGATGATCACCGTGCCCAGGTCATCGGTGATCGGCGAGCCGTACATCTCCCGGCTGCCGACATAGGAACGCAGCACCTTGCCGTCCTCGACCCGGATCACCGCCCCGTTGGCGGTGACGATGACATCGAGGCTTTCGTTGGCGTTGGACAGCCGCATCGGCACCGGGGTTCCGGAGATCCACGAATCGCCCAAGGTCTTCGCCGCGACCCTGGTCTGGGCCGTCCAGAGCTGGTTCCCCGTGCCGGCATGGAACGCGATGACCTGATGCACGGCCATGGCGCCGGTCGGGGCGTCCGGCAGCTCTTCCTCGGCCTCAGCCTTGGCCTCTGCCTTCTCCTTCCCGGAATCCTTCCCCGACCTGACCGGCCCGAACAGCAGCACCTTGTCGCCGATCAGGATCGGCGAAGGCACCCGATCGCAGTCGGACGTGCCGCGGATGCCGTGGTCCACCAGCCAGACGATATTCCCATCCAGATCCACCTTGGCCAAGGCGCCCGTGTGCAGTTTGACATAGAGGTGCGTGCCATCGCTGACCGGGGTCGAATAGGTGTACCCGGTGTCGGTCTTGCCACTGTCCACCTTGACGCGGTCGACGCCGCAGCGGTCGAGGAGGAAACGCCAGTATTCCCATGCAGGAGCGCCGAGCTCCTTGAGCTTCAGGTAGGCGGTGTTGGCGTCGAGCCCGGTCTTGATGAGGGCGGCCTTGCGCTCGGAGTCGTCCTTGCCGAGCGCAAGCAGGGCGAGGTGCGCCTTGCGCGAACCGGCTTGCAGGCGTTCAGCCTCGGCCGCGAGTTCGGGCGAACGCACCCGGGCGATCGACAGCGACCGGCACCACAGCTCCTTGCCGGTCAGCTTGTCATAGCAGAGGAGGTAGTCGGGTTCCTCGAAGGCGAAAACCTTGCCACCGACGATCACCGGGGTGGTGTAGCCCAGGCCCATCGGGACGCGCCAGGCCACATTGATGTCCCGCTCCGCGTCCCACGCGATCGGAGGCCGGGCATCGGGCCAGCGGCCGCTCCAGTCATTGCGCCAGCCGGTGATGCCGGCGACGGGCGATCCCGCCTTTGCCCGGCGCGCGTCGGTGGCGGCCTGGTCCGTCGCGATCCGGGCCGGGCTGCGCGGTTCGCCGCGCACGCAGACGCGCAGGCTGAACCAGGTGTGGTCGAGGTCATTGTCGCAGCGGAACAGCAGGCGGTTGGCACCCGCGTCGACCCGCGCCCGGAAGATGTAGGTCTCTTCCATCCGGCGCGGATCCTTGCCGGGCGGGCTGGTCCACACCAGGCGGTCGTTGATCCAGAGTTTGCCGTGGTCATTGACCGTCACCCCGAGCCAGAGTTCGCGCGCGCTGGCGCTGGTCAGCGTGGACGTGGCGAAGAAGGTCGAATTCGGATAGTCCCAGCGGTTGGTGCCGTGATCCTGGTAGGTGCACCACACCGGCGGTCGAAGGTAACCCGGACCGGATTCGAACTCGCATCGGGCGGGAAGATTGCGCTTGGACGCCTCGGCCTTCCTCCCGCCCGCAACGAGGCGGGGATCGATCGGAAGCACCAGATCATGGCCTGGTATGAATTCAGGCAGGGATGGCGTCTCAGCCTGGCGCGGGAACTGCACGAAAGGCCCGTACGCCAACCAATCCCCCACGATCAGCCACAGCTGATTCCCAGGCTTTCCGGCGTCGACCGGGATGAGGTTCGCTTTGCCATCCTGGTTCGGCAGGGTCTGGTCGCCATACCAGGGTCCGAACTGCGGATCGCCCGGATCCTGGCTGCCGACGATGGGCGGCACCGGTGCGCCGGCGGCGAGGGCTTCGGCCAGGCTGCGCCGCTTGGCGATGCGTTCGCGTGCGGCGGCGAGGTGGCGCGCCAGGGCCTGGTCCGTGGTTTCGCTTGGCGGCGGCTCCGCCGTCTCGCCCTTCCCCTTGCCGGGATTCCGCTTCGCCGGTTTCCTGCTCGCCATCGGCGGGGCATCGATGGGGGGGCCGTCGAGGGAATCGCCCGGACCCTGGTTCTTCCCGTCATCCCGAGCGGTGGCTGGTTCCGGCAGGTCCGGATACGTCGGCGCCTCGACGCGGCAGAGTTCCAGCGCATGCGGCAGCGAGATCCTGGTGTCGCGGGCGACCAGGGCGGCCCGGATCTCCTGGTAGAGATCGTGCGAGGCCCGATCGAAAGCCTGCATGGCGGCGTAATGCTGCTGCGCTGGCGAGAGTTCCAGGGACGGCTTCGTCCGCTGGAATGGCTTGCTGACGGTCGGCTCTTCGCGCACGGTCGCGCCCTGCAAGGTGCCATTCGCCGGCTGCACCGGATGATCGCCCAGCCCCGGCGTGCTCCAGGCGCCTTCCAGCTTTTCACCGGCGATGGCGGCATCCAGGTTGAGGGTGAACTGGTCACCGCTGTTTTCGCCCAGATGGATGACCAACGCCCCTTTCACCTGCGGGGGCTTCACCTCCAGGCGGCTGGCGTCGACGAGGTGGCGGCGGTTCTTCCAGGATCCGCCTTCAAGCGGATCGGCGAGGGTGACCCCGTCGAAATGGCGGATGACGAACACCGCATGCGCCCGGTCCACGCCGCCGAAGCGGTTGGGCCGGCTGAGCAGGCCCGGCAACGGGATGGAGATGGTGAGCGGCTTCGCGTCGGCTCGCGACGGAGCCGGGATCTGGGCCCGGCAGCGGTCCCGCATGGCCGCGAGCGCGACCACGTCCGCGTCCATCGCCGCCAGGCTGACATCGTTGTCCTCGCTGCCAGGCATGAATCCGGCGAACGCGATGAGCAGGGGGAGGGCGGCTCGCCAGACGGTTCGCATGGCCGGCATGGGGTGGCCTCGGGGCTCGGGTTGGGAGAACCGTGATCGGATCGTCGTACGAAGGTGATCGGATGCTTACGGACGGATCGCCGTGGCGTTGCCGCAAGGCCTCATCCCTGCCCGGTCCCGCCGGTGGGAATGTCCGCTAGACGGGCCGGGGCGCGATTCAGCTGCGGTGCCAGGCGTCCGCTCTTGTCAGGAACCCCTTCCGTGGGGTATGCTGCGCCATGGAAGAGCAGCGCCTGCTGCAGATGGCCCAGATCAAGGGCTGGATCACGCCCGAACAGCTTGCGCGGGCGCAGGACGAGCAGCAGGCCCTGGCCGACCGTGGGGTCGAGCACAGCCTGTGGTTCCTGGTCCAGGATCTCGGCTTCGTCAGCGACGACCAGGCGCGGGAACTGCGCAAGCACACCTCATCGACGCGCATCCGCGCGCTGGAGGTCGACGGCTACATCATCCAGAGCCGCCTGGGCAGCGGCGGCATGGGCGATGTCTTCCGCGCCCGCCACCGCGACGGCCGGCAGGCCGCGGTGAAGCTGCTGTCGGCGCGCTTCGCGCACCATCAGGAGCACCGCCGCCGCTTCGCGCGCGAGGCGCGGGCGATGCTCGGGCTGCACCATGAGCACATCGTCGAGGCCTATGCCACCGGCGAGATCGACGGCACGCCCTGGCTCGCGATGGAGCTGGTCGAAGGTCCGTCGCTCAAGCAGTGGCTGATCGACCACGGATCGCTGCCGCGCGACCTCGTCCTGGTCATGCTGCGCCAGATCGCGTCCGCGCTCCAGCTCGCGGCCCGCGACGGCATCCTGCACCGCGATGTGAAGCCGGCGAACATCATCCTCGGCCAGGCGCGGCCGGGACGGGGCGAGCCGTTCGCGGCCAAGCTCTGCGACTTCGGGCTCGCCAAGGTCGGCCAGCGCACCGGCGAGGACACGCCGGGCCAGCTCACCGGCAGCGGCCTCGCCCTCGGCACGCCGCACTACATGAGCCCGGAGCAGGCCTCGGGCGACCACGACCTCGACCAGCGCTGCGACATCTACGGCCTCGCCGCCACCGCCTACCACGCCCTGCTCGGGCAGACCATGCACAGCGGCAAGAGCTCCGCCGTGATCATGTACAAGCAGGTCACCGAAGGCGCCGACCTCGGCCTCCTCCGCCGCGTCGGCATCGACGAGCCGCTCGTGGTGATCCTCGGCGAGATGCTGGAGATCGACCGGGCGCGCCGCACCGGTTCCTGGGAGCTGGTCCTGCACGCGCTCGACCGCCTGGATCCGCGCCCCGGGATCGCCGTGGCCTGGCCCGAGGAGCACCAGCCGCTCACCCTGAAATCCGACCGCTTCTCCATCCCCACCGCGCGCCCTGCCGGCCCCATCGCCGCACCGATCGCACCTGCTGCGGCGCCGGTCACCCAGTCCATGCCGCACCCGGCCCCGGCGATGGCCGAGCCTTCGGCGATCGAGGCGAAGATGTCGGCCGCCGCCTTGATCGCGCCTTTCACCGACGCGGCGGCTCGACGTCCACGATCGCGCCCCGGCCTGCTCTGGGCGGTGGTCCTCGCGCTGGCGGCCAGCCTGCTCATCGTCGCGCTCGCGATGCTGTTCCTCGCCCTGCGCCGTCCTGCCGTGGCGGCGACGCCGCAGACCCTGGCCGCCATCCTCGACGAACCCAGGCGGGACGCGGTCGTCCTCCTCGCACCGGGCCGCTACGCCGGGCCGGTGCGCCTCGGGATCTCCCAGAGCGGGGCGGTGCTGCGCGCCGCCGGCCCCGGTGTGTACATCGACGGGGGAGCGCAGCCGGCGCTGCGCTGCGAGCCCGGCCTGGCCCGGGCGGTGGTCGAAGGGATCGAACTGGCCAGCACCGGCTGCGCGGTCGAGATCCTCGCCGGATCCGCTCTTTCCCTCAACCGGGTGGTGGTGCGCGGCGGCGAAACCGCCATCGACGTGTCGGGCGGCACCTTGGATCTGACCGGGGTGCGGGTCATCGCCACCGGCACTGCGCTGCGGTTCAACCTGGCGGAACGGATCGCTCTTGTCGATGTCGATCTGACCGGTGCCGTCGGTCTCACGGTCGACCACTGCGACCGGATCGCGCTCGAACGCGTCTCCATCCACGCCATCCGGATAGGGATCATCTGGGATGGGTCGCGGCCGGGCGCTGCCTGGTCGGGCCTGTCGGTGCATGCGCCGCAGCCGCTCCAGGGCCTGGATGGCGTCGCCACCGATGGCAGCGGCCCGCGTCCGGGTTCGCTGCCGTAAGCGGTTTCACCCCAGATCGAAGACCAGGATCTCGCTGCCCGGCGCCGCACCGGTGCAGGTGAATGCGGTTTCACCGCTCACGGCCAGGCCGTCTCCGGCGGACAGATCCAGGCCGCCCGCCGCGACCGCGCCACGCGCGACCTGGATCCAGGCGTGGCGATCCCTGGCCAGCGTGTGGGTGACCGCCTGGCCCCGGTCCAGCGTGGCCGCGAACACCGTGGCGTCGCCGTGGATGGCCAGGCCGCCGGCCAGGCCGGCGCGACTGGCGATCGGGCAGAGGCGACCGTCGCGGTCCGCTGCCGGGATATGGCGCTGTTCCCAGCGCGGGGCGATCCCGCTGGCCAAAGGCAGGATCCAGATCTGGAGCAGGTGCAGCGGGGTCGTCTCGGACGGATTCCATTCGCTGTGGCGGATGCCGCGTCCGGCCGACATGACCTGCGCATCGCCGGGCCGGAGCACCGCGCCGCTGCCCAGGCTGTCGCGGTGCTCCAGTTCGCCCGCCAGGACCCAGGTCAGGATCTCCATGTCGCGATGGCCGTGGGTGCCGAAACCCTGGCCGGGGGCGATGCGATCCTCGTTGATCACGCGCAGGCTGCGGAATCCATCGTGGGCGGGATCGTGGTAGTCCGCGAAGGAGAACGTGTGAAAGGTGTCGAGCCAGCCATGGTCGGCGTGGCCGCGCTCGACGGCGGGGCGGAGGGTGAACATGCGGCGGATGGTACCGGCGTGACCGAAGGCGGCCAGGGTGCGAGGCGGATCTTTCGACGGGCCGTCAGGCCGGCACCAGCACCCGCACCGCGCCGGCGTGCGCGATCGTCCAGGTGCCGGCTGACGCCAGGAAAGGTTCCCCGTCGACCTGCATCGGCACCGGCCGGGCGAGGGTGAAGCGGAATGATCCCCCTGGCGGCAACGCGCGTGCCGGGCTCAGCCCCGCGATCACCAGCCCGAAGCCTGGCGGGCCGGGAAGGGCGAACGGATCGCAGCGCCGGTCGTCATCGCGGATCGCAGGTCCGAGCCGGCAACCCGAGGCGTAGCTCGCGATGCTGGCCCAGACCAGGCAGCGCGTGCCGGGCGGAGGAGGGGGGTCGACGACCTGGTCGAGCCGCTCGCTGCCCGAGACCAGGCCGGCCACGGCGTAGGCGGTCTTGTTGACCACGCCTCCGGCGAGCCATCGGGGCCAGGCGGAGCGCCAGGCGTGGAACCGGCCCGCCACGGCGGCGTCGTAGCCGAGGCCGAGGTAGCCGTACCAGTCGCGGGTGACGCCAGGGCCGGCGATGGTCCAGCGATCGCAGGTGCGGATCGCGGCGGAACCGAGCCGCAGCAACCGGTCTTCCAGCCTCAGGCGCAGGTTCCAGCCCAGGTGCCGGGCGAGATCGTTGCCGGTGCCCAGGGGCAGGATGCCGACCGCCGGCGGCTGCTGCGCATCGGCGCGCCAGGCGGCACTGAAGCAGGCGCAGACCGTGCCATCGCCTCCGCAGGCGACCATCGCCTCGCCGGCATCGCGGCAGCGCCGGGCGACGAGGTCGAGATCGTCGCCCGGCAGCCGATGCACCGAACCGGGATGGAGCGTGGCAAGTTCCCGGGCCAGGCCGTTGCCGGTGCGCCCGCCGCTCGCCGGATTGACCACAAAGCGCAGCGCGGGCATCGGTACAGGATCGCGCACCTGCGCGGATCCTCAAGCCGGCGGGAGTTTGCCGGATTTTTCGCCCGCTCCGGATCCGACTCTGATGCCTCGGTCCGCCTTGACGCTCCTGCCCGGTGCGGCTATGAGCTTCGTGGTGTAGACTGGTGCACACCGGCCACACCTCCTAGACCCCGACACGACCCTTTCACGAAGGAACCCGCGGGTGGAATCCGAGATCGAGCGCCTGCGCAAGAAGGTCGAGAACTTCCCCTCGGCTTCGAGCTACAACCGGCTCGCCGAGCTGTCCCGTCTCGCCGGCGATGATGGCGAGGCCGAACGGGTGTGCCGCAAGTGCATCAAGGAGTTCCCCCGCAACGGCCAGGCCTACGTCATCCTCGCCGAGATCCGACTGGCGCAGAACAAGAAGCCGGACGCGGTGCAGCTCCTCCAGATCGGGATCGAGCGCGACCCGCGCTCCTACACCGCGCATCGCCTGATGGCGGATCTCCTCGTCGCCGATGGGGCCAAGGACCAGGCTCTCGCCCACCTGCGCCAGATCCTCACCTTCAAGCCGAGCGATCCGGCGGTGAGCGCGCGGATCGTCGAACTTGAAGGAAAGCCCGGCAAGGCGGCGGACACCGCGCCGACCGTGGTCGGCGGGACTCCGGCGGTCCGCCGCAGCATCCCGACGCCACGCCCTGGCACCGTCACGACGACGACATCCCAACCCGCTGCCAGCGCCCAGCCGGCGGCCGCGCCGACGCGCACCATGCCGGCGACCCGCGTGTCGGCGCTCGACGCGCTCTGCGCCGAGGCCGGCGTCAACGGCGCCCTGGTGGCTGACGCCAGCGGCCGGACGGTGGTCGCGCGCAAACTGCCGGCGGCGCAGGAGGAGCTCCTCGCCGCCCTCGCCAGCGAGATCGTGCGCAATGCCGCCGCGGCCCTGGGAACGGTCGGCCAGGACCGGCTGTCCACCCTCACCGTGGTCGGGGCCCAGGGCCAGATGATGGCCTTCAGCCGCGACCAGCGTCTGACCGTGATCGTGCTTGCCACCGCCCAGGTCCGTCCGGCGATGCTCGAACTGCGGGCCCGTCAGGTTCTCATCGATCTTGGAGCCGGGTGATGGACGAACTCCTGCAGCAGCTCAACCACGTGCGCGGCATCGGCGGCTCGATGCTGCTCTCCGCGGATGGCTTGCCCATCGCCTCGGCCTTGCGCGACGGCACCGACGAGAACGCCCTCGCTGCCGCCGCCGGCGTCCTCATGGAGTCCGCTGCGCGTCTCGGCCGGCACCTCGGTCTGGGCGGGGTCGGCTCGCTCTCGACCGCCGGCGACCAGGGAGCGCTGCTCATCCTCGCCGCCGGCAAGTCCTGGCTCGCGGTGGTCATCGACCCCTCGGCCAACCTTGCACTGCTCCAGCTGGAAGCCCGCCCCTTCGTCGAACGCATCACCCAGCGCCTGACCTTGTGAGCTCCGTGCTCCGGCAGGCGTTCCACTTTCCCGTCAGCGGCATGCGTCCAGCTCGTTTCGCCAACATCTTTCGCCCCCAACAGCGGAGAACGTAACCCATGGTGCAGATCAATTTCGGCCAGCGCGAGGTCAGCTGCAAAGTGGTGTTCTATGGCCCTGGCATGTCGGGGAAGACCACGAATCTCGAGATCATCCACAAGAAGGCGCCCAAGGATGCGGTCGGCGAGATGGTGTCGATCGCCACCGAGACCGACCGCACGCTGTACTTCGACTTCCTTCCGCTCGACCTCGGCCAGGTCGCCGGCATGCGCACCAAGTTCGCGCTCTACACCGTGCCGGGCCAGATCTACTACAACGCCACCCGCAAACTGGTGCTGCAGAGCGTCGACGGGGTGATCTTCGTCGCCGATTCCAACCCGGACAAGATGGCCGAGAACCTGGAATCGCTCCAGAATCTGCGCGACAACCTGAACGAGATGGGGCTGACCATCGACGATCCGAACAGCCAGGGCTTCGTGCCGGTGGTGCTGCAGTACAACAAGCGCGACCTGCCCAACGCCATGTCGGTGGCTGACATCGACGCCCAGATCAATCCGATGAAGGCGCCGACCTTCGAGGCCTGCGCCCGCGACGGCAAGGGCGTCTTCGCGACCTTGAAGGAGATCTCGCGGCTGGTGATCGAGAAGCTCAACCGCGAGCATGCGCCGGCCGCCAACCGTCGACGCACCGCGACCTCGATGACCCCGGTCGGCCAGACCGCGCTGCCGCTGCCGGCGGGTTCGGCCCCGCAGCCTCCGCCTCCGCCCGCGCCGCCGAGCACCACCACGACCGGATCCAGGCCGTCGGTGATGGCGGTCGCCCCGCCGGTTGGCGGCACCCCGGCTGGCGGGCAGCCCGCCGTGGCCAATGCACCGCGTCCGCCCCCGGCCGCGATCCGCCCCCCACCTGCCCGTCCGGCTCCTCCGCCTGCGGCCAGTCCCTCCATGACCCCCAACCGGCCGATGCCGGCCGCCTCGCCCACCCCGTCGCGGGCGATGCCGAGTCCTCCTCCGCCGCGGCCCTACCAGCCGCCGGCGGCGACTCCGGCCCCGTCCCCTGCCGAAGAACTCAGTCCGCGCGAAAAGCACCTCAGCAAGCCCAAGCCGCCGACGATCACCAGCGCGGCCAAGGCCCCGACCCCCGATCTGGGCCACACCGAACCGAACCTGAAGCGCTACCAGCAGCAGTCCAATGGCGGCGGAGCGCTCAAGACGCTGGCGATGATCTCGCTGGTGCTGATCGCCATCCTCGTCGTCTTCGCGATCCTGATCGTCTTCGTCCCCTTCGTGCGCAAGGCGGTGCGGCCGATCTTCCCGCCCGGCATCCAGCGCATGCTGATGGAGGAGAACGAGAAGTCCGCTGCGGCGCCAGCGGCGTATCGCGTCCCGGTCGCGGTGCTCCGCGCCGGCGACGGGGGGTCCGTCCATGGTCAGTGAAAACGAGGCCCTGCGCCTGCGCCGGCTGGTCTTCTACGCCAACGACATCGAGAAGTTCAACCAGGCGCTGCTCGCCTTCGTGCGCAAGTCCAACGCCCAGGCGGTGCTGCTGGTCGACAAGGACGGCCATCTCGTCGCCCGTCAGGGCTTCAAGCAGTCCGGTCACGACGGGTCGTCGCTCGCGGCGCTGGTCGCCGGCAGCTTCGCCAGCACGCAGCAGGTCGCGAAGATCCTGGGGGAACCCGAATTCCGCACCCTGTCGCACCAGGGCCAGACCCAGAGCATCAACGTCATCCTGGTCGGGGATCGCACCCTCCAGATCGCGGTGTTCTCATCCCAGATCAAACCAGGCATGATCCAGGTGATGTGCGCCGAGCTGGCGAAGCAGATCGAGGCCATCCTGGTCGAGGCCGGCAAGCGCATCCCGCTCGATGAAGGCGCGCAGCCGTTGGGCAAGGAGTTCAACCAGGAGATGAAGAACCAGCTCGATTCGCTGTTCGGGAACCTCTGAAGCCGCTGACCGGCTCATCCTCCACCGATCAGGCCGGCGAATCCGCCCCTGCCCGCACTGGCGCTTGCGGCAATCCGGCATTACCTTTTCCCACGCATGGGTTTCCAAGGTCAGCTCAGTTCCGTCAACCTCGCGGACATCCTCCAGACGTTGCAGGTCAATCATCAGACCGGCACCCTGGTGGTGGGAGGCGGCGATGACGCGGTGCGGGTCTGGTTCGACCAGGGCCAGATCGCGGCGTGCTACGCCCCCATCGTGGACAATCTGCCCTACCTGCTGCGCGCCCTGCAGCACAAGGGGCTGATTCCGCCGGAGCAGGCGCGCGACTTCGAGCGCCGCAACCGCCAGACCGGGCAGCCGCTGCGCGAAATGCTCGAGGCCAGCGGCGTGGTCGGCATCGTCGAACTCGACGAGGTCTGCTCCTGGTGCATCGAGGAGATCGTCTGCCCGATCTTCGAACGCAGTGAAGGCGAATTCGCCTTCACCGACGGGGATCCCCCGCCGGAGCTCAACGCCGCGACCAGCGTCTGGATGGGCGCCCTGCGCCTGCAGACCACCCAGCTCCTGCTCGAGGCCACCCGGCGCAAAGATGAATGGCAGCGCATCCGCGAGGTCATCACCGACCCCGAGGCGCTGCTGGTGGTCGACAACGACGGCCGCGCCAACCTGCGCAATGTCCAGACCGATCCCGAGATGCTCAAGGTGCTGCGCTACCTCGACGGCCGCCACACCATCGACTCCATCGCCGACGCGGTCGGGGTGACCCGCTTCGACTGCTTCACCATCGCGGCCCAGCTCGTCCTCGCCAACGTCGCGCGCACCTGCACCGCGCAGGAGGTCGTCGAGGACGCGGTCCGGCTCAAGGCGGACGGCGACTGCGTCAAGGCGGGCGAACTGCTGGAGAACGTCCTGCGCACGGCGAAGGTCCCGGAGGTGCTGCGTCCGCTCGCCGAGATCAGCATCCAGATCAACCAGATCCCGCGCGCGGTCGAACTCTACCTCGATCTCATTCAGTTGAGCCAGGACCAGGGCGAGCTGGAAGCCGCGCTGGCCGACCTCGACACCGTGATCGGCCTCTCGCCGGACGACCCCGACCTGCATTTCGAGCGCGCCCAGGTGCTTGCCGACCTCGGCCACATCGAACAGGCCGCCGTCGGTTACGGCAACGCGGCGCAGGCGTACCTGGCCACCAAGGACGTGAACAAGGCGATCGACTCCTGCCACCGCGCCAAGAACCTGCTGCCGCGCGCGCCGGAACCGCATCGCCATCTGGCCCGCGCCTATCTCCTGGAAGGCCAGACGGAAAACGCGGTGGTCGAATACAAGGCGCTCTGGCATGCGCTGCTCACCGTCACCAGCCCGCGCAAGGCGCTGGAGGAGCTGCGCAGCATCCTCGATAGCGACTGCAAGTACCCGGCGATCAAGGATCAGGTGCTTTCGCACGCCCAGAACAGCGAGGCGGTCAAGACCAGCCGGGCGACCAGGATGCTGGTCTACGTCGTGCTCGTCCTGCTCCTGGTCGTCGGGGCGTCGATCGGCTGGCTGACCTTCAGCAAGTATCGCACCCTGCGCGATGGTCAGGAGGCCCTGCGTTCCCTGGAGGAACGTTTCGCCCGCGAACGCGAATCCGTGCCGCCGCCCCATCGCGACCTCCTCGACGAGATCAGCCAGACGCAGTTCCGCTATCGCTCCTCCTCCGAGGTGGCGCAGGCGGCGACGGCCTTGGGCGACCGGATCCGCAGCGACTGGGAGGCGCGCGCGAAGACCCGCATCGAGGAGGCCCTCGCCCTCGGCCGCACCAACCGGTTCGCGGACGCGCGCAGCCAGCTCCTGCGCGCCCAGGCCGATTTCCGGGGCACCGACGCCGCCGGCAAGGTCGATCAGCTGATCGAGGACATCCAGGGCAGCGCGATCAAGGTCGAGGTCGTCGCCAAGGTCGATGATGCGAAACGCAAGTGGCAGGATCTGAACTGGGATGAAGCGGTGCGCGATCTCAAACCCATACTCGACCGCACCGATCTGCCGCAGGAGCTGCGCAGCGAATACCAGGCCCTGTCGTACCAGTGGACGGCGGCCCTGGCGAGCAGCGAGGAGCTCGGCAAGCGGGCGGACCGGATCGCTGATCGCGGCGACCGCCGGGCCGCCATCGCCGCCTTCCGCCGCGCGGCCTCCGGCCAGGGAGAGGCCGGCTGCGCCCGCGCCCGTTCACGCCTCGCCGGACTTGAGCTGGAGGACGCCAAGGAGATCGCCGCCCGCGCCCAGGAGGCCGCGCAGCGCGGTGAGGACGCCGTCGTCTTCGCTGCGGTCGAACAGCTCCAGAACCTGGCACGGGATTCGATTGCGGTCACGGTGCGCGATTTCATCTCCAACCTCGAAATCCCCTTCACCCTGCGCGTCGACCATCATGCGACCATGGTGACGCTCAACCGCGCCGGCACGGCCACCACCGTGCGTCGGCCCCAGGGCGTGGTCGGCCCGTGGTCGCAGACGGTCCCCTGCCGGTTGTCGGAGGAGATCAGCGGCACGGCCAGCCGGATCGGTTTCACCACCCTGCCCTTCACGATCTCGATCAAGGAGAAGCGTACCCAGTTCGCGATCACCCTGCGGCGCGGCCCGCGTTGGAGCGTGCCCCTGGCCGGTCCCGCCACGTTCGGGCCGGCGACGGCCGACCGCTTCGCCGTCCTCGGCACCAGCCGCTCCACCTTCGAAATCGTCGATGCCGCCAGCGGCAATGTCCGCGCCGTGCCCTTCTCCGATTGCGTGGCCGAATTCCGGCTGCCATCGGCGATGCATCTGGGCAAGGCCTATCTGCTCCTCGACGATCGCGTGGCCGCGATCGATGTCGCCACCCGCAACCTGCTCTGGACCTGGCCACCGGAGCGCTCAGCCATCCGGCAGAACTTCAAGCCCGTCGGCGGCATCGGTGCCGGCGACCAGGAACTGAAGATGGGCCAGGTGCTGCTGTACCTGGGTTCCGGACGCTCGCAGCTGACCATCCTCGCGGTCGATGGGACCAGCATCATCCCCTACCCGCGTCTGTCCCTGCCCAACGATGTCAGCGGCCAGCCGGTCGTCGAGCGGCACGGCAACCTCAACGTCCTCAGCGTTCCGGCGGGCAATGTCCTGGTCGGGTTCGATGTCACCGCCGTCACCGAAAGCAGCCGGCCGCGCCAGCTGTTCAGCCTGCGTACCCGCGGAGATATCGAAGGCGTGCCGCTGAAGGTGCGGGTGAAGAACCGGCCTGCGCTGCTCCTGTGCGATGCCAGCGGCCAGGTGCTGGCGATCGACACCGATCCCGAGACCGATGACAACCGCCGCCTGCTTGGTTCGTGGGCGGTCGATGGCGTCCGCCCCAGCACCCCGGTCATACTTCCCGGAGGCAAAGTCGCCGTGACCGCGACCGCGGATGGCCATGTGGTCGCGATCGATCTTGAGCGCCCAGGCCAGACGCTCTGGCGCCATCCGCAGACCGGCAATCTGGCCCAGATCCCCGGCCAGGTCGGGGCAGGGCGCAACGCCATCTACGTCGCCGATGTCGCCGGGATCCTGCATGCCATCGATACCGCAACCGGAACCGGCCTCTGGCGCGCCGACCTGGGCAGTCCGGCCTGCGCCGGCGTATGGGCTGCCGAGGGACGCATCCTGGTGCCGGTGCGGTCGGGGGCGTTGCTGTGTTTCGACGAAGGTGACTGATGCCGCGGGGCTCCGCCCCGCAGGCCCCGCCAGGGCTGGCGCCCTGGACCCGGCTTTGCCCGGAAGGGCGTGCTGACGCGTCCTTGCGTTGATCAGCCGGTTGCCCGGATGGGGCGGGGGCGCTGCGCTGCCCGCCTGGTTTCCCCGATCACCGTGCCCGAATGGGTGGGTCGAAGTTTAGATCCCCTGGCCGAGGCGTTCGGCGAGGAAGCGGTTCAGGCCGGCGGACAGGATCTTCTTCTGGGTCTTGGCGAAGTCGTACTCGAGGCGGTGGAAGGTGAGCATGTCTCCGTCAAAGGTGGCGAAGCTCGCGCGCACGTCGCGGTCGCGGGGTTGGCCGACGGAGCCGACGCAGATGTAGGCCTTGTGACCGGGCGGAAGGCGGAACTGGCGGTGGCCGTCGTGGGGGAAGATGGTCCCGAGCATGGTGGCCATGAACGGGGTGTGGTTGTGGCCGGCGAAGCAGAGGTCGAAGCCGGCGAAATCGCGCGACAGCGTCTCGATCATCTGGTGGCTTTCGACGGGGTTTTCCGGCTCGTCGACGTAGTCGTGCACGGGGTCGTAGATCGAGCCGTGGACGAGCAGCATCTTGCCGCGCAGGACGAAGGGCTTGCGCGCGGCGAACCAGTCGAGCGGGTGCTGGCCATTGACCGCCGGGGCTTCGGTGAGCTGCTTGCGCGTCCAGTCGATGGCGTGGGCGGCGTGAGGATTGAAGCGGTGGCGCTTGGTGACCAGGGCCTCCTCGTGGTTGCCCATCAGGCTGGCGGTGAACTTCCGGGTCGCGATGTCGGCCACCGCGCGGGGATCGGGGCCATAGCCGATGACGTCGCCCAGGCAGAGGTACTCCTTGACGCCCAGGCGTTCGCATTCCTCCAGCACCACCTCGGTGGCCTCGAGGTTGGAGTGCAGGTCGCTCAGGATCGCGATCATGGCTGGCCGCCGATCGCCGGGAATCCGCCGGAGCGGTTCGGCCGGCCGATGATCGGGACGATTCCGGGGAAGACGCGGTCGGTCGCCTCGCGGTAGAGGCGCACCACGGTGGCGAGGTTCAGGCCGACCACGGTGTCCCAGCCGCCGGCGAGGTCGGCGACGAAGCGGTCGCCGCTCTCCTGGATGGCGTAGGCGCCGGCCCGGCCGTCGGATTCCCCGCTGTCGACGTAGGCGCGGATCTCCTCCGGGGTCATCTTGCGCATGGTGACCTTGGCCATGGCGACCGACACGGCTTCGGTGCCCCGGGTGCCGTCGGGGCCGACGGCGATGACGCAGATGCCGGTGTAGACGTGGTGGGTGCTGCCGCTGAGCGCGTCCAGGATGCGCATGGCGTCGGTGCGGTCGGCGGGCTTGCCGATGATCTCATTGCCCAGGGCGACCACGGTGTCGGCCGAGATCACCACCGATTCCGCCGGCAATGGCGTTTTCAGCACCGCGCCGCGCGCCTTGACGCGCGCGCGTTCGACCGCGAGAGCCGGCGCGGCGAGACCGGTGATGGTCTCCTCGTCGCCGCTGCTCGCGACCACGGTGAAGGGTGCGGTGGTCCGCTTGAGGAGCGCGGCGCGCTGCGGACTTTGGCTGGCAAGGTAGATCACGCCCTCAGGATAGCCCGCATGAGCCGCATCCGCAACCCGCGCCCGACCCGCTTGCCCAGCCCGCCCGGTACCCGATCCGCCGAACGCCCGATCGCCGGGCCGCGTTCGCGCCGGCTGTTCGCCCGCGCCAGCGCGGTGCTTCCCGGCGGAGTCAATTCGCCGGTGCGGGCCTGGAAGCGCCTGGGCGGCGAGCCGCCGACCATCGTGCGCGGCAAGGGTGCGTGGATCGAGGACGCCGATGGTCGGAACTACGTCGATTACGTGCTATCCTGGGGTCCGCTCGTTCTCGGCCACGCGCATCCGCAGGTGGTCGCCGCCGTGCGCGCCGCCGCCGGACGCGGACTCGGCTTCGGGGCGCCGACCACCGGCGAGACCGAACTGGCGGAGCTGTTGCGCGCGGCGCTGCCATCCATGGAAAGGGTCCGCCTGGTGTCCTCCGGCACCGAGGCCTGCATGAGCGCCCTGCGCCTGGCGCGCGCCGCGACGAAGCGCGAGCTCGTGATCAAGTGCGACGGCTGCTACCACGGCCACAGCGATCCGCTGCTGGTCGCCGCCGGCAGCGGCTGCGCGACGCTGAACACCCCGGATTCCTCCGGCGTCCCGAGCGCCTTCAGCGCGACCACGATCTCGATCCCGTTCAACGATCTCGCCGCCGCCGAACGCGTGTTCGCCGCCCATCCGGGCGCAGTGGCGGCGGTCATCGTCGAGCCGGTCGCCGGCAACATGGGGCTGGTGCTGCCGCGCCCGGACTGGCTGCCCGGCCTGCGTGCCCTGTGCGACCGGCATGGCAGCGTGCTGATCTTCGACGAGGTGATGACCGGTTTCCGCGTCGCCTGGGGCGGCTGGCAGAACGTGTGCGGCGTGCGGCCGGACCTCACCTGCCTCGGCAAGGTGATCGGCGGCGGCCTGCCGGTGGCGGCGTACGGCGGCCGGCGCGAGCTCATGGATCTGCTCGCGCCGCTGGGCGGCTGCTACCAGGCCGGCACCCTGTCCGGCAATCCGGTCGCGGTCGCGGCCGGGCTCGCCACGCTGAAAATCTGCGGCGAGGCCGGCTTCTATGAGATCGAATCGACGCGGCTGACCTTGATGCTGCTCGGGCTGTCGTCGCTCGCCGAGGAGCACGGCCTGCCCATGCAGTTCGCCCAGGCGGGCCTCATGTGGGGGTATGCGTTCTCCAGCGCGCCGATCACCGACTACGCCAGCGCCGAGGCGGCGGATCTGGGGCGCTGGCGCGTCTTCTGCCGCAGCATGCTCGCCGAGCGCGTCTACCTCGCGCCCAGCCCGTTCGAGGCCGCGTTCTGGTCCTCGGCCCACGATCGCCGCGCCGTCGCGGCGACGCTCGCCGCCGCGAAGAAGGTGATGCGGCGGATGCAGGAAGCCGGATGACGGAGGGGGTCGTCGACATCCTGGGCCTCACCGCGCCCGAGCTGCAAGCCGCCGCCGGACTGCGCCTGACGGCTGGATCCGGCATCGCGCTCAAGGTCTTCAGCGCGGCGCAGCGCCACGGCGTCTTCGCGCCCGAACGCCACGTCCATCGCGCCGACACCGCCGCCGGCTGGCGCGCGGCCTTCCGGGTCGGGCTGCTGCAGGTGGTGCGAACCGTCGAGGAGGTCAACGAGGCCGGTCCGACCGCCAAGGCCGTGCTGCGCCTGGACGACGGATTCGAGGTCGAATGCGTCCGCATCCCGATGCGCTACGCCGAGGACGGCAGCGTCACCGGCTGGACCCTCTGCCTGTCGAGCCAGGTCGGCTGCCGCATGGGTTGCGGCTTCTGCGAGACTGCGCGCATGGGCCTGGTGCGGCATCTGACGGCGGCCGAGATCGTGGCCCAGGTGGTGACCGCCCGCGTCGCCCTGGGCTGGACTACCCGCAATCTGGTCTTCATGGGCATGGGCGAGGCGCTGGACAACGTCGAGAACCTGATCCAGGCGATCCGGGTGCTCAACGACGATCGCGGCCTGGGCTTCGGCCTCGACCACCTCACCGTCTGCACCAGCGGCCACGTCGAGGGTCTGCGCCGGCTGTCCGCCCAGGGTTGGAAGCGGCTCAACCTGTCGATCAGCCTCAACGCCAGCACCGACGAGATCCGTTCGCGCCTGATGCCGGTGAACCGCAAGACGCCGCTGGCGGAGCTGCAGGCCGCGCTGATCGCCTATCGCCCACGCCGCAACTTCGCCTTCGGGGTCAACTACTGCCTGATGCCGGGGCTCAACGACACCGAGGCCGATGCCGGACGCATCGCCGAGTTCACCCGCCCGCTCGGCCGCGCGCTCCTCAACCTCATCCCCTACAACCCCGGCAACGCGCCGCTGACCCGCGCCCCGACCGAGGCCGAGGTCGTGCGCTTCGTCGGCTGGCTGCGCGCGGCCGGCGTCGCGGTGCGCCGTCGCGTCACCAAGGGCCGGTCGATCATGGCGGCATGCGGGCAGCTCGGGAACGCCGCCTGGCGGCGCCGGACCACATCCGATCCCTCAACGCTTCCATCACCAATCCCCCAACTACCCCAACCCAAGGAAAACGCATGCTGATCGGCATCTCGCCCCTCCTGTCCCCGGAACTGCTCGCGACCCTGTACCGCATGGGCCACGGCGATGAGATCATCCTCGCCGACGCGCACTTCCCCGGCCACAGCATCGGGCCGCAGGTGCTGCGCGCCGATGGCCTGCGCATCCCGGACCTGCTCGACGCCATCCTGCCGCTGATGGCGCTCGACACCTTCGTGCCGCAGCCGCTCGCGATGATGGCCGCCGTGCCGGGGGACCAGCTCGACCCGGCGGTGGAGCGTTCCTACCGCGCCGCCGTCGACCGCCATTGGCCGCAGACCCCGGCCATCGCCCGCATCGAGCGCTTCGCCTTCTACGACCGCGCCAAGACCGCCTTCGCCATCGTGATGACCGGCGAGACCGCCAAATACGGCAACATCATCCTGAAGAAGGGCGTTACGCCGGTCAAATAGACCGGTCCGCCTTCCCGCCTTGCCTGCACCCGGCTGCCCCCGTATCACCCTCCCTCCACCGCATCCCACCCCTGAAAGCATCCCATGACCGCGCAATTCGGCTCCTGGATCGGCACCGGCTCGGCCGGCACCTACACCCCCACCGTGGATCCCGCCCTGGTCGATGATCCGCGCTTCCCGGCGTTGTTGGCAGCCGCGAAAGCCGGCGTGTCGTTCGCCGGCGCGGTGGGCATCGTCACCGGCGCCAGCGATCCGCATTCGATCGGCTACCGCATCGCGCTGAACCTCGCCCGCGGCGGCGGTTCGGTGGTGATCACCGGATCGCGCGATCTGCCGAAGATCACCGCCACCGCTGAACAGCTGGCGGCCGAGGCGAAGGCCGGCCGCGTCCTTCCGGCCCAGGTCAACCAGGGCGACCTGCCCCAGATCGACGCCCTGCTCGACCATCTCAAGGGCCAGAACCTGGCCGCGACGCACATCTTCCCCTTCGCCGCGATCAATCACCCGGCGTTGTTCTCCGGCATCCGGCCCGAGGACTACGCCCGCGTCTTCGCGGTGAACGTCTATGGCGTCTACCACCTCGCCGCCCAGCACGCCCGTCGCGCCCCGCGCAACGTGCCCTGGTACGTCTGCATTCCGCTGTCACCCAACGACGGCAGGTTGCAGGGCTCCGGCCTCTATCCCGCGAGCAAGCAGGCGCTGCGGCCGATCGTCGTCCAGGGCCAGAACGAGATCGGCGACCGCCGCGGCGGCACCTACACCGGGGTCGAGATCGCCTGGACCCGCTCGGCCTTGATGAGCAAGCTCGACGCCGGCGTCGCCGCCGCGCGTGCGGAAGGGCTGAAAGTGTTCGAGACCAGCGATACCGCTGATGTCTGCACCCTCTGCGGCATCCCCGCCGCGCAGGCGCTGAAGGGCACCGTGATCGATGCCGGCGGCGGTTTCGGCAAGGTCAGTCCGGCGACGATGGCGAAGGTGCTTGGCGGACACTGACGATAAAAATGCTTGAATGCTTGAATGCGCGCTCGATCATTCGAACAAGCATTCAAGCATTCCGGCATTCAAGCATTTCCCCCAAGTCACGGTTTCAGCACACTTTCACTGCGATACGCCCCGGTCTTGAGATCCAGGGTGCCGGTGAACTTGTGGCCGCCGGCCTGGATGGTGAGGACGCCTTCCTTCCAGCCGAGATCGAGCGGGCCGCCCTTGCCTTCGGGTGAGCGGAAGAGGGCGCGGTGGGCGGCGAGGTCGTGCTCCTTGCCGGCGCGCCAGACGCGGACGGTCTTTTCGTCGCTGAACTGGAGGGCGACCGCGGCGCCAGAGGCGGCGGTGGCACCGACCTTGCCGTCAGCGATGGCGGAGAGGTCGAGCTTGGCGTTCGCCAGCACCTTGGCTTTGAAGGTCTCGTAATCGCCGTGGCTTTCCGCCTCGCCGATCTCGATGGCGTAGCCTGAGACCGGGCCGCCCTTCACGTCACCTGACAATAACGCGGTGCCGGCGGGGATTCCTTCCTTGCCTGCGAAGTTCTTGTGCCGGGCCGGATCCAGGCCCTTGAATGCGCCGTTGACCGGCAGGAAGGCGAGCCAGGTGCGTTCGCACTTCACCAGGGCCTTGCCGTCGACGACCTCGACCGCGGCATCGCTGGGAACCTGGATGTTCCACTGGCCTTTGTCGGTGCGTTTGAGGATGAGCAGCAGGTTGCGGTGCTGGGCGATGCGGTCATCGCGGCGGCGATTCAAGACCAGGCTGCCTTTTTCCTGGGTGCTGGGGATGATCAGGTCGCAGCCACGGGTGGCGTGGTCGACCAGTATCTTGCAGCCGGCGACATCGTAGCCGCTGCCTTCGACCAGCGAGCCGGCCTGGTAGGTCTTGGCGATGAAGGTGGTCTCGTGATACATGGGCCGATCGGCCGCGCCGGGCAGCCAGGTGCTGTAGGTCGGATGGCTGGCGAGGATCTCGACCGGTTCCGGGAAGTCCTTTTTCATCAAGGCCACGGTGGCGGCTGACGGGCGATAGGCGGAAGTCGCGAAGTAGACCAGATCGCGGTCGGGATGGGGCAGGGGTACCGGTGCGCCGGCGTAGAGATAGCCGACCTCGGCCGGACCCCCGCTGAGGCCGGTCAGGGTGCCGTAGTCGCGCGCGGCCGGCGCGGCACTCGCCCCGCGACGGTATTTCAGAGCGCCGGTGGCGGTCAGGTAGTCCATGATGGCCTTGGCGAAGCCGCGCACCTCGGGATCCTTGGCGAAATCGTGCAGGTTCAGGTAGGCGGTCATGGTATGGGCGAGGTATGCCGGGCTGTCCCATTCGCCCATGCCGATGCTGAAGAAGTTGATCGCCGTGATGCGGATGCGTTCCTTGGCGATGCGGCGCACGAGTTCGCTGCCGGTCTCCTCCGCCATCAGGTAGACGGCTGCCTCGCGCATGCCACGCAGATTGTCGGTGCAGCGCCACTCGATGACTCCGCCCCGGACCCCCGGACCCCAGCTTTCCCCGACCGGCCCGGAGCCGGTTCCATGGGTCGGATGCGGACGCTGGTTGGTGCGGCGGTCGTACTCCTCGAAGACCAGCCAGTCGCCCGCCGCCAGCAGGGCGTACCAGGCGCGCCAGGCGGCGGGATCCTTGGGCTGCTCCGGCGCCATCACGGGGATGACCTTCTCGCGCAGATACTTGGCGAAGGCCTTCTTGTTGGGCTGGCCCTCACGCTCGGCGGCGTCGGCCATCTCGGTCAACTGGGCCGGAGAACGCCAGATCTTCGCCAGGGTCTCGGCGGCGTACGAGCGGACCTGCTCATCCGGGCAGTCCAGCAACAGGACCAGTTCCAGGTTCGGCCGCGGATCATTGGCGACCAGGGCGGTGGCGCCCTCCTTCATCAGCGCCCGATACGCCGGATCCAGGTGCTGGCCGAAGAAGAAGTATTTCCGCATCTGCCCTTTGACGGTGAAGCCGTAATAGTAGTCGATGCCCTTGGTCAGGGTGTACTGGCCGGCCTCGCCATCCGGGGCGCTGAGGATGTCGATGGACGCCTTGCGCTCGGCGTCGCCGGCCGGGTCGCTGGTCGCACCGGCGGCGAGGAAGGACATGAAATTGACGGGATAGGTGTTCTTCTCCCGTTCGTCGGTGGTGCCGCTTGGATGCTGCTTGGCGAAGGCCCGGATCGCGGCGTCGACACGCGTGCGGAAGGCATCTTCGTATTCCGCCGGCCAGGGGTTGGTGGATCCGGCCGGCAGCGGGATCGGCACCGGGACGATGCGGCCCTTGGCGTCGACGGTGACGCGGTCTTCCCCCGCCTGTCCCAGGGACAGCCCGGTGGCGAGGATGGTTGCTGCAAGAGCGGTCCAGGACTGGGCCATGGCGATGGTTCCTTGAGGCATGGCGCCGCCGGATGGTCACGGCGCGTCAGCGCGAGGGGATACGACCGGAAACGGACGACGTTGCCGCGCTCAGGCGGTGATGACGGCCTTGGCCTTGGCGAGCATCTCATCGCGCCGGGCTGCGCTGTCGGCTTCCAGGTTCAGCCGTACCACCGGTTCGGTGTTGCTGGCGCGCAGGTTGAACCACCAGTCCGGTCCGCGCACGGTGACGCCGTCGAGTTCGCTCACCGTGCCGCCGGGGAAGGCGCGCATGCGGGCCAGCGTGGCGTTGGCGTCGCGCACCTTGAAGTTGATCTCGCCGGTGTGGAAGTAGGTGCGCAGCGGTTTGACCAGCGTGGACAGGTTGCCGGCACCGCTGATGATGTTGGCGAGCAGGATGAAGGCGTAGAGTCCCGAGTCGGCGCCGTAGAAGTCGCGGAAATAGTAGTGGCCGCTGAGCTCACCCGCCATGGCGGCGTGGTGCTCCTTCATCGTGTGCTTGATGAAGCTGTGGCCGACCCGGGTCTCGACCGGGGTGCCGCCGAGCTTCCGGATCAGCTCGGGCACCGCCTTGGACGAACGCAGGTCGTAGACGATCGCAGACGGCCCTTCGGTCTCGAGGAAATGCCGGGCCAGGAGCGCGGTGGTGAGATCGCAGGGCACGAACTCGCCGGTCTCGTCGACCAGGGCGCAACGGTCGCCATCGCCGTCGAAGGCGGCGCCGAAATCCGCCTTTTCCGCCACCACGCGCGCGCGCAGCGAAGCGAGGTTCTCGATCTTGAGCGGATTGGCGTCGTGGTTGGGGAAGCGGCCGTCGGGATCGAAGTTCATCGGCACGATGAACACGCCCGGCAGGCGTGGGATGAGGTGCTGGTAGATGGTGCCGACCATGCCGTTGGATCCGTCGACCACGATCTTGAGCGGGCGCTTCAGCCGCAGCTGCGCCGCGAGGAGATCGGCATAGGCCGAGACGGTCACCGCCTCGTCGATGCGGCCGCCGGGGCGCTTCACCACCGACTTGGCGCGCGCCAGGGCCTCGATCTGCTCCATGCCGGAACCGGCGCCGACCGGCTTGAAGCCGGGTGCGGTGATCTTGATCCCGCCGTACTGGCGCGGGTTGTGCGAAGCGGTGATCTGGGCGCCGCCAGCGGTGCCGAGGTGATGGCAGGCGTGGGTGTGGGCTGGCGTCGAGACCATGCCGACATCGACCACGATCACGCCCGCCTCGACCAGGCCGCGCACGAAGGCGGATTTGAGCGCCGGCGAGGACTCGCGCATGTCGCGGCCGACGCCGAAGCGCTTGCCGGCGAGCTGAAGATGCTGCGCGGTCGCCTGGCCGATGTGGTAGGCGAGATCCTCGTCGAGCTCCTGCGGGTAGATGCCGCGGATGTCGTAGGCTTTGAAGGGGTCGGGCATGGGTGGCTCCTGCGGAGCCGGGACGCTAGAGCTCCCATGCCATCGCGCCAGCGGTGGGCTGAGGCGGATGGAAGGACCGGCAGAAGCGTCAGGAGAAAGCCGGGTTCAGGGCGGCGGGCCGGGCGGACCGGCCAGGGCGGTGCGGTTCGGGCTCGTGCCGATCACCGTCAATACCACCTGCTGCGTCACCTGCTGGCGGATCTCGTCAACGATGACATTGGAGACCTCGCGGGAGATGTCGCGCGACAGATCGCTGGCGACCTGCTGCGCTGCCGTCTGGGCCACCTGCTGGTTGATCGCCACATTGGCCTGTTCGCGCGCCAGATTGCTGAAGAATTCCGGCATCAGGCGCATGGTCTCGGTGGCGGCGATGTCGGTGGCCCAGGAGGAACCGGCCGGATCGGGGATCAGGCCCTGATCGTGCGCGGTCTGGGTCGAGACGATGCTGAGAACCTGGGGGCGCGAACTGAGCGTCTCCGCCGATCCCAGGCCGCCGCCGGTGCTGGCGGAAACGCCTTGGCGCGGCAGCAGGTCGACCTCGGCGGTCTGGCGGTTGAGCGCCAGGGCGACCTCGCGCCGCAGGCCGACCTTGAGCGCGCCGCGCACCAGGACGATGTAGTCGGCGTCGGTGCGGGTACGTTCGACGATGAACAAGGTGCCGACCACGCGTGCCTCGCTGGCCGCACCGCGCACGACCAGGCCCGGCCAGCGGCCGCGATCGGGCAGATCGACCTGCACCGTGCCGGCGTCGAGCGCGAGCACGATCTTGCCGTTTTCGCTCGTCAGGGTGAGCGCCGACTTCGGCGACAGGATGACCGCGCTGCCAGGCGCACCGTCGATGCCGATGCGGACGAGGCCCTCAGCGGACTTCACCGTGCCGCCCGAGGCGATGGTCGCACCGGGGGCTGCGGCCGCGCCATCGATGGTCGCGGGACCGACCTGGAAGACCGCCAGCGGCTGGTCGGCCGCGAAGCCGCCAACCGCAGCGAGGAGCAGGACGCAGAGAGGGAGGATCGGGCGCATGGGTGGGTTCCTCACCAGGTGGCGGCCAGGCGGAGGCCGTATTGGGCGCGGTCGTAGTCGTCGGTCTCGATGGTCGCCCGTCGGCGGCCGAGCGCGGCGTAGGGGCCGAGGGTGGCGTTGGCGCAGATCCAGAAGTCGGCATTGGCGCGCAGGCCGTAGATCACCTGGCGTTCATCCGCGTTTCCGGGTGGACCCTGGTCGTAGATGCGCCACTCCGCGCTGCCGCGTGCGCCGAGATCCACGGTGCCCAGACCCGGCTTCGCCCCGATCCGCCACATCACCGCGATGCCGGGGACGACGGCGCGGTAGCTGTTCACCGCCTCTTCGGCGACATAGCGGGCGCCGCGCAGCGAGAGTTCGAGTCGACGGTAAGTGCTGTCCGGCGAGAAGCGCAGCCAGTGGCGCCAGGTCGCGTCCATGAGCCAGCCGCTTTCCGGGGCCTGCTCGTCGTAGCGCAGGTTCTGGAGCCCCAGGCCGAGGACATCGATGTGCTGGCCATAGACCTTGAAACCGTAGACCGAGCCGCTGAACGCCTCTGCTGAGGAACGATGGTCGAGCCAGAAGCGGTTCCAGCTCGCCACCGCGCCGATATCGGCCCGGCCGACACCGGCGGCGTTGATCGGCATGCGGCCATTGAGCACCAGACCGATGCGGTCGAGATCCGCTTCGTGGACGGTCGGATAGCGGTTGCTCTCGCCGATGAACTGCACCCCGGCCTCGCGGCCGACCGCATCGCCAGTGCGCCAGCCGGCGCGGGCGCTGCCAGTCCAGGCGAAGCCGCGTTCATCGGTGGCGGACGGCGACTGGCGCGATTCGAGCAGGATGTTGCTGTCGTAACCGGCGGAGGTTTCCGCGGCGAAGGTCCACTGGTTTTGGTTTTGGGCTCCTGGTGCCGCGGTCGGAGCCGCTTTGCTGGTCGCTGGCGCGGCGACGGGGGGTGCGGGAGGCGCGGGAGGTGCAGGAGGTGCGGGAGGTGCGGGAGGCGCGGGAGGTGCGGGAGGCGCGGGAGGTGCGAGAGGTGCGGGAGGCGCGGGAGGTGCGGGAGGCGGGGCTGGTGGCGGAACCTCGACCGCCGGCGGCTGAGGCGCAGGTGCCGGGGAAGGTGTTTCGGCTGCGGTCGACAATCCTGACAAAAGCAGGGCCGACAGGGCAGGTACGAGGCGATTCATTCAGGGGATCTCCACCAGGATGCGGAATCCGATCGCCGGGCTGACGGATTCCTCGCTGAGGCTTTCGGTGTAGTCGCTGCGGAAGGTGGCGCCACTGTTGTCGCTCCAGGCTCCGCCAGCGGCCAGGGCACCATGCGGCCCGGCGGCCATGGGTGCGCCCACGCGATTGCTATCGCCTAGCCACTCGCGCGCGTTGCCGCCCAGATCGTGGTGGCCGAATGGGCCGATGTCATCGACATGGACGGCGACAGCCCATGGATAATCTTGATCTTTTCGAGCGGTGTTGGCATCGCCGGCATATCCAGGCACGAATGATTCGCCCCACGGCCAGAGCCGGCGCGGATCCCCGCCCTGGGCGGCCCAGGCGCGTTCGCGTGCCAGGGGCAGGCGGACTTTCAGTGTGCTGCGCTTCGACAACCAGGCGCAGAAGGCGTCGGCGTCGCGGCGGTTGATGCCGTAGACCGGCACGTTGTCGAATTGGGGCGAGGGTCGGAGTCCGACCAGGGCATCGCCATTCATGATTTTTTCTACATATAGGTCGCCGTTTGCCGAGCGTGGCACCAAGGCGAAGTCGGTCGATTGGGCGTTCTTCAACTGAAGCTTCTTTTCGGCGACGTTGGCGAAACCTTCCCGGATCCGATCCAATTGGTCAGGTTCATTGAGGAAAACCAGATACTGCGCGAAGGTGACCTCGCTGTCGCCCAACATGAATCCCTTGCCTCCGCGGTCAGGTTCCGCCCTGGAGGGATCAGGCGGCACCCAACGCAGGGCATGGCCGGGAATCGTCGGCAGGCGCTCGGGCCAGGTCAGGGTGACTTTGCCATCCGGTGGGATGAAGATGGTTGCGACCTGATCCTCGCGTCTGAGTTGCCAGGCGCCTTCCGCCAGGCGTAACGTCTCGCCGTTCGCGACCGGCTTGGCGGGAACATCCTTGGCCACGACCAGGCGCAGGTCCTGCGGATCCTGCACCAGCGGTGCGAGGACGGTGCCGGCGGGAACGTGCAGCGTCAGCTCGCCGGTGGGATCCAGCTTGCGCTCCCATACCTCCTTTTCCGCCGCCGGGCGGTTGGCGAACAGGCGGCGGATGAGGTTGGTGTACGCCTTGATCTCGGGTTGGGCGCGGTCGGCCCGCGCGGTGCCCAGGCGCAGGTAGTAGATCTCCGCCAGCAGACCACGCAGTTCGCTCGCGAGTTCCAGTTCGGGCTGTTCCGCCAGCCGCGCCAGGGCCTGGTTCGCCAGCGACTCGGTGTTCGCCCAGCGTTCCGCGACCTCCTGCCGGCGTGCGACCTCTTCCGCCCGGGCGGTGAAGAGGGGGGCGATCTTCCCGGAGGGCAGTCCGGCCAATTCGCGTTCCAGGGTTGCGACCTTGGCTTTCACCTGGACATAGGCAGTACGCACCTTGCCCAGTTCCGCGCGTTCCTTCCGTGCCTCCGCGGCGAGCCGCTGGGCGTCCTCGACATCCTTGGCGAGCCGGCGCAGGCGTTCGGCGGCCTGCTTCTTCTGCTCGATACGGTCGCGCACCGCATTGATCGCGGCCTTGAGCGCGGCCTCGCCCTCGGGGGCGCTGTTGAGCGCATTGGCGGCCAGTTCGGTGGCCTGGTCGAGCGCTTCCGCCTCCAACGCCTTGCCGGCGCGGGCGCAGAGCACCTCGGCGGCTTCGCGCCGCTGGTGGTGCTGCGCGGCATCGGCGCGGGTGGCGATGCCGCTGCGCAGCCGGCGCAGGCGGGCGTTGCCGGCATCCAGTCCTGAGGCTTTTTCCAGCAGGACGAGGGCGGAATCGGCTTTTTCCTTGGCTTCCTTATGGTCGATCGGCTTCCTGGCCAAGGCGGCGTCGGCGGCATCCAGGTCGCGTTCGGCCTGGTCGAGGAGGCCATCTGCCTTGGAGCGGTTGGCGGCGGCGTTGCGTTCCGAGGCTGCTTTGCGCACGAGCTCGCCGATGCGTTCCGCCAGCTTCGGCGCCTCGGCCAGACCCTCGGCGCTCGCGATCCTGACCTCGGTCTTGGCCTCTTCGATCAGGTTGTTGAAGGCATCGGCCTGCTGCACCGGATCGGTCGCTTCGGCGGCCTGGACGCATTTGCGCGCCTGTTCCTGAGCCTCCTTGGCGAGCCGGAGCCGTTCCGCTTTTTCCGAGTTGCTGATGATGACGACGATCTCATCCCGCAACCGGTTGAGCATCGCCGTCTGTTCGCTCGAAGTCGGGCCATAGCCCTGGGCGACCTGGCATTGCTCCAGCGCCTTGCGGTATTCGCCATCGTCCTTGGCCTTCTTCGCCCGCTCGAGCGCGGTCGCGATGTTGGCGTCCCGTGCCTCCGCCGCGAGCCGAGCCTTGTTGGCCTCGTCGATACGGGTCTTCACCGCGCCCAGGGCGTTGCTGACCTCGTTCCGGCGCAGAGCGACCTCGCGGTTTCCGGGCAGGTTGGCCTCCGCCGTGAGCAGCGCCTTCTCGGCCCGGTTGAGGCGATCCAGGCGCATCTCGTCGGTGGTCGTCGGTTCCGTCCAGGCGGCGTTCGCCTCGGCCAGCGCCGCCAGACCTGCGGTGCGCCGCTGTTCGTTGTTGTACAGGGTGGTGCCCACGAAGGTCCCGGCGATCAGCGCCACCGCGCCGGCGCCGAGCGCGAGCTGCCTCCAATGCTGGCGCGCCCAGGAGAGGATGAGGTCGGTGATCGATCGGCGGCGGGCATCCACCGCCTGGCCTTGCAGGTAGCGGTGCAGGTCCGTCGCGAAGGCGGCGCAATCCGGGTAGCGCTTCTCGGGCTGGAGCGCCATCGCCTTGTGGACGATCGCCACCAGATCGGGATCGAGGTCGGGGGCCACGACATCGAGCCGCGTCCACTGGCCCTGGGTGATGATGAGCAGACCGTCCTGCACGGACTTGGTGTTCAGGCAGCGTTCCAGGCTCAGCAGCTCGTACAGGGTAGCGCCCAGGGCGTAGATGTCGCTGCGGCGGTCGATCTCGTCGACCAGGCCCTTGGCCTGCTCCGGCGGCATGTAGTGCAGCGTGCCCATGGCCGCGCCGACCTGGGTCATGCCCTGGGCCGCCTCGTTCTGGACCGCCTTCACCCCCATGATCAGGGTCGCATCGGTGGGCGCGCCCGGGAGCACCTTGGCGATGCCCCAGTCGACCACGAGCACTTCGCCATGCAGGCCGATCATCACGTTGTCGGGCTTGAGGTCGCGATGGATGACGCCGCGTTCATGCGCGAAGCCGACTCCGTCGAGGACCTTGAGGAAGGTGATGAGCTTCTCTTCCTCAGTCCACTTCCTCGCGGCGGCCTCGGACTCCGCATTGGGTGCGTGGTTCTTCTCCAGGCCGCGATGCTGCCGGAGCAGCTTGACCACCTTGCCAAGGCTGACGCCCTGGATCAGTTTCATGGTGAAATACAGGGTACCGTCATCCATCACGCCGAGATCGTGGATCGGAGGGATGTTCGGATGTTCGAGCTGGGCGGTGATCTGGGCCTCGGCCAGGAAGCGGGCCTCGAACTCGGGGTTGTGCGCCATCTGGGCGCGGATGATCTTCATCGCCGCCGGGCGGCGGAAGTCGTGGTCGTCGATCTTGAGCACCGCGCCCATGCCGCCCGACGCGATCGGCTTGTCGATCGCATAGCGGCCCACCGTGCCCTGGGTCTCGACCAGCTTCATGATCGCCGGCGATAGCGGATTGCCGTGGGTCTGGCGCACGGTGACGATCTCGGACAGCACCGAACTGCGCGACATCTGCAATTTCACGTCGAGCACCTGGGCCTCGGCCGGCAGGTTGATGTTGATCCGCGTGCGTGCGATCCGGCTGGTGTGGCCGCTGCGCGAGAGCGCCCCGGTGCCGGTCGCCGCCCCGGTCTGGGCGGTGTAGCCGCTGCGCGAACCCTCGCCGGTTGCAGCCGGGTTGCGGGGATTGGTCGAGGCCGTCCCTTGCCGATCGGGGGTGTCGGTGACCGCGGTCTGGTCCGGATCCATCGGCCGGGTCAGGACGGTGGCCGGTTGCAGCTGGGTCGCGATGGTCGGAGCGAGTCCGATTCCGCTGCCCGCATCCGGGCGTCCACAGGCATCCGTGTTGATCACGGTTGGCGGCGCGTCGGCGCCGCCCGTGTCGCCGACGGGCAGCGCGATGGTGGCTTGCAGGTCGGTCCGGTTGGCGACGGGGGACGCACCGGCGGAACTCAGGTCGGCAGGGATCGTGGCCTGCAGATTCGCGGTGTCGTTGGCGGGCGGTCTCTGGTCAGACATCCGGGTCACCGATCCGGCCGTGCGGCCTGAATGCAGGAATGCTGGCGTACCATACGGTCGACCCCTGCCGGGCAAGACGACGTCACATCGACCGTCCACGCCAGGACCGCCTTCCGGCGGCGGCACGCCGCCGGAAAGGGTTCAGCTCCGCACGTTCATGCCCGCCCAGGGCCCACGGTAGAACCGCCAGGCCATGGCGCCGGCGACGATCCAGACGTAGACCGCGAGCAGCAGGTAGCACCAGACCAGGGCCTGATCGCCGGCCAGCGCGGGCACCCACCAGATCGGCACCGCCAGGCAGACCACCGACAGCAGGACGAGCACCACCAGCGGCCAGCGGGTGTCGCCCGCGCCCTGCACCGCGAAGCGCCAGATCCATTGCAGTCCATCGGCCGGGGCCATGAGCGCCAGGCAGGCCATCACCGGCACCGCGTGCGACAGGATGCGGTGCCAGGCTTCCGGGTCATCGCCGCGCCCCGGGGCGAGCAGCGCGGCCGGGAACAGCAGAAATGCCGCGACGAGCAGAACGATGTAGGGCACCAGCAGGAGCAGGGCGGAGCGCACCGCCCTGCGCGCGAGTTCCGGCCGGCCGGCACCGACCGCCGTACCGGTGGCGATCGCCACGCCCTGGCTGAAGCCGATCACCGGGACGAGCACCACCAGGTAGGTCGAGAACGCCAGATTGCTCGCGGCGAGGCGATCCGTGCCGAGGTGGCTGACCACGGCGGTGAAGACGACGAAGGAGACCATCTCCAGCACTTCCGTGCATCCGCGCGGCACGCTGTAGCGGCAGAATCGCCGCAGGCGCGCCGGGTCGAGGTTGCGCGCATCCCAGGTGTGGAACTGGCGCCGTACCTGCGGACCGAAGAACCAGGCGAGCCAGGCGGCGAGCATGGCGAGCGAGGTGCCCAGGCTGGCGATGCCCGCCCCGGTGATCCCGAGCGCCGGCACCCCGAATCCGCCCAGGACCAGCCAGTAGTTCAGGCCGATGCAGATGGCCGCGCCGGCAAGACCGAAAGCGAGGACGCGCCGGGTGCGGCCGAGGCCGCCGCAGAAGGCGGCGATGCCGCTGCATGCCGCGATCGGGCCGGTCTCGGCGAGATACCAGCCGAGCAGCTCGGCGAGCTTCGACTCGACGGCGGGTTCGGTCCCGAAGGCGCCGGCAAGCAGGTGGCGGAAGGGGATGAGCGCGAGGGCGATCAGCGTCGCGATGCCCGCGACCAGGAACATCGGCCAGGCCATCGCCCCGGCCTCGCGATCCTCGCCGGCGGCGTGGTGCTGCGCGGCGAAGGTGCCCAGGTAGGCGCAGGTGAGGATGAACAGGCTCTGTCCGGTCCAGGCCAGCATCCCGGCCGGCAGGCTGGCGGCGAGGGCTCCCGGCCCCGACCAGGCGAGGACGGTGCGGTTGGCGTAGTGCAGGAAGAAGCCGAGCCCGGTGCTGAGCGCCAGCGGCAAAGCCAGTCCTGCCAGCCCGCGCGGCGTCGCGAGAACGGCCGGATCCTGTCGGGTCTGCTGGCGCATGGGGCGGGCAGGGTGGTCACGGCCGGGTTCCGGACAACCACCCCGGTTGACGCTGGCGGGTGGCGCCCGCAGGCTCGGGCATGCCCACCCATCCGCTCCGCGATCTCGCCGCCACCCTGCGCACCCGCACCGCCGAGATCGATGCGCTCGACATCGTGGCCGGCTTCGACGGTTTCGTCGATGAGATGACCTCGGTGGTCGAGGAGCGCACCTCGCTGAGCGACTTCCGGCCGGTCGCCTCCCTCGCCGCCATGGCCGGCTATTTCCAGGCCGCCGCCGGCCGGTCGGCCCTGCGCGAGATGGTCATCCACCGCCGCGATGCCGGCGGCTGCGCGGTGAACCTGGGCGACGGCATCGCCGCGCTCGGGGTGAAGCTCGACTACTTCGGCACGCTCGGCACGCCCCGCGTCGGAGCCTTCGACGCCTTCGCCGGCGTCTGCCGTTCGTGCACCTCCTGGGGCCGTGAACCCGGACGCACCCTCGCGCTCGAGTTCACGGACGGCAAATACATGCTGTGCTCGGTCAGCCAGCTCGCCGAGTTCACCCCGCAGCTGCTCGACCGCGTCCTCGCCGATGGCGCCTTCCTCGCCGCCTGCCGCCGCGCCAAGGCCATCGCGATCACCAACTGGACGCTCTACCCGCACATGACCGCCTGCTGGCGGCACTTGCAGCAGCAGGTGTTCTCCCGCCTCGACCACCGCCCGGTGTTCTTCTTCGACCTCGTCGATCCGAGCAGCCGCAGCAGCGATGACATCCGGGGCATGCTCGCCGCGTTGGCGGGGTTCACCGCCTACGGCGAGACGACCCTGGGCTTGAACGGCAATGAGGGCAACGCGATGGCGCGCCTCCTCGGCCTCGCCACCTGCACCGAGGATCCCGCCGCGCTGGCGGCCCAGGCCGCCGCAATCCGCACCGCCCTGAAGATCGATGCGGTGGTCATCCACGGCGTGCACCAGGCCGCGGTGGCCGAGGCCGCCGGCACCGAGCACGCCCCGACGCCCTTCTGCGCCAAGCCGAAGAAGCTCACCGGCGCCGGCGACCGCTTCAACGCGGGCTACATCCTCGGCCGCTGCCTCGGGCTCGATCCGCGCAGCCGTCTGCTGCTGGGCAACGCCACCAGCGGAACCTTCGTGCGCCAGGCGCGCTCCGCCAGCCGCAGCGAGCTCCTCGCGCTGATCGATGCCTGGGCCGCCGGAACGCTCGCGGACTGAATCGCAGCCGGTAGCGGTGGAGGTTCGTTCTCCCGCCGCCTTGCTTTCCTGAGTGGAGGCGAAACCTGCGGCCGCCATGGAAACCGCAGCCCTCCCGGCAGTAGCCGGACATCCCGCGATCGAAACCGCCGTCCGCGAGATCCCCAGCGTGCTCAGCGTCGAGGCCTGGGCCGCCTTGGCCACGCCCGAGGCCCTGCTCGCGGTCGCGACCCTGACCGCGCTCGAGATCGTGCTGGGGATCGACAACATCGTCTTCCTGAGCGTGCTCACCGGCCGCCTGCCTGCCGCCCAACGGCCGTTTGCGCGCCGGATCGGACTGCTGCTCGCCATGGGCATGCGCATCCTGCTGCTGCTCTCGGTCACCTGGATCATGTCGCTGACCCGGCCGCTGCTGACCATCGCCGGCATCGGCCTCACCGGCCAGCGCCTCATCCTGCTCGCGGGAGGAGCGTTCCTTCTTTGGAAATCGGTGAAGGAGATCCACCACAAGGTCGAAGGAGCTGAAGAGCATCACGCGACCGCCACCGGCGCGGTCGGCGTCACCCTGGCCAGCGTGCTCATCCAGGTCGCCCTGATCGACCTCGTATTCTCGCTCGATTCGGTGATCACCGCCGTCGGCATGACCACCAACATCCCGGCGATGATCATCGCGGTGATGGCCTCGGTCGGGGTGATGATGTGGGCGGCCGGGCCGATCGGCGACTTCGTCGAGCGCCATCCGGCGGTGAAGATCCTCGCCTTGTCGTTCCTGATCCTGATCGGGGTGCTGCTCATCGCCGAGGGCCTCGGCAAGCACCTCGACAAGGGCTACATCTACTTCGCGATGGCGTTCGCCCTCGGGGTGGAACTCCTGCAGATCCGCATGCAGAAGAAGACCGGGCCCAGACCGGGATGAACGCCGCCGTCCATCTCCCGGTGCTGCTGCTCGGGGTCGCCGGCATGGCTGCGGTGTTCGCCAAGGTCGAGATCCACATCGAGGGCAAGGACGGCTGGGCCGCATCGCTGCCGACCTGGCGCATCGAGAAGCATTGGCTGCTCGATGTCTTCTTCGGCGGCCGGCCGCTCACCGGATATCACGCCTGGGCCCTGCCGTTTTCCCTGCTGGTCTTCCATTTTCCGCTCCTGTTCAGTTGGGACTGGTCCTGGCGGCTGGAAGCCCGCTGCCTCGCCTGCCTCATGCTGTTCTGGATCATCGAGGACCTGCTCTGGTTCGTCCTCAATCCGGCCTGGGGCTGGCGGCGGTTCAACCCGGCCGAGGTCCGCTGGCACAAGCACTGGCTGTTCGGCCTGCCCACCGATTACTGGACCTTCGCGGGCATCGCCACGGCCCTGCTCTGGTTCGCCTACCGCTGAGGCGGCGGCGCCAGGTTCATTTCAGACCGAGCAGCGCCTTGCGCAGATCGCCGTCGATCGGGTCGTCGCCGAGCCAGATCGAGAACTGCACCTTGGCGAACGCGGCGCCGGGCACGGTGCCCAGTTCGCGGCCATTGAGCGCCATGGTGGTGCCGATGCCGGGCCGGTAGATGAGGTCGATGACGTCCTTTTCCTTCACGTCCGGCCAGAGCGGGTTGATCGCGGCCACACCGGCGTCGATCTCGGCCTTGGGGGCGTTGCCGAGACGCTTGGCGCAATGCTCGCTGTTCGCTTCGGCCTGCTCCTTGCCGGTGCATCCGCGCAACCAGGTGAACGACAGCCGGCGCGGATGCTCGTCCAGCGCGGCCGTGGCGGGCACGCCGGCAGGCAGGTGGCAGCGCACGTCATAGATCTTGAACCAGAGATAGGAGTAGCGTCCCTGTCCGCGCAGCGGCAGATCGGCGATCGCTGCCGCAGCCGGAGCCGAGGTGGGTTCCGCCGGCGGCTCACCGGCGGCCAGGCAACCGAGCAGGATCAGGATGGGCGGGTGCCGGCGCATGGTTCGATGTGGATCAGGTTATTTCACGTTTCTCCTGGGGAAAGCCGGGAAATCGCAAGGTGCGACGGCGCTGCGACGCCGGGTCAGCGCAGCAGGTCGCGCTCTGAACCGTTCGCGACCTCGCGCACCCAGATCAGATCGGGAGCGAGGCCGATGCGGATGCTGGTGTCGTTGGAGAGCCGGTAGACCAGCACGCTGACGCCGTCGCTGTCGATGCGTTCCGGCGCGCCCAGGGCCTGTTCCACTTCGGCGCGCTTCATGCCGACGCGCAGGTTCTTCAGCGACTCGCGCGCGAGTGCCGGCCGCACGCCGGGATTGACGCCCGCATTCGCAGCGGCGCCGACGGTCGCCACGCCGATCGGGATGTTCTCGCCCTGGCGGTCGAGGCGCAGGGTCAGGCGCTGGCTGCGTTCGGTCGGCCGGCCCCAGTCGAGGATCACCGTCGCGCTGACCGTGGCCGGCCCAAGCAGCCCGGTCTGGCGCGAACCGAAGAAGCGCGCCTTGATCTGGTAATTCCCGGCCCCGGCACGGCGCAGCAGGTATTCCTCGGGGCCGTACCCTTGCGTGCAGTCGGCCGAGACCAATCCGCCACAGGCGGTGCGGTTCCTGCCATAGAAGGCTTCTTCGCCATCAGGCTGGAGCACATGCAGGTCGATGTCGGTCGCATCCGCGTCCCAGCCCATGACGATGCGCAGGTCGCAGTCGAGATTCGCGCGCAGGCGGCTGTCCAGGTCGGGCACGCGCACGCCGGGGGCTCCGGTGCTGCGCGCCGCCAGGCGGTTGAACTCCTCCAGCGCGATGATTTCGCACTGCGGGAAGCGGTCCCAGTTGCCGTCGATCGTCCAGCGTTCGCCCAGATCGCGATCTTCGAGCGGCTGGCGTTTGATCACCCGGGTCAGCAATTCCAGCGCCTCGCTGGCGTCGGCCGCCGCCTTGGTCGCATCGAAGCGGGCGGCCAGCGCCACGGCGAGGTCGCGGTAGGACTGCGGTTCCTCGGGGCGCAGGCGCAGCACCTTGCGCAGGACGGCGATCGCGCCATCGAGTTCGTCCGCGTCCTGCAACCGCCACGCCAGCACGCGCAGCAGCCCGGGATCGTCGAGCTTCAGCTCCGCCAGGTTGGAGAGCACGCGCAGGCCGAGGCGTCTGTCCTGGGTCAGCACCAGCCCGGCGCAGTCGAGCACCGCCGCCGGGGTGGTGATGAGCGACGGCCGCTGCGCCAGCCAGGCGTCGTAGGCCTTGCCCGGGCCGGCGGCGCGCAGGGCGGTCAACCAGGGGGTGCTGGGGTTCCAGGCGGTGATGGCGATGGAGGCCTGCGCGGGTTGAGCAGGGTCGCCGATTCCATTGTCTTTGCTGTTTTCCTGGTGTCTTCGACGCCCTCCAGCCGTTATGCTTGCGAATTTGCCTTCGCCCCCGGCGCCGGCACCAATGGCTGAAAAAGCAGGCGAAGCACTACGGTCAGCATCTGAGGCCTCACCTTCGCGACCACTTGCGGCAGGACGGGAAGCAGCCTGATCTCCGACTTGTGCCGCGAGGGCGGCTGGGGGAGTTGCAGGCGACTGGGGAGGAGCACCACCGTTCTCTGGTGCAATTTCGGATCTGCGCATGGTGGCAGCATCGTCGCCAAGCCATCCCGCGCGTGCCCCGCCCTTTGCCATCTTCACCGGATCATGCTTCCTTTCCCACCACCGCACCCGCTCCGTCCACCACTGCACCAGCCGTTCCTGATGTCCGTTCCAGCGCTGGTCACGCTGCTGCTGGCGGCCTTTGAGCTGCGCCAGGTATTGGGTCTGCAACTCCGGCCAGGTCGCCGGCGGTTCGACGCGGTGGCGCAGGTACTGGTCGAGGCTTTCGAGCACCAGCAGCGAAGTTCCCGCCGTCACCACGCCATAGGCGCGGCCGAGCGCGAGCAGCGCGGTGCGGTTCGCCTCGGGAAAGACGGCGAGTTCCGCCGCCTTCGCACCGGCCCAGGCGCGGGCGACCACGCTGCCGGGTACGGCGGTGGAGGCGCGCAGGTCGATGTTCCTGCCGTCGCCCATGCGCCAGCGCAGGGTCGCCTGGCCGTCACCGCGCAGGCGGGCGAGGATGAGCGTGCGTTCGCCGCGGGTCGCGGTCTGCACCTCGTCGATGATCCCTGGAGCGGCGTCAACGCGCTGGAACGGGTTGCCCGCACCCATGATGCCGGAAAGCGCGGCGAAGGGCGCCGTGGTCATGAGGTCGGCCACCTGGCCGCCGCTGCGCGCGGCGACGAGGCGCAGAAGGGCCTCGTCATGGTTGGGTTCGGGCATGGCGCAGAACACCGGCACGTCGCCGCTGGCGGGCAGCCCCTCGCCCCAGGTGCCCAGACCATCGCTGATCAGCAGCCAGGCCTCATCGGCGGGATTGGGCAGGGCGGCGCGGCGCAGGTCGAGGCCGGCGAGGTTGCTCGCGCCATCGTGCGGCAGCGCAGCCAGGTGCGCGTCGAGCGTGCCGGCGTCGGTGAAGGCGATCGCTGGCCGGGTTGCGAGGTCGAAGCTGACGAGATCGATGGTGATTCCCGGCGCAGCCTCGAACAAGGCCGCGAGCAGCTTGCGCCCGCGTTCGGCCCCGGCCGGGGTGATCGAACCGCTGGCGTCCCAGGCCACGGCGACGCGTTGCGGCCGCCGGATGGCGGCTTTGCCGTAATCCCCTGATTTCGCGCTGATCGAGACGAATCGCTCGCCGTTGCGTTCCTCGATCTGCGACAGCACCGCCGGCAGGTTGGGCAGGCGCACCAGCAGGTCATCGCCGGGCGTCACGTCCTGCAGCGTCGTTTCTGCGCGTTGCCCGTGGACCCAGCGGGTCAGGCGCAGATCGCCGAATCCGCCCAGCTGCGGCTCGACCCCGGGAGCGCTGATCTCGACCGTCAGCTTCAACTGCGGGATCGCGGTGCGCGGCAGGGGCAGGCGCAGGGCGGCCTCGTCGCCGCGTACCGCCAGCGGTGCGGTCCAGACCACTTTCACGGTGCGCGTGCCACCGGGTGGGAGCGGGAAGATGCGGGTGCGGAAGGCGTTGCCGCGCACGTGCTCGACGATCCCGGGATCGACGCGGCGGCGGCTTTCCGTCTCCAGCACCACGCGCGCCTTGTCCTGCGCCACGATCACGCCATCGACCATGCGCCCGTTCACGTCCAGGGCATAGCCGCCCACCGCCGCGCCGTCAGGCAGGGGGAACTCCAGCTCGCCCGACAATTGCCGCGGATTGGGATTCAGCAGCACCATGGTGGTGGTGACCTCGGCCAGGACGCCACGCACCTCGGCGCTGATATCGAGGCGCTGGAGCGCGATCGGCTGCTCATTCGGCGGCAGCACGACCTTCGGCGGTTGGATCGGCGGCATCTGCCACGGAGGCATCACCGGAGGCACCTCGATCGCCACGGCGGTGGCCGACCAAGTGGTGATGAAAGTCGCGCAGGCGGTGACGAGGATGGTGAGCAGGTGGTGCATGATGGTTTCCGCGTGAGGGAGGATGAACGGTGGCATTCGGCCAGCGTTCAGTCCGGATGGAAGCGTCCGCCGGTCCGTTGTCGACACGGCATCCCGTTGGCCGGCATGTTATCGCGCACCCGAGGTGCATGCGTAACAGGCTTGTAACCGCGAAGTCTGCCACCCGCACCGGAGCATCGCGTCAAGGCACCCCTGAGCTGCTCTTCAGGAAGGCCAATATTTTCGCCTGGAAAATACAGGATCTTGCCCGTTCCCACCTCGCGGCTGGCGGTGTACTGGGCGACCGCCCCTGGGGAGGGTTGACAGTCCATTCGAAGCCTTATCGTATCGTTACGATGAAAGACGTTGAACCGTGCTGCCCTACCCCGGCCGACTGCGCCCCGGCATCGGGGCTGCGGTCCGAGCCGACCCCGCTCGATGCCCAGGAAACGGAATTGGCCGAGCTCGCCAAGGCGATCGCCCATCCGGCGCGGGTGCGCATCCTCAGGCTGCTCGTTGAACGCAATTCCTGCGTCTGCGGCGACATCGTCGAGGAATTGCCGCTGTCCCAGTCGACCGTGTCGCAGCACCTCAAGCAATTGAAGGACGCGGGGCTGATCCAGGGCGAGATCGACGGGCCCCGGGTGTGCTACTGCGTCAACGCCGCCAGGCTGAAGCGCCTCAAGGTGCTGATCGCGGGCATTTGAAGCGACCTTTTTCATGTCCAATCAAATCGTAAATCGACGAATTAAAATATGACCGACCGGCAGCCACATCTTCCCTTCCTCGATCGCTTCCTGACCCTGTGGATCTTCCTCGCCATGGGTATCGGACTGGCGATGGGGCATTTCGCGCCGCAGATCGGCCAGGGGATCAACCAACTGGCCGTCGGCACGACCTCGATCCCGATCGCCATCGGCCTGATCCTGATGATGTATCCGCCCCTGGCCAAGGTGCGCTACGAAGAGATCCACCGTGTCTTCACGGACTGGAAGGTGCTGGGGCTGTCGCTGGTGCAGAATTGGCTGATCGGACCGGTGCTGATGTTCGCCCTGGCGTTGATCTTCCTGCATGACCGCCCCGAGTTCATGCAAGGCCTCATCCTGGTGGGCTTGGCCCGCTGCATCGCCATGGTCATCGTGTGGAACGACCTCGCCAAGGGCGACAGCGAATACTGCGCCGGCCTGGTCGCCTTCAACGCCATCTTCCAGGTGCTCTTCTTCGCCGTCTATGCGTGGTTCTTTCTGCTCATCGCGCCCCGATGGTTCGGAGTGGAGGGCGTGGCGATCGATGTCACCCTGACCGACATTGCCCTGTCGGTGTTTGTCTATCTCGGCATCCCATTCCTGGCTGGCATGCTGACCCGTCTCATCCTGGTGAGGGTGAAAGGCAGGTCGTGGTACCATGAGCGCTTTGTTCCGGCGATCAGTCCGATCACCTTGGCGGCCCTGCTGTTCACCATCGTGGTGATGTTCTCGCTCCAGGGCGAGCGGATCATCGGCAACCCGGTTGATGCCGTGCGGATCGCCGTCCCTCTGCTCCTCTACTTCGGAGCCATGTTCCTGGCCTCGTTCTGGTTGGCGCGAAAGGCCGGAGCCAGTTACGCGGTCGGCGTCACGCTGTCCTTCACCGCCGCCGGCAACAATTTCGAGTTGGCCATCGCGGTGGCCCTGGCGACCTTCGGCATCGCCCATGGCGCGGCCTTCGCGGCCGTGATCGGCCCCCTGGCCGAGGTGCCGGCGCTCATCGCCCTGGTCTCGGTCGCCTTCTGGCTGAAGCGCCGATGGTGGTCGCACGACACCGCCGCGCTTCCCGGCTTTGCTCCCAATCCCGTCTGCGATCAGCCGGTTACGAGGTTGCCATGACTCATGCCGTTAGGTTCGCCTCCTGCCGACCCGGCGCGTTCTCTCGCGCCTGCCGTGACCTGCGCTCCGGAACTTTGCTCATTCGCGACTCCTTCCGGTGAATCCCGAGAATCCCATGCCCAAACAGAAACTCCTCTTCCTTTGCACGGGAAACTCGTGCCGCTCCCAGATGGCCGAGGCCTGGTGCCGGGTACTGCAGTCCGACCGCTACGAGGCCTTTTCTGCCGGTACCATCGCCAAGGGGCTGAACCCGAAGATGGTCCAGGTGATGCGGGAACTCGGCATCGACCCGACCATCCATCAGACCTCGAAGACCCTGGCGAGCGTGCTCGCCGCCGGGGTGCAGCTCGACCTGGTGGTGACGGTCTGCGGCCACGCGCACGAGACCTGTCCGCTGTTTCCGGGCGGGCGGACGCGGGTCGTCCACGTCGGCTTCGAGGATCCGCCGGAACTCGAGAAGACCGCCAGCACGCCCGAGGAGGCGCTCGGCCACTACCGGCGCGTGCGCGACCAGATCCGCGATTTCGTCCTGCGTCTGCCCGGCAGCCTGCCCTGACCATCCGCCTTTCCCCCACCATCCACCCACCTTCCCACCACCACCAACCACCCACCGAGGTTCCCATGGCCTGCGCCTGCTCCACCAGCCCCACCCTCATCTTCCCCTGCTCCGGCGGTTCCGACTGCGGCGCCGTCTCGGACCAGGCCGCCCGCGCCCTGACCAGGGAAGGCGTCGGCAAGATGTACTGCCTCGCCGGCCTCGGCGGGGATGTCGCCGGCATCATCGCCAACGCCAAATCGGCCGGGAAGGTCCTGGCCATCGACGGCTGCAATCTCGATTGCGCCCGCAAGACCCTGGAACGCGTCGGCGTGCCGGTCACCGCGCACCTGCGGATGAGCGACCTGGGCATGGAAAAGGGCAAGACCCCTGCCAATGAAACCAATGTCGCGGCCGTCGCGGCAGCCGGGCGCCAGCGCCTGGCGGCGGCGGGCTGAACCCTCGCACCCATCCACGCACGACTGCAACCATCACCTGGAGGCCTTCCCATGACCGCACCCGACATCCGCACCACCGTCCGCGAGCAGTACGGCGCGATGGCCCGCGCCGGCGTCCCCGGCAAGGCCGGGCGGCAAGCCAGCGGCTGCTGCACGCCCGCGTCGGGCAGCGGCACCAACGGCTGCTGCGCCCCGGCGGCCGATCCGACTGCGCTGGCGGCGGCAATCGGCTACGACGCCGGCGAACTCGCGCGCATCCTGCCCGACGGTGCGAACCTCGGCCTGTCCTGCGGCAATCCCGGCGCCATCGCGGCCCTGAAACCGGGCGAGATCGTGCTCGACCTCGGCAGCGGCGCCGGCTTCGATGCCTTCCTCTGCGGGCCGAAGGTCGGCGCGACCGGTCGCGTCATCGGCGTCGACATGACCGCCGACATGCTCGCCAAGGCGCGCGGCAATGTCGCGGGTTACACCGAGCGCACCGGCCTGGCCAACGTCGAGTTCCGCCTGGGCGAGATCGAGCACCTGCCGGTCGCCGACGCCAGCGTCGACGTGGTGATCTCGAACTGCGTCATCAACCTGTCGCCCGACAAGCCCCAGGTCTGGCGCGAGATCGCCCGCGTGCTGAAACCCGGCGGCCGGGTCGCGGTGAGCGACATGGTGCTGCTGCGCCCGTTGCCCGAGGGCGTGCGCATGGCAGTCGAGGCCTACGTCGGCTGCATCGCCGGAGCGTCGCTGCTGGACGACCTGCGGGC
The DNA here is from genome assembly GCA_964654285.1 of uncultured Candidatus Kuenenia sp. GTDB lineage: Bacteria > Planctomycetota > UBA11346 > UBA11346 > UBA11346 > BJHQ01. The sequence goes on from CAZZJC010000002.1 coordinate 82,524, forward strand.
GATGATGACCGGAGCCGGCCTGGCGCGGCTGGCGCTGGTCCCGAAGCCGGCCTATGTCGCCACCCTGACGGCCAACGACGATCCGCTCTACCGCGAGGTCCAGTCCGCCCTGCCCTCCGGCACCACCCCGGCGGACTACATCACGAGCATGGACATCCGGGCGGAACGCCCGTCGGCCTGCTGCGCTCCCGGCTGCTGCTGACGCGTCCACCCGTGGCGTGGCCGCAGGCGAGGTGTCGTATTGACGGTGATCAAGGCCGGACGGATCCCGGCTTTCATCCTGGGAAGCGGCTGGCAGGGTCGCAACCCAGGCCCCGGCTGCGGCCCCAACCCAAGGACCACCATGCCCACGACGACCGATCCCGGCCAGGCCTCCCGCCAGCTCATGGCCCTCGCGGCGCAGGTGCCTCCGCGTCTGCCGCTGGCGAACGGTGAAGCGGCCCGGGTCGCGGCCGCGCTGGCGCGATTCGGCGCCGCCCTCGACGAGCATCTCGCGCTCGCCAAGGCGGCGCTGACGGGCGCGGTGCAAGCCGCCTCTTCCGGTGAACGGCTGATTGCCGAATCGCACGTGCTTGAGGTCGCCGCGCTCGAGGGCACCTGGTCCGGATTCGCCGCGCACTGGAGCGATGCGGCCAAGATCGAGCGCGAACCGGCGGCCTTCGCCACCGCCTGGGAGACCTTCTCCATCGCCTTGAACCGGCTGCTCTCGCGCGAGGCGGGCCAGGTGTTCGTCCCCGGCGCCTCCGGTCAGATTGTCGCCCCGCCGCCGACCGGCAGCGCCAAGCTTGACGCCGAACACGCGCGCATCTTCGCCCTCATCGCCGCCCTGCGCGAGCAGACCGCCGCCGTCGGCGCCGAAACCATCGCCGAACTGGTCACCTACGCCGAAGAGCACTTCGAACGGGAAGAGCGCCTCATGGAGGCCAGCTCGTACCCCGGACGGCAGGACCACCGCCAGGAGCACCACCGCTGCCGCAGCATCGTGCTGGGATTCCGCAACGACTACCTCGATGGCCGCATCGTCGATCCCGGTTCCGTCCTGGCCTTCTTCGAAGGATGGCTGGTCACCCACATCGCCCACACCGACCAGGCGATGGCCGAGCACCTGCGCGCGGCGGGGATGGTGCCGGCCTGAGGTCGCCCCGATCGGGGGACACGGTTGGCACCGGGGGGCGGTCCGGCCCGGCTCCGCGCGTTAGGACGCTGATCGCCCATCCCTGGAGGGGCCGCGTGCGCGGACGTGCTCATGTCCTCATGTGCGCCCGGATACGCGCGGCCGGCGGCCTGGCCCGCGACCAGGCGGTGGAGGCGACCACCGAGCACCTAGTACTCGGCGCGGGCGAGCGGACCGGGTGGGCGTCTTCTCCCGCGCCCTGGTGCAGGAAGCCCTGACCCGCAGCGGGGACGGCTGGACCACCGTCGGGCGCGAGTCGGGTTTGACTGCCAGCAACCTGCAACGACTGGCCGTTCGGCGGGGCTGCGTGGCTGATACCAGGCATCCCAAACAGCGACGACATTGCCTGCGGTGACCGGGCCAGCACCGTTCCCTGCCCGCGCCGGGGAATCCGGTGGTGGTGTCCGAGGAACCGCATGATCCAGGCCATGGACCGCTCTCCGTCCGAGATCGTCTTCCGCACCCCGCCCACCCGCTGGGAGGAAGGTCTGCTCTTCGGCAATGGCATCCAGGGCGGCATCCTGTCCGGGCACCGCACCCAGGAGCGTCTGATCCTCAACCGTCAGGGGCTGTGGCTGCCAGCGGCGGATCCGCAGCGGATCCGCCAACCGGTGGCGCAGGTCCTGCCCGAAGTCCGCCGGCTCATCCTGGCAGGCCACCCCGACCAGGCCGAGGTGCTGTGGAAACGCGCGGCCAAGGACGCGGGCTGGATGTACGTCTACAGCGATCCCTGCCATCCGGCCGGCGAGGTGCGGTTCACCCCGGATGACCAGGGCTTGTTCCAGGGTTGGCGGAGAGCGGTGGATTGCACCCGTGGCGTGGTGCGTGCCTGGTGGACGGAAAGCGACGGCGCCCGGCTGGAACGCAGCGCGTTTTCCAGCCGGACCGATGCGGTCACCGTTCTTCGCCTGGGGTCCGACCGCCCTGGCCGCATCAGCGGCCGATTGCTGCTGCAGCCGGTCGAGGCCGGGGCCGCGTCGATCTGGATGGGCACGACCTTCCCCGGCCTCGATCCGGAGGGCTGGCGCGGCCGCACGGTGCCGGTCAAGGACCTCATCCGCACCGCGACCACCGTCGATCCGGGCGGCTGGCATATGCGCGGCGACTACACCCACGGCGGCGGCTGGGGCGTGGTCGCCCGCCTGGTGGTACGGGGAGGATCCGCGACGTGGGATGGGAACACCGCGGTGCTGCTGGGATGCGATGAGGTCCTGGTGCTCTGTTCCGTCTATGTCGGCGGTCAGGGCCTGGCGATCGCGGAACGGACGCACCTCGACGCGATCACGGCCGATCACGGCGCGCTGCTCCAGCGCCATGCCGAGGCGCATGCGGCGCAGTTCCAGCGTTGCATGCTGGATCTGGGCGGGTCGCAGGATCCGCGCGGCGTCGAGGACCTGATCCTCGACGCCGGCGATGGGCCGGTGGCTCCGGCGCTGATCGAGCGGTTGCATGCGTACGGCCGCTACCTGCTGCTGGCCTGCGCCGGCGGCGGGGAACCCCCGCACCTGCAGGGGATCTGGGCCGGGGCCTGGCGACCGCCATGGTTCGGCAACTACACCCAGGATGAGAATCTGCAGATGATGCACTGGGCGGTCGAACCGGGCCGGCTGGAGGAATGCGCCCGGCCGCTGCTGACCCATCTCGCACGCCAGCGCGAGGACTGGACCCGCAACGCCCGCGAATTGTTCGGCTGCCGCGGCCTGGTCGCCCCGCTGATGCAGTCCGCCCGCGATGGCCGGGCCGACTGCGCGGAATGGCATTTCTTCCTCAGCGGCGCGGGTTGGCTGGCGGGTCACGCCTGGGATCGCTGGCTGTTCTCGGGCGACCGGCAGGTGCTGGAGCACGACTGCCTGCCGTTGCTGGAGGGCATCGCGGCTTTCTACGTCGATTTCCTGATTCCGCTTGCCGATGGCCGGCTCCACTGCGTGCCGTCCCTGTCGATCGAGAACCACCCCCTGGAGTGGCCGGCCCGGACCAGCATCGATGCGACCATCGACATCGCCGTGGCCCGCGAGGTGCTCGAACGGGCGATCACCGCCTCGCAGACGCTCGACCGCAACGCCGACCTCGTCCCGCTCTGGCGTGCGATCCTCGATCGCCTGCCCGACTACCGGATCAACGACCAGGGCGGCCTGGCGGAATGGATCCCGCCTCGGTTGCAGGACAACGTGCACCATCGGCACATCTCGCATCTCTATCCGCTGTTCCCGGGTCGCGAGATCGACGCGCACCGCTCTCCGGAACTGTTCCGGGCCGCCCGCATCGCCCTCGATCAGCGGAGGGTGGCCGGGGTGCGCAGCCAGACCTCGTGGTCGCACATCCACCTGGCCCACGCCTACGCTTCCACCGGATCCGGACGCGAGGCTTCGGAATGCCTCGACGCGGTCATCCGGGCCTGTGTGATGCCCAATCTGCTGTTCGCCCACGACGATCGCCGCGGCACCGGTCTGGCGATGGGGGAGATCGGCGGCGATGGGCGCTGGCAGCTCGATGCCAGCCTGGGCATGACCTCGCTGTGCTGCCACCTGCTGGTGCAAAGCAGCGAGGATTCCCTCACCATCCTGCCCGCCCTGCCATCGCATTGGCGTTCTGGCCGGATCGGCCCGGTCGCGACGCGTTGCCGGATCGAGGTCACGGTGGCCTGGGATCTCGCTGCGGGACGCTGCGAGATCGGCCTGCATCCACGCGCCGGTGCGCCAGGATCGATCCGCATCCACGCCGGCGACGGCTGGCAGGATGCCGGCCTGGTCACCATTCCGCCCCCTGGCGCGCGTCTCACCCTGGCGTTCGATCGCGTGCAGCCGGCGACGCCCTGATCCCCCATCCGCAGGAAGCCAACCATGCCGCTCCACCCCGTACATTCCCTTCGCTTCGGCTTCAACTACACGCCCGGCACGTCCTGGTACTACATCTGGAACGACTGGGACGAGGCCGAGATCGTCGCCGATCTCGCCGCCACGGCACGCCTGGGCGCGGACCACATCCGCCTGCAACTGCTCTGGCCGGATTTCCAGCCGAATCCCGGATTCGTCTCGAAGGGGCATCTCAAGCGCCTGGCGCGGCTCATGGACATCGCGGCCGATCATGGTCTGGATGTGCAGGTCAGCCTGCTGACGGGATTCCTCTCGGGCTGGATGTTCATGCCCAACTTCGTGGCGGATCGGCGGCAGGTCTTCACCGATCCCAAGGTCTACGAAGCGGAAGTCCGCTTCGCCGAGGCCGTGCTGGCGACGATCGGGACGAAGCCGAACTTCCTCGGCGTCGATCTCGGCAACGAGATGAACTGCATGGACCACGAACTGCCCTGGGCCGAGGGCGACGCCTGGGGCCGGCGCATCGTGGCTGATCTGCGCCGGATCCAGCCTGGGCTCGAGATCGTCAACGGCACCGACCACCATCCGTGGATGTGCTCGACCACCTTCAGCCCGGCGCATCTGGCCAACGATTATTCCTTCGCGGCACTGCATTCCTGGCCGGGGTTCTCGGGTTCGACCGAACGCGGGCCGCTCGATGCCCTGCCCTCGTGCGCCCTGCTCGCCTTCCATGCCCAGTGGGCGCGGGCGTTCGCGGCGGATCCGCAGCAGGCGGTGTGGGTGCAGGAGTTCGGCGCCTGCGACGACTGGGGCACGCACGAACAGCGCAGCGCCTGGCTGCCCCAGGCGATCGGCCGGGCCCTGGCCGAAGGCGTCAGCCGCTTCACGTTCTGGTGCACCCACGACAAGACCGGTCCGATGCAGTTCCATCCCTGGGAGTTCCATTTCGGCCTGCTCACCAGCGACAACCGCGAGAAGCCCCTCGCCGCCGTCTGGCGCGATACCGTGCAGCGCCTGAAGGCGGCTCCACCCCCGCCGGCCAGGCATGACTGCGCCGTGGTCATCCCCGACCGCTTCCTGCCCCGGTGGGATCCGCAGTTCTCCTCCGCGCAATGGCTGGAGCGCACCATGTCGAGCGACTACTGGATCGCCTACGACGCCTGGCTGGCCCTCGCCAGGCAGGGACGCACGCCCGTGCTGACCTGCGCGTCGCGGGCCGGGAAGCTGCCGGTCACCAGCGCCGCGCCGCTGCGCGGACATCCGCTGCCGGCCTGATCAGTCTTCGCGCAGCACCGCCAGCGGCGGAACGCGCCAGGCCCGGCGCGCAGTGATCACGGCGGTCAGAGTGGCGGTGCCGCTGAGGATCAGCACCAGCACGGTCAGGTCGATCCCGGGCACGGTGAAGGCGACCGGCATCTGGCTGCGGGTCAGGAGCAGGCCGCCGATCACGCCGGCGGCGGCGCCCAGGACAGCGGCCACGGCCGAGGCGGCGGCGAACTCGCCGGCCAGCGCCAGGGCGACGGTGGCGCGGGTTCCGCCCAGGGCGCGGATGACCGCGGATTCCTGGCGGCGTTCGCGGGCGAGCGCGGCGGCGGTGCCGGCGACCACGGCCAGTCCGGCCAGCAAGGCGACCAGCGACACCGCCGCGATGCCGGCCGAGAGCCGATCGACCAGGCTGCGGGCCTTCACCACGGCGTCGCCGATGTCGATCGCGGTGATGTTGGGAAAACGCTGGGCGAGATCGGCGGTGAAGCTCCGCCGCTCGGTTGCGGCCATGCCCGGGATGGTGCCGATCCACACCGCCGGCGCGCCGGCCAGGGCGGTCGGGGCGCAGGTGATGAACATGTTGGGCTGGAAGCTGAGCCAGTCGACCCGGCGCAGTCCGGTGATGACGAGCTCGAACTCGACGCCCTGGAGGTCGAAGCGCAGGCGGGATCCCATCCGCACCCCGACCTGCTCCGCCCAGCGGGCCTCGACCGCGCACTCGTTCGCCGCCTGCGGCCAACGCCCGGCGATCAGCGTCTCGCCCGGCCCCGGCGCGGCGGCCCAGGTCAGGTTCTGCTCGCGCCGGCGGAAGAAGGCTCCGCGTTCGGCCTCGCGCGAACGCGCCGGATCGGCGGCGGCCGTCGTGGGGATCCCGTCGACCGCCTGCAGCCGGGCGCGCACCAGCGCCCGCAGGTTGGGCTCGAGCCCACGTTGGCGCAGGAAGGCGGTGAAGTCCTCGCGCTGATCGTCCTGCACGTCGAGGGCGAAGTATGCCGGGAGGTGCGCGACGCGATCCGGCGCGAGTTCGGCGAGGATCGAGCTGCGCAGGCAGAGCAGGGCGCTGCCCAGGGCGGCGGCGAGTCCGAGCGCGACCAGCAGCGCGCCGCCGCTGCGGCGCAGATGCGCGAAACCCAGGCGCAGGGCGAAGGAAGGGGGGCGGAGCCGGGCCAGCCCTGGCAGGATGAGCCGGCCCGCGAGCGCCAGGACGCCGGCAAGAGCGAATGCTCCAGCCGCGACCGCCGGCCCGATGATCCACGAACGCACCTCGGTCGCGGCGAGGACCACCGTGGCCGTCAGCGCCGCGACCAGGATGAGCGCCAGGGTCTTGAGCGCGATGGAAGCCGGCGACTCGCCGCGCAGCACCGCAAGCGGGGCCATGCGCGCCAGGGTCAGCGCCGGCAGGGCGGTGGCGAGGAGCGCGGCGGCGACGCCGAGGGCGAGACCGGTGCCCAGGTCAGAAACGGACGGCCAGGCCGGAGCGAGCCCCAGGGCTGCAGCGGCACCCGTCGCCAGGCCGGCCCCCACGGCGAGGCCGATGAGTCCGCCTGCCAGGCCGAGGATGACGGCCTGGACCAGGAAGACGCCCGCCGCCCCGACCCGGGTCGCCCCGAGCACGCGCAGCAGCGCGAGGTCCTCGGCCTGGGCGAGCATCATCGCACGGGCGATGGCGGCGACGCCGATCGCACCGAGGCCCAAGGCGAACAGCGCCACCAGGCGGAGGAAATCAGCCCCGCGCGCGACCGAGCGCGCTCCGGATCGGGCCGATTCCGTCGCGGTGCGCAGGCTGACCCGGTCCGCCGATGGTCCCGGCCCCATGGCGTCCAGCGGAGCGGGTTCGAGGTGCAGGCGTGCGCGCAGGGCGGCGGCGATGCCTGGCACCGATCCCGGATCCGGCACCGCCGTGAGCAGATGGTACCGCGCGCGGATGCCGGCGTCGCTCAACCCTGCCCCGTCCAGGGACGCGAGCGGCACATAGACCTTCGGCCCCAGCCGGAACGAACTCCCGCCGCCGGGCTCGGCCGCGATGGTGCCGACGATGCGGAAGCGGCTGCGGCCCAGGCCCAGCTCCTCGCCCACGGCGAGCCCCAGGCGTGGCAGGAGATCCGCCTCGACCAGCGCCAGCGGCTGATCCGATTGCAGCGTCTTGACGCTCTCCGCCGGTTCGCCGCGCAACTCGCCGGCGAGCGGCCAGCCGTCGCCGATCGCGGCGAGTTCGACCATGACCGCCTGCGAGCGACCGGCGGCCATCGCGGTCAGGGTGCGCAGTTCGGCGCGGCGCGAACCCGGCGGCAGCACCTCGGCCAGGGCCGAGCGGATGTCCGGTTCCAGGGGCCGGGCCGAGGACAATTCCAGGTCGGCGGCGAGCAGGCTGCGCGCCTCGCGCGCGAGATGCGCCTCGAACGCCGTCACGCTGCCGCTGACCGCGCCGCGCGCGGCGACGCCGATGGCGATGCACGCCACCGCCAGGACGAGCAGGCTGCGGCGCCCGGCGAGCAGGCGCCAGGCCAGGCGGATGGTCATGTCAGGCCTGCGCCCGGCCGTCGACCAGCCGCAGCCGGCGGGCGCAACGTGCCGCCAGGCGTTCGTCGTGGGTCACCACCACCAGGGTGGTCCGGCGTTCGGCGGCGAGGGTGAAGAGCAGCTCCGCCAGGTCGGCGCCGGTGCGCTGATCGAGGCTGCCGGTCGGTTCATCCGCGAAGACCAGCGCCGGATCGTTGGCGAGCGCCCGTGCCACCGCCACGCGCTGCTGCTCGCCGCCCGACAACTGCTGCGGCCGATGGTCGCATCGCGCCGCCAGGCCGACGCGCTCCAGCCAGGTGGCGGCACGGGTCTCGGCGTTGGCGGCGCCGGCAAGATCAAGCGGAGTGCGGACGTTTTCGAGCGCGCTGAGCGCCGGCAGCAGACGATGCGACTGGAAGACGAACCCCATGCGACGGGCGCGGAAGGCCGCGCTCTCGCCATCGCTGAACCCGGCCAGGTCGCGCCCTTCGATCTCGACCCGGCCCCGGCTCGGACGGTCGAGCCCGGCGAGCAGGCCGAGCAGGGTGCTCTTGCCCGATCCCGACGGACCGACCACCGCCAGGGACTCGCCCGGCGCGAGGGCGAGCGTGATGTCCTCCAGCACGGTCAATGGGCCATGCGGGGTCGGATAGTCGCGGCTGAGGTGGTGGGTGGAGAGGATCATGGGGTTTTAATGCATGAATGCATGAATGCATGAATGCTTGAGTGCTTGAGTGCTGGGATCAGGGGCGGGGCTTGGGTTTGAGCAGGGGTTTCAGCCAGGGGAGGATCCTGGTGGCGAGGATCTTGTGCCCTTCGGCGTTGGGGTGGATGAGGTCAGGCTGGTTGTAGCGCGGGTCGAGGGCGATGCCGTCGAGCAGGAAGGGCAGCAGCGGCAGCTCCAGTTCCTTGGCCAGGCGGGGGTAGACGGCGTCGAAGGCGGTCCGGTAGTCGGCGCCGAGGTTGCCCGGCATGCGCAGGCCGATCAGGGCGGCGCTCGCGCCGGTGGCGCGGACCTTCGCGACGATGGCGCGCAGGTTGGCGTCCAGGTTCGCCACCGGCTGGCCGCGCAGGCCATCGTTGGCGCCGAGCACGATCACCACCAGATCCGGCTTCGACTTCAGCAGCCAGTCGACCCGGCGCAGGCCGCCGGCGCTGGTGTCGCCCGAGACCCCGGCGTTCACCACCCGCCAGGCGGCGGTGGCGCGATCCTTGGCGAGCTCAGCCGCGATCAGGGCGGGGTAGGCCTGCTCCGCCGTCAATCCGTACCCGGCGGTGAGGGAATCGCCGAGGAACACCACGGATTCGGCGCGCAGACCGGACAAGGCCAGGATCAGGGCGGCGAGGCGGAGGACCATGGCAGGACCATACGCGCGGCCCCGGCGCCGCCATCGCTGTCAGCGCGGCCTGGGACGCGGGATTCAGGTCTTCTTGCCCGGTTTCGCCATCCGCACCGTGGTCGGCTTGTTCTGGTAGACCGAGGCATCGTCGTCCTCGCCGTCGACCGGCCAGTGCGGCCCGACGTAGAGATCCATCTCGCCCGGATCGATCGGCAGGCGGCCGCCCGAATCGCCGCCGACCTCGCTGGCGGCGCGCAGGGGGGCGGGCTGCTGCGCCACCGGCGGCATTGCGGTGCCTCCCGCTGCGGCAGGGGGGCTGGTCTCCGGCCGGCGCACGTTGAGGCGGTGCACGCTCAGGTTGACCTCGACCGCGTTCTGCTCCGGCATCAGCTCGGCGAAGCGGCGGCGCAGCAGGCGCTGGCAGAAGCGGTTGCGCTCGGTGACGTTGGGCACCTCCCACAGGGTCATCACCGCGTCGATGATCACCGCCCGCTTGACCCGGTCCTCGTAGACGCGCACGTGCGCCTTCTTGACCTCGGGCTCGCCCTCGATGGCGCGGGTCAGCGCCTCCTCGATCGCGATGAGGTTCACCGCGATGCGGCCGTTTTCCGTGGTGTAGCTGATCTCGCGCGAACGCACCAGGACCCGCACCCAGCGCATGAAGAGGGCCAGCGGGCCGAGGATGAACACGCCCGCGACGCTGCACAGCAGCACCACACCGGTGGCGCTGCGCAGGAAGGCCACCGCCGGTTCGATCAGCGGAGGGGCCGCAACCAGCGCGACCAGTCCGCCACCGACCAGCATCGCCAGCAGCAGCGTCGTCACCAGGATCACCTTGGGCATGCCGCATGATGGTCCCAGCGCCGGGTCGGCGCAACCCGGCGATCGGCATGGTTGGATCCGTCACGGAGGTCGGAGGGTCGTGCAGGCATCGGCGGCTTGCGCGCGCAGGCGTTGCCCGAGCATCCCCACCCATGGAAGCCAGCCGCCAGGACGATCGCTACCGCAAACGTGGAGTCTCCGCCGGGAAGGAGGAGGTCCACGCCGCCATCGCGCGGCAGGATGCCGGGCTCTTCCCGGGCGCCTTCTGCAAGATCATCGCGGATGAGCTCACCGGTTCGCCCGACCACTGCCTGATCGTCCACGCCGATACCGCCGGCACCAAGGCGTCGCTCGGCTACCTCGCCTGGCGCGAGGGTTTTCCCAACGTCTGGCGCGGCATCGCGCAGGACGCGCTGGTCATGAACCTGGATGACCTCGGCTGCGTCGGCGCGCTGGGGCCGTTCCTGGTCTCGAACACCATCGGCCGCAATGCGAAGCTCATCCCCGGCGCCGTGCTGGGCGAGATCATCGACGGCTACCAGCGCCTCTGCGACCTGCTGACCCGTGATGGCATCCCGTGCCGGATGACTGGCGGCGAGACCGCCGACGTGGGCGACCTCGTCCGCACCATCGATGTCGGCTGCACCATCACCGCCCGTCTGCCGCGCGCCGACGTCATCGATGCCGCCCGCATCACGGTGGGCGACGTGCTGGTCGGGTTCAGCTCGCTCGGCCAGGCCGCGTGGGAGGACGCACCCAATTCAGGCATCGGCTCGAACGGCCTGACCAGCGCGCGGCATGAACTGCTTGGCGGCTACCGGGAAAAATACCCGGAAACCTACGCGCCCCAGATCGATCCGATGCTGGTCTATTGCGGCAGGCATCGCCTGGAGGAACCGCTGCCGGGCGACCCGGCCTTCACCGTCGGTTCCGCCCTGCTCTCACCGACGCGCACCTACCTGCCGCTCATCAGGCGCCTGCTCACGCGCATCCCGCGCACGGACGTGCATGGCTTCATCCACTGCTCCGGCGGCGGGCAGACCAAGATCCTGCGCTTCGGCGCCCCCGGTGCCGCGCGCGGCCTGCGATTCATCAAGGATTCGCTCTTCCCGGTGCCGCCGCTGTGCGCCGCCATCCAGGCCAGCACCGGCCTGAAATGGAGCGAGATGTATTCGGTCTACAACATGGGCCATCGCCTGGAGGCCGCCCTGCCCGCCGCCCACGCCGCCACCGCCATCGCGGTCGCCCGTGATGTGGGGCTGGAAGCCAAGATCATTGGCCGGATTGAGGCCAACGATGGGGCGGGGAATGTGGTCGAAGTGCGGGGACCATTCGGGACGTTCGTTTACCGATAGGACTATATGAAAACCCTCTTGTTTCTTTTCCTGTGCGCGGCCCTGTCCGCTGAGGACATTTCTCCGACTCCGCTGGCGGCATCCTTCATGACCAGCCTTGGTCAGGGGTGGATGCTCACCGATGCGGGCCGCGAGTTGTTGCGAGAGCACGGGGGAAAGAAAGTAAACGAGGTCCTTCGCCTGGACCAAATGGATGTGATCTTCCTTCCAAATTACAATGAATTCAGCCTTACTCCTTCACTCCACCTCACCCGGGAATCTTTGCCGGAACTGAAAGCGAGCATTTTCGCAAAGCGATTACCTACCCTGAATACCGCAGGAAATCTCGGGAGCGGCGTCTATGGGCAATTATTAAGCAGTGTTCTTGGGGAATTGATATTTGTCTCCAAGGATCGGAAGGCTTTCAGGATCACGATCGGAACAGGCCCCTTGATCGAACTTCGCAGTAAAACCAAGAACTACACATTTTATTTGGACTATATTGCGTTGGAATAGTTGGAATGACCACGATGCCCTTTCCCTCATGTCCCAACCCCTCGTCATCATCTCCTGCGTCGGCCTGACCCCGCGCCATCTTGGTGCGGATACGCCGAACCTGAGCGCCCTCGCTGGCGCCGGATTCGTGGCGCCGCTCAGCGGGCCGATCCCGGCGGTGACGACCACGGCGCAGGCGACCCTGGTCACCGGAGTCGGTCCGGAGAGCCACGGCATCGTCGGCAACGGCTGGTATTTCCGCGAGCTGGGCGAGGTCTGGTTCTGGCGTCAAAGCGAGAGGCTGATCCAGGCCGAATCATGCTGGAGCCGCCTGCGCCGCACCCGCAAGGATCTGCGCGTGCTCAAGCATTTCTGGTGGTATGCGATGAACACCGACGTGGATGCGACGGTGACGCCGCGCCCGGTCTACCACCACGACGGACGCAAGTCGCCGGACTTCTACGCCCTGCCGGCCACGCTGAAGGCAGCGATCCAGGCGAAGCACGGCACGTTTCCGCTGTTCTCGTTCTGGGGGCCGACCGCGAACGTGACATCGACGCGCTGGATCGCGGAGAGCTTCGCCACCGCCTTCGCCGCGACGCGCCCGCACCTGTCGTGGGTCTACCTGCCGCACCTCGACTACGACCTGCAACGCTTCGGCCCGCGTGGGCCGCATCTGGCGAAGTCCCTGCGCCAGCTCGATGCCGAGGCGGGCAAGGTCATCGCCACCGCCAAGGAACACGGCGCCCTACCGATCGTCGTGAGCGAATACGGCCTTGAAGCGGTCGACCACGCGGTGGAGATCAACCGCGCCCTGCGCCGCAACGGCCTCCTGGCGGTGACCCGCAACGCCGCCGGGGAACTCCTGGATCCGGGCGCCTCGCGCGCTTTCGCGGTCTGCGACCACCAGGTCGCCCACGTCTATTGCCAGCAGCCGGAAGACGTCGGCCGCACCTTGGAAGTGCTCGCGCGCGTGCCGGGCATCTCGCAGACCTTCGCCGGACGCGAGCGGCGCGAGATCGGTCTCGATCACCCGCGCAGCGGCGAGATCATCGCCATCGCCGAACGCGGTGCCTGGTTCGCCTACGATTACTGGCTGGAGGACGAGGCCCGACCCGACTTCGCGCGCTGCGTCGAGATCCACAAGAAGCCCGGCTACGACCCGCGCGAGCTGTTCTTCGATCCCAAGGGCGGCAAGCGCCGCGCAATGACCGCGCTGGCGCGCAAGATGCTCGGCCTGCGCTACCGCATGGATCCCTGCCCGCTCGACACGTCGCTGGTGCGCGGCAGCCATGGCCTGCCCGCGTCGGATCCGCAGGACGGCGCGGTGCTCATCTGCCCCGACGCCACCTGGGCGAAAGCGACGCAATCAGCGTGGGACATGCGCGATCTCGCGCCCGCGATCGAACGGCATCTGGGGTAGCCGATCCTCCGGCTTCCTCTGCGTCCAGGCTCCCCATCATCGCCGGGCATGGATCCCATCCGCAACCAGACTCCGGGCATGCAGTACCGCCGCTTCGGCACAACCGGGCAGCGCCTCTCGGCGATCACCCTGGGCGGCATGCGCTACGTCGACGGCTGGAAGCAGCCGCACGACCAGGTGCCGCCGGCCATGGCCGAGCAATGCGCGCGTATGGTGCAGCTCGCGCTCGACGCCGGCATCAACCACATCGAGACCGCGCAGGGCTACGGCCGCAGCGAGCACTGCTACGGCCAGGTGCTGAGCGAGCTGCGCATCCCGCGTTCGCGCTACCACCTGATGACCAAGGGCGCGCCCGCCACCGCCGAGGACGCCAAGCGGATGGTCGAGGCGCAGCTCAAGGCGCTGCGCCTGGACCATATCGACCTCTATGCCTGGCACGGCATCAACAACCCGGAAATCGCCGACCGCGCCCTGGCCAAGGGCGGTCCGGTCGAGGCGCTGCACCGCCTGCGCGACCAGGGCGTGATCGGGGCGGTCGGCTTCAGCACCCACGGCCGCCTGGAGACCGTCCTGCGGGCGATCCAGACCGATCTGTTCGCCTTCGTCAACATGCATTACTACTACTTCTACCAGCGCCTGCGCGGGGCGGTCGATCTCGCGGCGGCGAAGGACATGGGCGTGTTCATCATCTCGCCCAACGACAAGGGCGGGCAGCTTTTCTCTCCTTCGCCGTTGCTGCGCGAGCTGTGCGCACCGCTGACGCCGATCCAGTTCAACGCGCGCTGGCTGCTCGCCTCGCCGCACGTCCACACCCTGTCGTTCGGGATGACGGAACCGGAGCACGTCAGCGAGATGCGCAGCATCTTCCCCGCCCCATGCCCGGCCGACCGCGCCCTGCTGGAGATCACCAACCGGATGGATGCGCGCCAGAGCGTCGATCCGCTATCGGCCTGGCAGGGCTGGGAATGCCAGGACGATCCCTCGGGCATCAACATCCCCGAGGTGCTGCGCTTCCGCCGCATGTGGAAATGCTACGACATGGAAGGCTTCGGCCGCTACCGCTACAACATGCTCGAAGCCAAGGGCCACTGGTTCCCCGGCCACTACGCGAGCGAAGACCTGGTCGAGCGCGTCGACACCTCGCGCGTGCCGGCCGGGATCGACCTCAAGGCGCTGTTGCGGGAAACGCATCGCGCCCTGTACGTGCCCAAGAAGATCTGATCCGGATCAGCCTGGATTTTCCGCTCAACCCTGGAAGCCGCGTTCGCTCAGATCCTGGATGTGGATCGAACCGATCAGGGTGCCGTCGGCTTCGATCACCGGCAGTTCGTTGATCTTCTTCTCGCCGCACAGGCGCAGCGCGGCTTGCAGCAGTTCATCGGCGCGGATCGCACGGCAGGGCATGGTGGCGAATCCTGCCACCGGCGCGGCGAGCACCGCACCCGGATCCGGTTTCCCGGCGAGCGCCCGATGCAGGTCGCCATCGGTGAAGATGCCGAGCAGCCTGCGCTGGGGATCGACCAGCGCGACCGAACCCGAACGCGCCCGCATGATCGCCTGCAGGCAGGCGTTCACCGTGGTTTCCGGGGAAACCGCCGGGGCGCGTTCTCCCGTGCGCATGGCCTCGCGGCAGGTCATCAGCTTGCGGCCAAGCGCGCCGCCGGGGTGGTAACGGGCGTATTGCTCAGGCGTGAACGCACGCTGCCGCTGCACGGTCAGGGCGAGCGCATCGGCGAGCGCGAGCATCGCCGTGGTGCTGGTCGAGGGCGCGAGTCCGAGCGGGCAGGCCTCGACCACGGTGCCGATCGAGAGCACCGGATCCGCATGGCGGCCGAGCGGCGAATCGGCCCGGCCGACAATCGCCACCACGGCGCAGCCGATGAGCGACAGCGACGGCAGGATGGCGACGATCTCCTCGCTGGAACCGGAGTTCGAGAACGCCAGCACCACGTCGTCGCGCTGGACCATGCCGAGGTCGCCGTGGCGGGCCTCGGCCGGATGCAGGAACAGGGAGGGGGTCCCGGTCGAGGCGAAGGTCGCGGCGGCCTTGCGCGCGATCAACCCGGCCTTGCCGACGCCGGTCGTCACCAACCGGCCCGACCGACCCTCGCCGCAGCGGGTGCGGATCAGCCGGCAGGCCGCCACCAGCGCCCGACGCTGGCTTGCGGCCGCAGCGGTCAGCCGCGCCAGGGCCTCGGCCTCGGTGCGCAGGATGGCTTCGACACTGGCGAGGGTGGCGTCATCGTCGTCCGCGTTCATGGCCGGCAGTGTGGAGATGGATGCGGTGGCGCCAAGCCGGTGGGAGCGCGCGCCAAACCCGGTGGCCGGATGGTCTCGATCCGATCCTTCGGCACACTCCCGGCCATGATCCGCCCTGCGATAGCCGGCGACCGGCTCTATTCGATCACCTGCCGGCCGCACGAGTTCGCGCTCAACCGCGACGCCGTGCGCTTCCAGGTGCGCTATGCACCGATCTTCGATGATCCCGCCGAGGTGGCGCTGGCCCACTTCAAGGTGCTGGTGCTGGAGGCCTGGATCGAGACCCCAGAGGACGCGCCGGCTGGCAGGCCTCGGCTCGAATTGCTGAAATGCGGCTGGGAATTGGAGTTGACCACGGCTGCGCCGACCCAGGTCGGAACCCTGCCCGAACTGCCGGACGAGATCCCCCTCCTGCTGGGTCGCGTTGCCGCGACGGTGAACGACCTCGCGCACCGCGCCGGCGTGGAAACCCTGATCAGCGACGATGCGGTGACGGAACTCGTGCTGGCCTATCGTCGCGGCGGAGACTGAACCAGGAATTGCCATTTGCTCAGGAATCACCACCAGGTTGACGATCCCAGGTACGGTTCCGGTGGCCGCGAGTGATAGATCTCTAGCGGGGCTTGCGCCCCAGCCCGACTGCGCCGCTGTGCGGCTGGCATGCTGCGCATGTCCCCGCTGCGCGGGGATCGGACTGCGGCGACGGTGGCTTCGCCACCTTCCCGCTGCGCGGGACCAAGCCCGTCCCCGCTCTCGCGCTCGTTCGGGGGATCGCTCTTCGCGGGGCTCTCGCCCCTGGACCCGCACCGACCCGATCCGTGCGGAAGCCGGGCTCTATTCGTCAACCTGTCGGGGCATCCTGAATATCAGCGGGAAACTGGGGAACGGAGAGGGCGATTCCTTGCGGACAGAGGTTTTGCTCATGTCCCCCAGATCAGGCCGCTGGCTCAGCCCCCGAGCAGCTTGAGGACCAGGCTGCTGCGCTGGTTCTGCTGCGCGCTCGCCGCCAGGCTGGACTGGATCAGGATCTGGTCGCGCACCCGGTTCGCGGATTCCTGGGCCATGTCGGTGTCGGCGATGGTCGATTGGGCGCTAGCGAGGTTGATCATGCCTTCCTTCAGACTGCCGAGGGCGGAACCGATCGTGTTGGCCTCCAGCGAACCCAGGGTGCCGCGCTGCTGGCCGACATCCTTGAGCGCGTTGTCGATGCTCGCCAGCGCGGCGCTGGCGCCGCCGGGTGCGAGCAGCGACAGGCCATTGGTGCCGAGGCCGTTCTGATCGAAGCCGGCCGGGCTGCCGGTGGCCTGGCTGGCGATCGACAGGTTGACCGCCTGGCCCGATTCCGGCCCGGTCTGCACCGATTTGTTCTGGAACGAGCCATCGAGCAGCTTGGCACCGGCGTACTGGGTATTGCCGGCGATCTGGTTGATGGCCATGCCCAGGTTCTGGAATTGCGCGTCCAGCGCGGCGAGCTGGGCCGGATCGGTGGTTGCGGTGCTGCTCGCCTGCAGGGCCAGGTTGCGCTGCTGCTGGAGGAGCTCTTGCACACCAGACAAGCCGCCATCTGCGGTCTGGAGCATATTGACGCTCTGCTCCAGGTCGTCGGTGGACTGCTGCATCCCGCGCAACTGCGCGAGGAGCTGCTGCGAGATCATGAGCGACGCAGGACCGTTGGCGGCCGAGTTCAGCTTCGAACCGCTGGCGAGCTTGGCCAGGCTCTGGGCCAGGTCGGTGCTGCGTTTCTGGATCTGGACGGCCTGCGCCGTGTTCGAGCCGTTGATGCTGAGGGACATGGCGTGCTCCTTCGGGATGGAGGCCGGGTTCGGCGGGCGATCAGGGCTCAAGCCACCGGGTGCGCCGACCGATCCTGCTGCGTGCGAGGTATAGCAAGGCGCCATCCCGAAGGGAAGTGGAAACTGGCCAGGCTGTGATGGCATGAAGTCTGCTGCAACCAGCATTTTGACTGGATTGGCGCAATCATCGCCGGGTTGAACATCTGGCACGAATCGGTCGGGACGGATCCGGTTGGGCGTGCACCACCAGGGAAGATTGCGGAAAAACGTTGGTGAAGCCGGCGCTTCGATCACCGGAGGATCGCCTGGACAAGAAGCCGGTGCGGGACGCGCAGCTTCAGGAGGTGGAAAGACCGCAGCGTCCGCGGGTGGAAATCAGCCCTGCCCCGGCACCTCGGCTGCGGCCTCTCCAGGTGTTGCAACGAACCGGATAAGATCCCGGGCCGGGCCGTAGAGCAGCCCATCCGCCTCGGCACGGGCGAGCTGGATCCTGAACCCGGCATAGAACCCATCGGTGTCGACCACCACCACCGGGGCGCGGGTGTTGCCGATCTGGCGCTGGACGGCGACCTCCCAGAGCTCCTCCCAGGTGCCGGGGCCGCCCGGCAGGGCGATATAGGCATCGGCGCCCTCGGCCAGGAGGCGCTTGCGCGTGCGCATGTCCTCGGCGATCTCGGCGGTGGTCAGTCTGGGGTGGAGCAGCCCTTCGTCCGCGAAGCGGCGCAGGATGACGCCGCGCACCGCGCCGCCGGCGGCCAGGCAGGCGTCGTTGAGCGCGCCCATGCAGCCCTCGCGGCCGGCGCCGTTGACCAGCAGCCAGCCGCGTCGGGCCGCAAGCCGACCGAGTTCCTCCGCGACGGCCAGGTAGCGTGCCGGCGTGCGCGGGCTGGATGAGGCATAGACGGTGACCGTGGCCGGCATGGGGTCAGAAGATCGCGCGCATCCAACGCAACAGGACTTCCAGCAGCTTGTCGTGCAGCAGCCAGGCGACGAGGCAGAAGATCAGGCCGCCGCCGATCGCCACCACCCAGGTGGTCCAGCGGGTCCGATCCGGTTCGGGTTCGCCCAGCCCGGCCAGGCGGCCGAGATCGCGTTCGAGCGCGATGAGCGAGCGGTAGCGGTCCTTCGCCTGCTTGGCCAGGCAGCGTTCAAGCACCGCCTGCACCTTCGGGTCGAGTCCGCGCGGCCATTTCACCGGCTCGTTGCAGTGCATGGTCATGATGTCGTAGGCGCTGTCCCCGTCGAACGGCGGGTTGCCGGTGAGCATCTCGAAGAAGATCACGCCCAGGGCGTAGATGTCGCTCGCCACCGTGACATCGCGCGTGTTGCGGCACTGTTCCGGCGACATGTAGAGCGGCGTGCCCATGATCTGGCCGGTATTGGTGAGGACGGTGTTCCCGGCCATGGGATTCTTGGCCAGGCCGAAGTCCGCCACCTTGACCACCGAGCCCTTGCGGATGTCGCCCGGGATGAGCCGCGCCTTGCCGCCTTCCTTGGGCAGGGTCAGCAGCAGGTTGTCCGGCTTGAGATCGCGGTGCAGGGTGCGGGCGTGGCGCAGTCCGCGCACCGCCATGACCAGCGCCCAGGCCGCCTCCTTGATCGGCAGCCGGCCGCGTTCATCCAGCACGTCGCGCAGCGATCCCCCGCCCATGTACTCCATCACCAGATACGGATGCCCGTCGTGGCTGCCGGCGTCGATGAGCGGCACCGTGAAGCCGCTGGTGACACCGCGCATGACCTTCTTTTCCCGCTCGAAGCGCGGCAGTTCGCCGGAGTTTTCCAGCACCTTCACGGCGACTTCGACATCGGGCTTCTTGGCCAGGCGGCAGCGGTAGACCGAACCGCACCCGCCTTCGCCCAGCTTCTTCATCACCACGTAGCGGCCGGCGAGCATGTCGCTGGGCTTCAGCTTGAGCTGGAGGGTCCGTCGGGCCATGTACACCGAGCATGGACGCGGGGTCTGCGTGCCAAGGGGTGGGGTGAACGGTCGGGCGAGCGGAAATGCAGGCGCTGGCGTGGCAGCGTCCGGCTGCTGCGGTCGGCCCGGGAGTTTGACTTGCGCGGCCACTGGTCGGACACTGCGCTGCCACGACCGGAAAGGTCCGGTCGCCTCCGCCGTCTGTCGTCCGCACCCGAGGTCGCAGCATGGATTTCTTCTCCCGCCAGGATCAGGCCCGGCGCACCACCCGCGGGCTGGTGATCACCTTCATCATCGCGGTGGTGTGCATCGTGGCGCTGCTCGATCTCGTCGCCTACGGCCTGCTGCTGGCTTCCAGCGACGCGGTGAGCGCGTGGGAGCAGGCCCCGACGGTGCTCGGCCTGGTCAGCGTCGGCACCCTGGTGCTGATCGGCCTGGCGTCGTGGTACAAGCTGGCGCAGTTGTCGGCGGGCGGGCGCGCGGTGGCGGAATCGCTCGGCGGCCGACGGGTGTCGCCGTCGACCACGGACACGCGCGAACGCATGCTGATCAACGTGGTGGAGGAGATGTCGATCGCCTCGGGCGTGCCGATGCCGGAAATCTACGTCCTCGACGAGGAATCCGGCATCAACGCCTTCGCCGCCGGATTGTCGACCAGCGACGCGGCGGTGGCGGTCACCCGCGGTGCGCTGGAGCAGTTCACCCGCGATGAGCTGCAGGGCGTCATCGGACACGAATTCTCGCACATCCTCAACGGCGACATGCGGCTGAATCTGAAGCTCATCGGCGTCGTGCACGGCATCCTGGTGATCGCCCTCGCCGGCCGGGTGATGTTCAGCCTGATCCGCAACGTGCGGGTCCCGCGCGACGACAAGAAGGGGGGCGGCATCGTCGTGCTGATCCTGGTCGCCGGCCTGGCGATGATGGTGATCGGGTCGGTCGGCTGGTTCTTCTCGATGCTCATCAAGTCGGCGGTCAGCCGGCAGCGCGAGTTCCTCGCCGATGCGTCGGCGGTGCAGTTCACCCGCAATCCGGACGGTCTCGCCAAGGCGCTGCGCCACATCGCCGGTCTGGGCGACCGTTCCTCCCGCATCGCCAACGAGCGGGCCGAGGAGACCAGCCACCTCTTCTTCGGGCAGGCCGTGTCGAGCCTGTTCGCGACCCATCCGCCGCTGGCGGAGCGCATCGGCGCCCTGGAAGGCCGCGCGCCCGAGCACATCGCGAACCAGCTTGCCGGCGCCGTGCCGGCCGCAGCTGCCGGCCGCGCCGGCGGCAGCCAGGCGGCAGCGGTGTCCGGCCTCGCCGGGACGGCGCCACCGCTGCCGCGCGCGTCGGCTGCGCGTGAGCCGGTGCAGGCCGAAGGCCTGAGCCGGCGCGTCGGCACGGTGCGGCCTGAGGACGCGGAGGCTTCTCGCGCCCTGCTCGCGAACATCCCCGCTCCGCTCCGGCAGGCGGCGCAAGAAGGGTTCAGCGCGCGGGCCGTGGCGTTGGCCCTGATCTGCGATCCCTCGCCCACGGTGCGCGAGATCCAGGTCGCATTCCTGTCGCGTCGCGCCGATGCGGGCCTGACCCGGGCGGTCGGGCAGCTGCTGCCGTCGCTGGAAGGTCTCGATCGTGCGGCGACCCTGCCGCTCCTGCATCTGTGCCTGCCCGCCCTGCGCCAGATGAGCGAGGCGCAGCGGCGCGAGTTCCTCAGCATCGCGGTGGATCTCATCCGCCGCGACGGCCTCGTCTCGCTGCACGAGTTCGCCCTGGTGCGGGTGCTCAACAACCACCTCGGAGGCGCGCGGCCGACGGCGACGATCAGCGATTGGGAGCGATTGCTGACCTCGGCCGGGGTGGTGATGTCGGCTCTGGCCCATGCGGGCGGTCCGGCCAGTGCGCGGGCCGGGTTCGATGCCGGCGTCGCTGTGCTGCCGGCCAAGGGCGGGCTGACCTTCCATCCGCCGTCGTCGTGCACCGCCCAGGCGCTCGACAACGCGCTGTTCCGCCTGGCCCAGGCGATGCCGGACCGCAAGCGGACCCTGGTCGACGCCTTCGCCCGCACCGTCGCCGCCGACGGGATGATCACGGTGCGCGAAGGCGAACTCCTGCGCGTGATCTGCGACAGCCTGGATTGTCCGCTGCCGCCCTTCGCGGGCGTTTCCGCAGCCGCCTGATCAGGGCAGCACTTCGACCTCGCCGCCCATCAGCGCCGAAAGATTCGCGACCATCGCCGCCATGGTGCCCTTGGTCGCGCCAGGCGAACCCAGGCGCAGGTACTGGCTGCGTTCGATGCCGGGATAGGCCGCATCGAGGTGGACCCATCGCCCGCCGATCCAGGCGGTGTTCCAGGCGTGCCCGACCCAGGCGCCATGATCTGCCGACCAGACGACGCCGACCTCGACCCGCGCCGGAATGCCGGCGATGCGCAGCGCAGTGGCGAGCAGGTTCGCGTGCTCGGTGCAGTCGCCGTGGCGGGAGCGATAGGTTTCGAGTGCGGAACCGTCCATCACCCCGAAATCCTTCTTGCCGATATGACTGCGCACCGCCAGACGCAGGCGTTCGGCGGTGGCGGCAGGATCCTCGTGGACCTTGACCAGGCCGGTGACCCAGGCGCGCAGGGCGGCATCGTCGGTCTCGAGCTGCGCTTCGGCGGCGAGCAGGGATTTCAGCTCCGCCTCGGCCGGGGCGCGCCGATTGCCGTGCGAGCGCACGGTCACGACGCCGTCGGCCAGAGTCGAAAAGCCATCGTCCTGCACCGAGACCGCAGCGGGCAGGCGATAGCGGTTCTCGGGCGCCGCGCGCGGTGCCGGCCCCTTCGCCGCGACCATGCCGGTGGGCGAGACCTCGCCGCCCAGCAGAGGCACCGGCCCGGGCGCGCGTTTCAGGGTGATGCCGATCGGGCCGAACGACATGGTCATCGCGACCATCTCGCCATTCTTCGCGACCACGGTCTGGATCGGGATGGGCATGACATCGGCCAGCATCTCGACGTTCCAGTCGCCCTCGGGCGTCACGCCTTTGCCGGTCACGGTGCTCGTCACCAGTTGCACCTGCCCGTTCAGGAGGATGAGGCCGTGGAAGGTGCGCTTGGCGCCGGTGGTGATCGGGTCGCGGGCGATCTCGGCCTGGACGACGCGGTCCGAGATGAGCCTCACTCCGGCCGGGATCGGGATGGTCGTCTCCTGCGTCCGGCCAAGGCGGTGCACGGTGGCGACGGCCCTGTCGCGCTCCACCCGGCCCTCGGCGGAAATCGTCGAACCGGTCTCGACGTGGTCGAAGCGGAATGACTCGACCACGCCGGTCGCGGATTCGCCGAAGCGCTGCGATTCGCGGATCTCCAGCTTGACTTCCTGGGTTCCCAGCTTGCGGCGGATGACCATCACGGTGTCGATCACGCTGGTGTGCCGGCCGTCAGGGTGGCGGGTCACGACCTGATGCAGGGTCATCGCGGGGATGCGGTTCAATTCGCCCACATACCAGTTTTCACTGACGAGAACGTCGCCCGGCGGATCGGCGGCGGCGAGCGCGGCGAGGCCCAGCAGGCAGGCGAGGAGGTTGGCGGGGCGGCAACGGTTCATGGCCATCTCCTCCGGCGTTCGTAGCTGGGATCCGCGCCCGACTGGACGCGATCCATCGCGAGATTGGTCAGCCCATCCGCGCATTCATTGCCGGGATCGCCGGCATGGCCCTTCACCCAGCGCCACTCGACCTGATGCGTCGAGGCGATGCGGTCGAGTTCCTGCCAGAGGTCGGCGTTCTTGACCGGCCCCTTGTCGGCGCGCTTCCAGCCTCGGCGCTTCCAGCCGGCGAGCCATTCGCTCATGCCCTTGATCACGTATTCGCTGTCGGAATGCAGGCGGACGCTCATGCCCGGCTTGCGCAGCGCCTGCAGGGCCCGGATCGCGGCGGTCAGCTCCATGCGGTTGTTGGTCGTCTCGCGTTCGCCTCCGGCGCGTTCGAGCGCATCGCCGGTGGCGGAATTGATGACCAGGAATCCCCAACCGCCGGCGCCGGGGTTGCCACGGCAGCCGCCGTCGGCATAGGCGATGACCTGAGGAGTGCTGGCAGCCATGGCCGGCGGAGGCTGGGGCCTGAGCGGTGGCCGGCAAGCCCGTTCATCGCACCTTCATCCGCAGCGTCATCGTGCCTGGTCCGGGATCGTTGGCGCGGGCGCCCCGGGGTTCTCCCCTAGTGCATCGGGCCTGGTCCGCCATCATCCGCCACCCGCGCGCGGCCGCCTGCCGCACCCCTCGACCATTCCCCACCCTTTCCCACCCCAAGTGCCCGCCTTGCGGGCCATCCCAGGAGACCTGCCCATGGCACGCGTCCTCATCATCGGAGCCGGCGGCGTCGGTTCCGTGGTCACCCACAAGTGCGCCCAGGCCAAGGGCACCTTCACCGAGATCCTGCTCGCCAGCCGCACCGAAGAGAAGTGCAAGGCGATCGCCAGGGACGTAAAGAAATTGCAGAAACGCAGCATCAAGACCGCTGCGCTCGATGCCGACAACCCCAGGAACACGATCAAGCTGATCAAGGCCTGGCAGCCGGAACTGGTGATCAACGTCGCCCTGCCCTACCAGGATCTCGCGATCATGGATGCCTGCCTGGCGACCGGCACGCACTACCTGGATACCGCCAACTACGAACCCAAGGACAAGGCCAAGTTCGAGTACAAGTGGCAGTGGGCCTACAAGAAGAAGTTCGAAAAAGCCGGCCTCACCGCCATCCTCGGCTGCGGCTTCGATCCGGGCCAGACCAACATCTATTGCGCCTGGGCCCAGAAGCACCACTTCGACGAGATCCATTCGGTCGACATCATGGACTGCAATGCCGGCAGCCACGGCAAGGCCTTCGCCACCAACTTCAACCCCGAGATCAACATCCGCGAGATCACCCAGCGCGGCAAATATTGGGAAGACGGCCAGTGGAAGGAGACCGACCCGCTGTCGGTCAACACGACCTTCGATTTCGCCGAGTGCGGGGTCAAGGACATGTACCTGATGTATCACGAGGAGCTGGAATCCCTGGTCAAGAACCTCAAGGGATTGAAGCGCATCCGCTTCTGGATGACCTTCGGCCAGCAGTACCTGACCCATCTGCGCGTGCTCGAAAACGTCGGCATGACGTCGATCAAGCCGATCACCTACGAGGGCAGGCAGATCGTGCCCCTCCAGTTCCTGAAGGCCGTGCTGCCCAAGCCCGAATCCCTGGGTGAGAACTACAGCGGCAAGACCAACATCGGCTGCTGGATCGAAGGCGTGAAGGACGGCAAGTTCAAGCGCTATTACATCTACAACGTCTGCGACCACGCCGCCTGCTGGAAGGAAGTCCGCAGCCAGGCGATCAGCTACACCACCGGCGTGCCGGCGATGCTCGGCGCCAAACTGCTGCTCGACGGCATCTGGAAGCGCCCCGGGGTCTGGAACGTCGAGCAGATGGACCCGGATCCGTTCATGGCCGACATCGGCAACTGGGGCCTGCCGTGGGTCGAGACGGCGCCGACGAAGCCGCTGCCGATCTGATCCGCGGTGAAACCCAGCCTTCTCTTCGAATGGGACTCTGTGAAAGCGCAGTCCAACCTGCGCAAACATGGGGTTTCGTTCGATGAGGCGGCTACGGTCTTCGCTGATCCGTTTGCACTGACCATCCTCGATGCTGAGCATAGCCGTGATGAAGTGCGCGAATTAACCCTGGGATCCAGCTACTGGTCCCGTCTCGTGGTGGTTTACCATACCGATCGCCAGGGTAGGATCCGCATCATCAGCGCGAGGAAAGCCGACAAGGGCGAAGTGGCCCAATACCACGACAGGTGATCCATGAAGTCCCATTACGATTTTTCCCAAGGTGTTCGTGGCAAATACGCCCGGCGTTTTCAGCAAGGGGTCAATCTGATCCTGCTCGACCCGGATGTGGCGACGTCATTCCCGGACGCGAAGTCGGTAAATCATGCGCTGCGTGAACTCATCCGGGTGGCCAAGTCGAGCCGACCAGTTCGGCGAACCAGAAAACTGAATGTATCCCCGGGATCCAAATAGAGCTCAGTTAGATGTCGTGCGACATGGATTTTTCTACTTTCAGATGAAAGGCTGAGTTTCTCAGAGCCAAGATTGAACCATGTCCGATCCTCTCCCCACCCCCATCACCGACCTGAATTGGGCCATCGTCCCCAGCCCGTGCTTCGTCGTCGACACGCGCCTCTTGGAGCGCAATGCGCGCATCCTTGGGCGCGTGCGGCAGGAAGCGGGCTGCAAGGTACTGCTCGCCCTCAAGGGCTTCGCCATGTGGTCGGCGTTCGGGGTGTTCAAACCGCACCTCGATGGCTGCACGGCGTCGGGGCCGATCGAGGCGCAACTGGCGTGCGAGGAATTCGGCAAGGAGGTCCATACCTACGCGCCGGCGTACACCGCAGCCGATCTCGCCGAGACGCTCCGGTTCAGCGACCACATCGTTTTCAATACGCCCGGACAATTGGATCGACACCTGCCGGCGATCCGGGCGGCAGAGCGGCGGGCTGGGGGCAAGAAGGTCGAGGTCGGCCTGCGGGTGAATCCCGCTTACGCCGAGGTCGCGGTCGATCTCTACAATCCGTGCGCCACCGGGTCGCGCCTCGGCAGCCTGCGCGAGGTCATCGGCAAGGAACTGCCCGCGGGTATCGACGGCCTGCATTTCCATGCGCTGTGCGAGCAGGGCGCCGACGTCTTCGCGCGCGTGCTCGCCAAGGTCGAGGCGAGCTTCGGCGACTGGTTCCCCCGGATCCGCTGGCTCAATTGCGGTGGCGGGCATTGGATCACCAAGCCCGACTACGATGTGGACCTGCTGATCGCGACCATCCGCGATCTCAGGCGGCGGCATCCGCACCTGACCATCTACCTTGAACCCGGCGAGGCCGCCGCCGTCGACACCGGTGTGCTGGTCGCGACCGTGGTCGACCTGCATCGCAACGGGCCGCTGCCGCTGGCGCTGCTCGATGTGTCGGTGACCTGCCACATGCCGGACGTGCTGGAGATGCCCTACCGGCCGACCATCCATGGCGCCGGCCCGGCCGGCGCGACCCCGCACACCTACCGCCTGGGCGGGCCGACCTGCCTGGCCGGTGACGTGATCGGCGACTGGTCGTTCCCGGCCCCGCTCGCGATCGGCGACCGCCTCGTCTTCGCCGACATGGCGCACTACACGATGGTCAAGACCACCATGTTCAACGGGGTGAAGCATCCGTCGCTGGCGCTGTGGGACGGCAAGACGCTCACGGTCGTGCGTCGCTTCGGCTATCAGGACTATCGCAACCGGTTGTCTTAGACGCCGTTTCGAGACGCCTCCGCATCCCGCACTCTTTCCATCCCTTCCACCAAAACGCGGATTCGTTTTGGGTTCAGTCGGAGAGCGCTCCGGCAGGCGCCGATCGAGGATCCATTTGCCGATTTCCGGCGGATGTTTTGAGCAAACGCAACAAGGTGCACGCCTTGAGTTCATGCCAGCCTCGGTTACAAAGCGGCCCGAAGGTATGTCAGCACATGAAGATCGCTCGCACCATCCTTGTTGCTTCGCTCCTGGGGCTGGTGGCATGCGCGCGCAGCACCCCGCCGGCGGACGAGCTGACCAAGGGCGCGCTGCCCGACAAGCCGCCTGAGACCTTCGCCAGCCAGGCTGAGGGCGGTGCGGTGAAGGATGGGTGGCTGGCCTCCTTCGAGGAACCGGTCCTGGTCGCGCTGGTCACCGAAGCGCTGGAAAAGAACCGCGATCTCGCCGCTGCGCGCGCCAGGCTCGACCAGGCGGCGGCGCAGGCGCGCCAGGCTGGGGCCGATCTCAAGCCGCAGGTCGGCTATGCTGTCGGGGCGACCACCGGCGGCAGCGGGTCGACCAACACCAACAACATGGGTGCGGGGCTGACCCTGTCGTGGGAACTCGACGTCTGGGGCCGCCTGTCCTCGGCCCAGCGCGCATCCCAGGAGGCGTTCGCCTCGCGGGCCGCCGATCTCGAGTTCGCGCGCCAATCGCTGGCGGCGCAGGTCGCGAAGGGCTGGTTCCTCTGCATCCAGGCGGTGCAGCAGGAGCGTATCGCGATCGCCTACGTCGACCTCCAGAAGCGCAACGTCGAGCTGACCGCGCTGCGTGAGAAGAACGGCCGCGCCACCGGCTACGATTCCGCTCTGGCGCGCTCGGCCCTGGCCACGGCGCAGGATGGCGTGCGCAAGGCGCAGAGCGGCCGCGAACGCGCCACCCGCTCGCTCGAACTCCTGCTCGGGCGCTATCCCCGCGCCGAACTGACCCTGACCGCCGTGCTGCCCAAGGTGCCCGCCAGTCCGCCTGCCGGCCTGCCGAGCCAGCTTCTGGAGCGTCGACCCGACCTGATCGCCGCCACCCGCCGCGTCGCATCGGCCTTCAACCAGGTCGAGTCGGCCAAGGCCGCCCGCCTGCCCCGTCTGTCGATCACCGCCAATGGCGGCGTGTCCTCGCAGGAGTTCCGCAACCTGTCGCTCAACGACGTGTTCTGGAACGTGGCTGGCAACCTGATGGGCCCGATCTTCGATGGCGGCCGGCTCAAGGAACAGGTGAACATCGAGACCGCGAAGCAGGAGGAGGCCCTCGCCCTGTTCGGCGGCGCGGCGCTCAAGGCCTTCCGCGAGGTCGAGGAGTCCCTGGCCGAGGAGGCCCGCCTGGGCGAGCGCGTCGCCCTGACGGAAACCGCGGCGAAGGAGCAGATCGAGGCCGAACGCCTCGCCACCCTGCGCTTCGACGCCGGGGTCATCGACCAGCTGGCGCTGATCCTGGTGCAGGCGCGCACGCTGGATTCCCGTCTCGCCGCGATCGCCATGCGCGTCGAACGCCTGTCCAATCGCGTCGATCTGCATCTCGCCCTCGGCGGCAGCTTCGCCGCGCCGCCGCCGACGCCGGAAGACGCGCTGCCCGCCTCGAAGGTCGCTCCCAAGACCGGCTCCGCGCCTGCCGTCGCCAACCCCGCCGCTTCCTCTGGCCGCTGAGAAACGCATGCCCCGCCATACCCTGACCGTCCTCGCCGCCCTTTTCGCTCTCGCCGCGTGCGGCAAGCCCCCGGCGCCGCCACCTGCCGGTCCTCCTGAGGTCGGGGTGATCACCCTCGCGCCCGAGGATGTGCCGGCCGAGTTCTCCTACGTCGGCCGCACCACCCCCAACAACACCGTGCAGCTGCGCGCGCGGGTGACCGGAATCCTGATGGAACGGCCGTATCAGGAAGGCCAGGTGGTGAAGAAGGACGCGCTGCTCTTCCAGATCGACCAGCGCGAATTCAAGGCGGCGGTCGATAGCGCCAAGGCCCGCGTCGCCCAGGCCGAAGCGCAGGTCGCCAAGACCGCCGCCGATCTCAAGCGCACCGAGCCGCTCGCCAAGGCGGGCGCTGCGTCGCTGGCCGATCTCGACGCCGCCACCGCCGCGTCGCTGGCCGCCTCCGCCGACCGCGACGCCGCCAAGGCGGCCCTGGTCAAGGCTGAACTCGATCTCAGCTTCGCGACCATCACCGCGCCGTTCACCGGAATCGCCGGCAAGGCGGCCTACGATCCGGGCGCGCTGGTCTCGCCGTCCAGCGATGCCCTGGCGGTGCTCGATGAGGTCGACCCGATCGCCGTCGACTTCACGGTGTCCGAGGCGGAGATCCTGACCCTCAAGGCCGATGTCGCGTCCGGTCGGCTCAAGGCTCCGACCATCGATCAGCTGCCGGTGAAGGCGCAGCTCGTCGATGGCTCGGTGCTGCCGCAGGAAGGCCGCATCGCCTTCCGCGACGTGCGAATCCGGCCCGAGACCGGCACCGCCCTGCTGCGCGCCCGCTTCCCCAACCCGGAAGGCCGGTTGCGTGCAGGCCAGTTCATCCGCCTGACCCTGACCGGCGCGACCCGGACCGGGGCGCTGCTGGTGCCGCAGAGCGCGGTGCTGCAGAGCCCGACCGGTTCGAACATCTACGTCGTCGACCGGGAGGGGAAGGCCGAGGTGCGCAAGGTCGAGCTCGGCGTTTGGCAGAAGGATCGCTGGCTGATCAGCAACGGCCTGAAGGCGGGTGACCAGGTCATCGTCGATGGCGTCCAGCGCGTGCGGGCCGGCCTGCCGGTGAAAGCCGCGCCCTGGAAACCGGCTGTCCCGACGAGCGAGTCCAAGGCGGTTGAACCGTCGGCTGCCAAGCCAGCCGACGCCCCGGCCAAGCACTGAACGGCGGCAGCGATGATCTCGAAATTCTTCATCGACCGGCCGATCTTCGCCAGCGTCCTGTCCATCCTCATCGTCCTCTGCGGCACCCTGGCCATCAAGGGCCTGCCGGTCGCGATGTTCCCCGAGGTGGTGCCGCCGTCGATCTCGGTCACCTGCAACTATCCCGGTGCTGACGCCAAACTGCTCTCGGAGACCGTGGCCGCGCCGATCGAGCAGCAGCTCTCCGGGGCCAAGAACCTGCTCTACTTCCAATCGACCGCCGGCAACGACGGAGTGCTCACCATCGTCGTGACCTTCGAGGTCGGTGCCGATCTCGACATCGCCCAGGTCGAGGTCCAGAACCGCGTCAATCAGGCCAGCCCGCGCCTGCCCGAGGAAGTCCGCCGGCAGGGCATCACGGTGCTGAAGAAGAGCAGCAACATCCTGCTCATCCCGTCGCTGGTCTCGGAAGATCCCCGCTATGACCAGTTGTTCCTGTCCAACTACGTCACCATCAACCTGCTCGACCGCCTGAAGCGCGTCGCCGGCGTCGGCGACGTGATCGTCTTCGGCGCCGGCGACTACGCCATGCGCGCCTGGCTGAATCCCGACAAGCTGGCGGCCAAGGGCCTGACCGTCGGCGATGTGCAGAAGGCGATCCAGGAGCAGAACGGCCTCTATGCCGCCGGCCGCATCGGCCAGCGTCCTGGCGGGCCCGAGGTGCAGCTCACCGTGCCGGTGACCACGCGCGGCCGCCTCGACACCCCGGAACAGTTCGCCGCCATCATCCTGCGCGCCAACACCGATGGCTCGGTCACCCGTCTGTCGGATGTCGCGCGGGTCGAGCTTGGCAGCCAGTCCTATGACAGCTTCAGCCGCCTCGCGGGCAAGCCGACCGCCAACATGATCGTGTACCTGATGGACGGTGCCAATGCCCTCGAGGTGGCGAAGCGGGTGCGCGCGACCCTGGACGAGGCGAAGGCGAACTTCCCACCCGGCGTCAGTTACGGCGTGTCGTTCGACTCGACCAAGTTCGTCGAGGCCTCGGTCGAGGGCGTCATCCATACCCTCTTCGAGGCGATACTGCTGGTGCTGGTCGTGGTCTACATCTTCCTCCAGAATTTCCGCGCCACCCTGGTGCCGCTGCTGGCGGTGCCGGTGGCGGTGGTCGGCACCTTCGCCGGATTGCTTCTGCTCGGCTTCTCGATCAACGTCCTGACCCTGTTCGGCCTCGTCCTTGCCATCGGCATCGTCGTCGACGACGCGATTGTCGTGGTCGAAAACGTCGAGCGCATCATGCACGAGACCGGCAAGAACGTGCGCGACGCCACCATCCAGGCGATGCAGGAGGTCACCGGCCCGGTCATCGCCATCGTCCTGGTGCTGTCCGCCGTGTTCATCCCGGTCGCCTTCATCGACGGCCTGACCGGCCGCTTCTATCAGCAGTTCGCCCTCACGATCGCCTTGTCGGTGGCCATATCCGGGCTCGTCGCCCTGACCCTGTCGCCGGCGCTGTGCGTCCTGCTGCTCAAGCCCGGTCACGGCAAGAAGGCCTGGTTCTTCCGGATGTTCGACGCCGGCTTCGAGCGCATGACCAACGGCTACACCGGCATCGTGCGCTTCCTGTTGCGCCACGTCGTGGTCGGCCTGGCGGTGTTCGCCGTCCTCATCGGCGCCACCTGGCAACTGTTCGGCAAGGTGCCCGGCGGCTTCATCCCGCCCGAGGACCAGGGTTACATCCTGGCCTGCGCCTTCCTCCCCGAGGGCGCTTCGCTGGAGCGCAATGACGCCCTGGTGCAGGACATCGAGAAGCACTTCCAGTCGGATCCGGCGGTGGACAAGGTGATCACCCTGGGCGGCATGAACCAGCTTGCGGGCGGTGCCAATTCGACGAACGCCACCACCCTGTTCGTGATGCTCAAGCCATGGGAGGAGCGGAAGAAGCCGATCGAGGGCAAGGCGGTCGACGTGCGCAGCGTGCTCCTGCGCTGCTTCCACTCCTTCAAGGATGACCGCCGCGGCCTGGTGCTGCCGTTCAATCCGCCGCCGGTGATCGGCCTGGGCACCCGCGTCGGCATCGAGTTCTGGCTTCAGGACCAGGGCGACCAGGGCCTGGCCGCCCTGGCCGAGAACTCGGCCAAGCTCAAGGAACTGCTCGCCAAGCGACCCGAATGCAGCGCCCCGAACACGGTGATCAGCTACACCCAGCCGCTGCTGCGCATCTCGGTCGATCCCGAGCGCGCCAAGTCGATGGGGCTGAACCTGGCGGACATCTATTCCGCCCTGCAAACCCAGCTCGGCTCGCTCTACGTCAACGATTTCACCAAGTTCGGCCGGGTCTGGAAGGTGCAGCTCCAGGCCGAACCTGAGTTCCGCGCCACCCCGGAGCAGATCGACCGCATGTACGTGCGCAATGCGTCGGGCGATCTGCTGCCCCTGTCGGCGGTGGTCACCCGCGACTGGCAGCCCGGCCCGAATCTGGTCACCCGCTTTTCCAACTTCCCTGCCGTGCAGTTCACCGTCGGCGCCGGGGCCGGCTACAGCACCGGCCAGACCATGAAGGCGGCCGAGGAATGCATGAAGCAGTTGCCCCCTGGCTACCGCCTCGCCTGGTCGGGCGCGTCCTTGCAGGAACGCAAGGCGGGCAGCCAGCTCGCACCGATCCTGGTCATGGGCATGATCGTGGTGTTCCTCATTCTCGCTGCGCAGTACGAGTCCGTGCGCCTGCCCATCGCGGTAATGCTCGCGGTGCCGCTCGGCGTATTCGGTGCTATGGCGGCCTGCTGGCTGGTCGGCCTCGACCTGAACATCTACGTCCAGATCGGTCTCCTGGTGCTGGTCGGCCTGGCGGCCAAGAACGCCATCCTCATCGTCGAATTCGCGGCAGAGCAATCACGCGCCGGCAAGTCCCCCCTCGAAGCCGCCGAGATCGCGGCCAGGCTGCGCTTCCGCCCGATCCTGATGACCTCACTCGCCTTCATCCTCGGCGTCGTCCCGCTGATTCTCGCCAGCGGCGCCGGGGCCGCCGGCCGCATCTCGATCGGCATCGGCGTGTTCGGCGGCATGCTCGCCGCGACCGTGCTCGCGGTCTTCCTGGTGCCGGTATTCTACAAGCTGGTATCCCGCCGCTGACACGATCCGCAGGATGATCGGGCGCAGGGTCCCTCCAGCGTCCATTTCAACCGAGAAATCGCCATTGAACAAATGACCAGAGGAACAGAGAGTCCCAAATCAGGACGGATGTGCGTACAAAAGCGACCCAATGGGAGTTCGGCCTGGTCCCCGAGCGGAGAGCCTCGAAACGGAGAACGGGGCTGGAGCGGGAATCCTGGTAGAATCCGTAGAAAATGCGCGGGCATCCGCGCCGGCTGGCAGATAAAAAGAACCCCACGGCTTTCACCGTGGGTTTCTCTTGGTTGCGGGGGGAGGATTTGAACCTCCGACCTCAAGGTTATGAGCCTTGCGAGCTACCAGACTGCTCTACCCCGCGTTGGGGTGTTTCCGACCTTGCGGTGGGGTGAGAAAATTAACGTGGGGCGAGGGGTTGTCAAATGGTCGGCGTTGGGAGGGAGCCAAGGCGACCTGACTGCATTCCACCGTTCGCGTAGTGGGCGGAGCCCGCGGGTGCAATTTCTCAAGCAGCGCAAGCGAGTAAGCGGGGAAGCGCTTGGTCCCGCGGAGCAGGAAGGTGGCACAGCCACCGTCGCCGCAGTCCGATCCCCGCGCCGCGGGGACATGCGCAGCATGGCAGCCGCGCCGCTGCGCAGTCGGGCTGGGGCGCAAGCCGCGCAAGCCCCGCTAGAGATCGACTCCTGTGGCATTGGCCGAGGATTGTTGGACGGGCATCGGCGCTGGTCTGCCAGAAGAGACCCCGAGTGCGGCCAAGCCGGTCAGCAGCAGCTTGGTGCAGATGCCGCCTGCTGGTCCTTGGGCTTCGTAGGTCGTCTGCCCTTTTTCGCGTCCGATGACCATCCAATCGCCATGGGCGAGGTCGATGAGCTTCGGCCAGGCCTGTACCAGCGCG
This sequence comes from uncultured Candidatus Kuenenia sp., assembly GCA_964654285.1. Lineage (GTDB taxonomy): Bacteria > Planctomycetota > UBA11346 > UBA11346 > UBA11346 > BJHQ01. The sequence continues at coordinate 115,821 of CAZZJC010000002.1, forward strand.
TCGCGATCCGCTGGATCCTGGGTCTGGACCATCATGGGCAGGAATGGCTGCGCGAGGCGCAGCAGGGCCGGGGTGTCAAGGCCGATGATCGCCCAGGCATCGGAGGGGGCCTTGGCCTGGATCGCCTGGAAGAGCGGATTCTGCGGGCGTTTTTCGGTGGAGGCCGTCTGCCAATGCCCGGTCGCCTTTTCGTCGTTGCTGAGCACCCAGTGCTGCTGGTCGCGCAGCAGGAAGAACGGCAGGGGATTGCGGCCGAAAGTCACCGGAATGCTCTTGCCCGGTGCCGGAGTGGTCAGGTTGCGGGATTGCAGCCATGCCTCCACGACGCGGTCGAGGCTCGGCGCGGTTGGCACGGCGAGCGTGAAGATCGGGAACGGCATCCCTGGATGCACGGTCAGCATGATCGTGCCATTGAGACCAGAGACGAGGTCGCCGAGCGACGCCCGGATGCCGATCCGGGTCAGGTAGGCATTGAAGGATTGCTCGGCCTCGGCCGGGGTCACCGCTCGGCTCGGTTCCGCATCGGCCAGTGCGGCGAGCTGCCAGATCAACCCGCTCCAGGCCGGCCAGGCCGCATTGCCGTCGACTCCGATGACGGCGACGAAGATGGCGTCCTTGGGGATGCGGCCTGGTTCCAGGGTGATCGTGGCGAATCCGGGCATCGCCGGACCCTTGGGCGACCTCCAGCGTTCGCGGATGCCTTCCGGCACCAGATCGATGGTCAGGCTGGCATCACCGGCGGTGTCGCCCCACAGCGTGCGCACCTTCGCGATGCTGCCGGTCGCCGCGCCGGGCACGTTGGCGATCAGACGGTCGAGCAGCCGGCGCACGTCGATGGCCAGGGACAGGTCGGCTTTCACGGTGCGCGTCGGAAGGTCGAAGGCCGTGGCATCGACCCCCGTGCCCCAGGTGAGGTCCACCCGTTTGCCGTCCGGCGCGATGGTGGCACTGAAGGTTCCGGGCATCACGGGGGCGATCCGTGCCTGCAGGACCGGGACGGTCGCGGCGGACAGCGCGCCGAGTTCCAGCCGCGCCGACGCGACGGGTTGCACCGCATCGGTGAGGCGGGCGAAATCACCTACCAGCAGGCGGATCCCGGTGGAATCGCTGATGGCGGCGCAGGGATCGAAGCTGATGGACGAGGCGAGCGCCCTGATTTCCGCCTGCACCACCTTGCGCGGACCGGCAAGGGCCGGATCGGCCCATAGGCGCCCATAGGGACTGGCCCGCCAGTGCCGGTCGATGGTGGCGCCGTCCGCCAGCGTGATCTCGGCCAGCGGAACCTCGCCGGCGGCCAGGGTCGCGGCGAGGATGGTCGAGGTCAGGGTCGCACGGAGCACTGCGGGAAGACGAGGGATGAGGCGCATGGTTCGCAGGATCTCAGCGTCGACGGCGTGACGCAAGGACGGCGGACCGGACGGAGCAGGCGGTGATGGCGCGGCGTCTCCATGCATGGTACACCGCCGGCATGTCCGGCACGTCAGCCACGACCGAGGCCCTCGCCGAGCTCCAGCGTCGCATCGAGCGGCTGAACGCCATCGGCGCGGCGCTGTCGGCCGAGAGCACGCCAGAGGCGTTGCTGGAACTGATCCTCCTCGGCGCCAAGGAGCTGACCCGCGCCGATGGCGGCACGGTCTACCGGGTCGAACCGGATGGCTCCCTCGCCTTCGTGCTGGTCCGCAACGACTCGCTGGGGTTCGCCATGGGCGGCAGCGGAGGATCGCCGGTGACGCTGCCGCCGATCCCGCTCCGTCTGCCGGACGGCGAGGTGAACCATGCCTCGGTGGTGGCGCATTGCGTCCTGGCCGGGACGACGGTGAACATCGCCGACGCCTACCACGTGCAGGGCTTCGACTTCACCGGAACGCGCGCCTTCGATCTCAGGACCGGCTACCGTTCGGTCTCGTTCCTCACCGTGCCGATGCGCGACCACGAAGGCGTGATCACGGGCGTCATCCAGCTCATCAACGCCCGTGACACCGGCGGCAAGGTGGTGCCGTTCGCCCCTGACGACCAGCGTCTGGTCGAAAGCCTGGCCTCGCAGGCGGCGACGGCGGTGAGCAAGCACCACCTCATCGAAGGGCAGAAGGCCCTTTTCGAGGCGTTCATCAAGCTGATCGCCACGGCGATCGATGAGAAATCCCCGTACACCGGCGGCCACTGCCGGCGCGTGCCGGAGCTGACCATGCGCCTCGCCGAGGCCGCGGTCGCGTGGCAGCGCGGGGCCCTGGCCGGCTTCGCCATGACCCCGGCCGACCGCTACGAACTCCATATCGCGAGCTGGCTGCACGATTGCGGCAAGATCACCACGCCCGAATGGGTGATGGACAAGGCGACCAAGCTGGCGCGCATCTACGATCGCATCGACCTCATCGCGACCCGTTTCGCCCTGGCCAAGGCGCAGGCGCGCGCCGCCTGCCTGGAATCCATCCTCGCCGGTGCCGACCGTGCGATCGCCACCGCGGACTGCAGCGGATGCTGCGCCCGGCTCGATGAGGACCTGGCTTTCCTCAGGCGGGTCAACACCGGCAGCGAAAAGATGCGCGAGGAGGACCAGGTCCGGGTGCGCGCCATCGCGAGCAGGACCATGCTGGCCGAGGATGGTTCGCCCCGTCCGCTGCTGAGCGATGACGAGGTGCGCAACCTGTGCATCGCCAAGGGCACGCTGCTGCCGGAAGAACGCGACATCATCAACCAGCACATCACCGCCACCATCCGGATGCTCGAATCGCTCCCATATCCGCGCCATCTACGGCGGGTGCCGGAGTTCGCCGGCGGGCACCACGAACGCATGGATGGCAAGGGATATCCGCGTGGCCTGACCCGCGAACGGATGTCGATCCAGGCCCGGATCATGGGCATCGCGGACGTGTTCGAGGCCCTCACCGCCGGGGATCGGCCCTACAAGCAGGCGATGAAGCTGAGTCAGGCCCTGACCATACTCGGGCGCATGAAGCTCGAAGGCCACATCGATCCCGACCTCTTCGACGCCTTCATCCATTCCGGTCTCTGGCGCGAATACGCAGCGAAATACCTGCCGCCTGAGCAGCGGGACGAAGTCGATCTGCGGACGATCCCCGGCGTCTGAGCGCAGGCCGGTCCCGGATCCCAGGGTCAATCCAATCAACGATCGGTCGCGTGGAGTGGAGTCCACTCCGCTTTCCTCAAGGCTTCACGGTCTGGTACGTCGGTTTTGCGATTATGATCGGTCCCGATCATGACTAGTTCATTAGCAGTTCCACGCCCAGGCCCCTGCGAGGTCATGTCCGTCATGCCTGGAGTCGCGGACCATTGATTGCAAAAGCCTGATGAAATCCTTGGTTCAGAAATAAGGACAAAAACATCCCCAAATCGTCAAGTCTTTATGTGGAAACCTTCTCCGGGCGGTTAGCATGTGAGACATCAAACCGTCCAAACCGACCACGGGAGACCTGCCATGCCCACTTCCGATACCTTCAACATCAAAGAAGCCGCCAAGCTCAGCGGACTGACCCCCAGCGTCCTGCGCGTGTGGGAATTCCGCTACGGCTGGCCATCGCCGAAGCGTTCGCGCAACGGCTACCGCTGCTTCACCCGGCCGCAGGTCGACGACCTGGTGCGCGCCGCCCGCCTGGTCAAGAACGGCATGGCCGTCAGCCGTCTGATCATCGATGGCTACCCGCGCTGGCCCGCCGAGCAGCGTGAAGGCAAGCCCAGCCGCGAGGTGCGGGCCGCCCACCGCCTCGCCGAGCCCCCGACCCGCGCCGCGGCCGAGATCCGCGAACGCGTCCTGACCGCGCTGGATCAGGCGAACGGCGGGCGGCTGCATGAGCTGGTCTCCAGCGCCTGCGTCATGGTCCGTCCGCGCGAGGAGCTCTACGGGGTCGTCCTGCCTGCGGTGATCGGCCTGCATGAGCTGATCGGCCAGGGCCGCCGCCTCATCGATCATGACCGCCAGCTGGCGATGCTCGCCGGTCGGGCGCGCCAGCTGACCCGGCGCAACCCGGAAGTGCCGCAGGCCCGTGCCGTCAACCTGCTGCCTCTTTCCGCCGCCGATCAGGCCACGGCGCAGGTCGCCGCCGCAGTGCTCGCCGATCAGGGCCGGGCCGTGACGTTGCTCGCTCCCGGCCAGGCGCCGGCGGCCTCATCCGCGCAGACCGTGGTGGTCGGCCTGGGCGAGCTCCCGCTGAACGTCAGCGGGGTCACCCGCCTGACTGCGATCGGCGACGCCGGCTCCTGCGGCCTTGCCACCTTGACCCATCTCGATCCATCCGCCGCCATCCCTGCGGTCGACCCCAACCTGATCGAGGACCCGGTCGGCGACGAGGAACTGGTCGAGGTCGGATCCGAACGCCAGGCCTCGTAACCCTGTCCGGTTTCACCGGATGGCCGCGCCCATCCGGTGAAACCGATCCTTGCCGTGCCGCCTCCGCGCCGGTATCGCTCGGATTCCATGGAACAGATCCGCCTTTCCGCCGCGCATGTCGAAGGGGTGGAGGGCTTCCTGGTCGAGGTTGAGGTCTCGCGCAGCCAGCCGAGCACCGGTACCGGGCGCACCACCGTGGTCGGCCTGCCGGATGCGGCGGTGCGCGAATCCATCGATCGGATGACCCCGGCGCTGTTCGCGTCGGGGTTGTCGCATCGGCCGGGCGATCATCTGGTGATCAACCTGGCTCCCGCCGGTCGGCGCAAGGAAGGCCCGGCGTTCGATCTCGCCATCGCGCTCGGACTTGCGGCGACGATGGGCGAGAACCAGCTTCCGTCGCTGCCCGTCGACACCGCCTTCGTCGCCGAACTGGCCCTTGATGGAACTCTGCGTCCGGCGCGCGGGGTGCTGGCCTGCGCCCTGGCGGCGCGTGCGGCCGGGCTCACCCGCCTGGTGGTCGCACCGGCGAACGCCGCCGAGGCCGCCGTGGTGGAGGGGGTCTCGGTCCATGCGCCGGCGAATCTGGCCGAATGCTGCCGTTGGCTGCGTGCCGGCCTGGCCCAGGCGCCGACGCGCAGCGCCGGCGCCGAGGTGGATGCGGTGGCGGATTCGCTCGATCTCATCGACGTGCGCGGGCAGGACCATGCCAAACGGGCGCTCATCACCGCGGCGGCCGGTGGGCACAACCTGCTGATGATCGGTCCGCCCGGTTCCGGCAAGACCATGCTCGCGCGCCGGCTGCCGGGCCTCCTGCCGGGGCTGACGCTCGACGAGGCCCTTGATGTGACGCGGGTGCATTCCTGCGCCGGCATGCTGCCGGACGGGCGCGGGCTCATGCGGCAGCGGCCATTCCGCGCGCCGCACCACAACGTGTCGCCGGTTGGGCTCATCGGCGGCGGATCCTTCCCCAAGCCGGGCGAGGTCAGCCTGGCGCACCACGGCGTGCTGTTCCTCGACGAACTGCCGGAGTTCCCGCGCCTGGTGCTGGAGATGCTGCGGCAACCCCTGGAAGACGGCCATCTGACCATCTCGCGCGGCGGCGGCCGGCTGCGCTTCCCCGCCCGCTGCATGCTGGTCGCGGCGATGAATCCCTGCCCGTGCGGGTATCTGGGCCATCCCACCCGGCGCTGCACCGACGGCGCCGATGCGGTGCACCGGTATCGCAGCCGGATCAGCGGTCCCTTGCTGGATCGCATCGACATCCATCTCGAAGTGCCCTTCCAGCGCCCGGACATCCAGGCCGCCCCGGGCGGCGCCACCACCACCGAGGCGCGGGCCCAGGTCGCTGCCGCGCGCACGCGCATGCTCGACCGCCAGGGCTGCGCGAATGCGGCCCTGGATGCGCGCGGGCTCAAGAAGCACCTGCATGCCGATGCGGCGGGGATCAGCCTGCTCGCGCAGGCGGTCGACGAACTGGGCCTGAGCGCCCGCGCCTACGACCGCATCTGCAAGGTGGCGCGCACCATCGCCGACCTGGATGGTCGCGAACGGGTGACGCTGGAGGACCTCAGCGAGGCGATCGGCTACCGGGTGCTCGACCGGCCGCAGTGAGCGTCACGCTTCCGGCGAAGACCGGTTCACGGGCAACAAGGGGGGATCTCGGCCGTAGGTTCCGGGAACGGCATCCGTCAGCGGTTGCCATGCGAACCCGCGCCAGGCTGAGTCCTGGCTCGCCCGCCCGAGGAGGATCATCCATGCGGCCATCCCTGTTCATCGCCTCTGCGCTGGCTGTCTCCGGCCTTTTTGCGGGAGAGCCTGCGGTGGTCGGCTGGCGCATGGACACGACCGGCGACTATCCGGCGGCCAAACCACCGGTCGCGTTCGGCCCTGGATTGAACCTGGCCTGGACGACGCCCATGCCGGGAGTCAGCACCTCCAGCCCGATCATCGTCGGCGATCGCATCTTCTGCCTGGCCGATCCCAACCTGGTTCTTGGGCTGGACAAGGCGACCGGCGCGATCCTGTGGAAGGCGGCCGATTCCCCGGACAGCAGCCTGGCGGGCAAGGCCAAGCAGGACTTCGAGGCCTTCGCCGCCAGCGGCGGGAAGATCAAGTCGCACAAGGTGAACGGCGTCGTCACCCAGACCTGCGGCACCCCGACCTCGGACGGAAGGCGGATCTTTGCGTTCTTCCACAGCGGCCTCGCGGTCTGCCACGACCTGGATGGCAAGCTGCTCTGGGGCCGGTTCGTGGCGGCGATCACCGACAAGGGCTACGGCCAGTCCGCCTCGCCCGCCCTGTGCGGCAAGGTGCTGGTGCTCCAGGTCAACAACTCGATTTACGGTCTGTCCGCCGATGACGGCAGCATCCTCTGGCAATCCGAGGAGCTCATGCACCAGGGCAGTCCGGTCGCGATGCGCGCAGGCGCCATCGACCTCGTCCTGACCACCAACGGCAAGGTCCGTCAGGTGTCGGATGGCGAGGTGGTCGGGGCGGTGGGCGCACCGAACCTCTGCCTGTTCGCGACCCCGGTGGTCAGCGACGGCGGAAAGGTTGCGCATTACCTGGCCGACAACCGGCTGCTCGCCCGGGTCGAGGTCAGCCAGGCTCCGGACGGCAAGGTGAAGGTCGCGACCGGGCAGAACGCCATTCCGAAAAGCCTGTATTACGCCTCATTGCTGATCACCGAGGATCGCATCTTCATGAGCGACCAGATCGCCTACGAGAAGACCCGCTCGGCCAAGGATCCCAAATGCCTGCGCGTGCTCGACCGCAAGACGCTGAAACCGGTGGCCGAGATCCCGATCCCCAATGCCGGCTGGCTCTATCCGAGTCCGGTCCGCGCCAATGGGCACATCTACGTCGGCACCGACAAGGGCACGATCATCGTCTACAAGCCGGACCGGGAGAAGTCGGCGACCGCCTACGAGGTGGTCGCCACGAACCAGATCGAACCGTTCCGCAATTCGCCGGTGTGCGAAGGCAACCGCCTGTACCTGCGCTGCGACAAGAATTTCTACTGCTTCCAGGACAAGGGCGAGGCGCCGAAAAAGACCGAGGCGCCGGCCTCGGCTGGCTTGGTGCCCTGAACCGGACCTGGGATTCAGCTGCGGCCGATGAGACCGCGCAGGAAGGCGCCTTCGCGCCGCGCCACCGCGTCGGCCGCATCGCCGAACCATTCCACCGACAGGTAGCCGGTGAAACCATGGCCGCGCAGCGCCGTGACGAGGTCAGCCCAGCGCAGGCGGCCGGTTTCCAAGGTGCCGTCCAGGTTGGTTGCATGGACGTGCCGGACGTGGCGGGCCAGGCGATGGAGGGGGGCGATGGGATCCGCCGGGAAATGGGTGGGATGGTAGATCAGACCGAAGTTCGGCCGCGCGACGCGGTCGATCAGGCGTTCGCAGCCGTCGACGGTGTCCATCAGGTTCCAGTCGTGCACCTCGGCGGCGAGCGCAATCCCGCTGGCGGCGGCATCGTCGCACAGCTCCTGGATGCAGGCGACCGCCCGCGCCCATTGCTCGGCATCGGCGTCGGCGCTGCGGTGGTTGCCGGTGAAGACCCGGATCGCGGTCGCGCCCAGCCGGCGCGCGCGGGCGAGGACGCGATGGCCGTGCGCGAGCGAATCCGTGGCGTGCTGCGCGCTCTTGGTGAAATTGTAGTAGGCCGACAGCATCGGCACGGTCAGGCGATGCGTGGCCAGCGCGGCGGCGAGCTGATCGATCGCCGCCGCATCCATGACCTCGACGTGCGGATCCCAGAGCTCGACCCCGTCATAGCCCCAGGCGGCGAGATCGTGGAGGATCCCCGGAAACGGGCGCGCCAGGTTGTCGTTGCCGGTGTAGGTCTTGGCTTTGCGCCAGGCGATCGAACAGGCGCTGATTTTCATGCTGACTCCGGGTTCAGGTCGGGTTGAGGGTGCCGGTGCGTTCGTAGGCCCGGTACAGCTCGGCGTAGGCCCCGCCGGCGCGGATGAGATCCTGGTGCGGGCCGAGCTCGACCAGGCGGCCGTCGCGGATCACCGCGATCGCATCGGCATCGCGGATGGTCGACAGGCGGTGCGCGATGATGATCGAGGTGCGGCCGGCGCAGATGCGCCGGAGCGCGCGCTGGATGCGGCCTTCGGTATGGATGTCGACCGCGCTGGTCGCCTCGTCCAGCACCAGCACGGCGGGGTCGGCGAGATGGGCGCGCACCAGGCAGACGAGCTGGCGCTGGCCGTGCGAGAGCCGGTTGCCCGAGATGCCGACCTCGGTGCGGTAGCCGTCGGGCAGGCGCTCCAGTACCTCGTCGGCCCCGAGATCGCGCGCGGCCTGGATCAGCCCGGCATCGTCCGCATCCGGCCGGGCCAGGCGCAGGTTGTCGAGGATGGTGCCAGAAAAGAGCACATTGTCCTGCAAGACCACGCCGATCTGCCGCCGCAGGCTGGCCTGGGTGACCTCGCGCAGGTCGGTGCCGTCGATGCGGATCGCGCCCGCCTTCAGGTCGTAGAAGCGGGCGAGCAGCTGCACCAGGGTGCTCTTGCCGTGCCCGGTCGGGCCGACGATCGCCAGGGTCTCGCCGGCGCGGATGGTCAGGCTGAGGTCGTGGATGATGGTGGGGCCGTCGCCGTAGGCGAAGCGGACGTGGTCGAAGACGACCTCGCCGCGCGGCCGGGGCAACGTGCGCGCGTCGGCGCGATCGACCACCTCGGGCGGCGTGTCGAGAAGCATGAACACGCGCTGGGCCGACGCCGCCCCCATCGAAAACCGTTCGAACAGGTCGCCCAGCTCCTGCACCGGGCCGAGGAAGAGGTTGACGTAGAACACCGCGCAGGCGAGCTGGCCGGGGGTGATCGCGCCGGTCGCCAGGTCGTGCGCCCCGACCAGGATGAGCACCGCGTAGCCCGAGATCGTCAACACGCCGGTGAACGGACTGAACCAGGCCCAGGCCCAGGCGCCGCTGATGCTTGAACGGTCGAGTCCAAACAAGAGCGAGCGGTAGGCCGCCCGGTTGGGTTCCTCGTCGGTGCACTGCTGCACGACCCGCACCCCATGCACGGTTTCGACCAGGTGCGCGGTGACGCGCGACTTGTGTTCGGCCACCTTGCCCCAGATGCGGATGCCCAGGCGGTTGAAGGCGATCATCGCCAGGAACAGCAGCGGTGCGATCAGCGCCAGCGCGCCGAAGAGGCGCCAGTCGATGCCGGCGAGGAGGATCCCGGCGCCGATGCAGCGCACCAGCGCCCCGAGCAGTTCCGGGGCGCCGTTGACCACGAGCGGATGCAGGGCCTCGACATCGCGGTCGACGCGGGCCACCACCCGTCCGGCGCGGGTGCGATCGAAATAGCGGACGCTCAGCGATTGCACATGGTTGAAGAGGGTCCGGCGCAGTTCGCCCAAGGCCCGCACCGCGAGTCGCCCGGTGAGCCAGTGGTGCAGGCCGCCGAGGCCGAAGCGGACGAGCCAGGCGAGGGTCAGCCCGGCCCCCATCGCCGCGACGACGTTCCAGGCCACGGTCAGGCCGGAGGGGGTCTTCACGAAGCCATGATCGATGACCTGGCCGAGGAACCACGGCCGCACGAAGACCGAGCCGACCACCACCAGCTCCACCAGCAGCACCGCCAGCACCCAGTGGCGCACCGGCCAGAGCAGATCGATGACCCGCCGCAGCATGCGGCGGTCGAGCCGGGTGCGTGACAGCTCCTCCTCGATGTCGAGATCGCGATCGGGCGGCGGCGGTGCCGGTGCCTGCGGCGGCGCGGGTGGAGGTGGCTGGCTCATGCCGTCTCCAGACCGAGCAGGTCGCGGTAGGCCGGGCAGTTCGCGACGAGGTGCTCGTGGGTGCCGGTGGCGGCGATACGGCCGTCGTCGCCCAGCAGCGCGACGCGATCCGCGAGCAGGATCGAGGATAGCTTGCCGGCGATGATCAGCATGCCGGGCCGGTGCGCACTGGCGCGCAGGCGGTCGAGGATGCGCCCTTCGGTGACCGCATCGAGGGCGCTGGTGGCGTCGTCGAGGACGATGAGATCGGGCTTGGCGATCAGGGCCCGCGCCAGGCAGAGACGCTGGCGCTGGCCGCCGGACAGGGTGACGCCGCGTTCCCCGATCGGACTCGCCAGGCCCTGCGGCAGGCCGGTGACGACTTCGCTGGCGGCGGCATCGTCGAGCACGGCGTGGATGCGGGCCTCGTCGGCGTCGCGCTGGTTGCGGCGCAGGTTCCCCACCAGCGAATCCGAGAACAGGAACGGGTCCTGGAAGACCATCTGCACCCGCCGGCGGACCTGTGCCAGGGGCAGCTCGCGTACGTCGATCCAGCCGAGGGCCGCGGAGCCGAGCTCGATCCGGCCGGCCTCGGGATCGCTCAGGCGGGGGATGAGCGCGGCGAGGGTGCTCTTGCCCGACCCCGTCGCCCCGACCAGGGCCAGGATCTCGCCCGGCGCGAGGGTCAGATCCAGGCCGTCGAGCACCACCTTGCCGTGCGGGGTGCGCACCCGCACAGCGCGCAGGCGCAGCCCGAGCGGACCCGGGGGCAGGGTGCGGGCGCCGTCGACGATGGCGGGCTTGGCGTCGAGGATCTCCCAGATCCGCCCGGCCGAGGCTGCCGCCTCAGCGAAGAGCTGCTGCAAGGAGCCCACCGATTCGATGCGGAAGATGATCATCTGCATCATCAGCATGGAGCCGACCAGATCGCCGATCTGCATCCGTCCGGCCGTCACCAGCCAGGCCCCGAAGACGAGGATCCAGACGTGGGCGAGGGCGACCACCAGCTGCGGCAGGGGCAGGTGCAGGCTGACATAGTCCACGGCTTCGCGGCAGAGCCGGGAGAATCCGTCGATGTTGCCGGCGAAGCGCCGGGACCGGTTCGTCTCAAGCGCGAACGACTTGACCACGCGCACCCCGCGCACGCCCTCGTCGAGATCCTGGATCACCGCGTCGTAGGCGTCGCCGCTGGCGCGGTCGTGCGCGGCCATGGTGCCCGCCTGGCGCACCACCAGCCACAGCCCGAGCAGCACCAGCACCGCCGGGATGATGCCCAGGAGCGGATGGATGCAGGCCAGAAGCACCAGCACGGCTGCGAACAGCACCGCGATCTCGACCAGCGAGCGCAGGCCGCCGGTCACCGCGTCGCGCACCTTGTCGCTGTCGCGGGTGGTGCGGTTGACGATCTCGCCGCTGCCGTGCCGCAGGTGCCAGGCCAGGTCGAGGCGCTGGATCTGGGTGAAGATCGCGAGACGCATGTCGTGCAGCAGGCGCTGGCCCGCCTGCATGAACAGGATGGTGCCGAAGTACTGCACCAGGCCGCGTCCGGCCGCGAGACCGAGCAGCGCCAGGGCCCACCAGAAGGCCAGACCCGTGATCGCCTCGGAACCGCCCGGTGCGCGGCTGGCGCCGATGAGGGCGTTGATCGCCTTGCCCAGGAGCAGGCCGGGCAGCGGCATGAGCACGTTGGTGACCAGTCCGACCGCCAACGCCGCCGCCAGGATCCTGGCATGCGGCCGATAGAAGCCGTAACAGCGCAGCAGCGGGGAACGGAAACGGGAAAGGGGGGTGCGTTCGGCCATGAGACCCGTCGCAGCAGGGGGCGCGGCAGGTGCGGCAAGCGTGCGGCTGCAAGGGCGAGGGCAAGCCGTGCGGGATGCCGGAATGCCCTGGCGCGTCGGAACGGCCACGCTACCAACCCGCCATGCCCACTTTCGACCTGACTCCCGCCAACTGCCTGCTTCTCGTCATCGACGTGCAGGAGCGTTTCCAGGCCGCCATCCCCGGCATTGCCGCGGATCAGCCGACCGGTCGCAACTGCCGGATCCTGCTGTCCGCAGCGAAACTGCTCGGCGTGCCCGCCATCATCAGCGAGCAGGTGCCGGACAAGCTGGGGCCCTCCCTGCCCCATCTGATCGAGGCCGATCCCTCTGCGCCGCGCCTGGCCAAGACCGCGTTCAGCTCGTGGGGCGACGACGCCCAGCGCGCGCGCATCGAGGCGGCGCACCGCAGCCGGATCATCCTCTGCGGCATCGAGGCCCACGTCTGCGTCCTCGCCACCGTCGCCGACCTGATCGCGGCCGGTCGCGACGTGGTCGTCGCCGGCGACGCCGTCGCCAGCCGGCTGGAGGCCAGCCGCGACGCCGCCCTCGCCGCCGCGCGCGATCTCGGCGCGCTGGTGGTGCCGACCGAATCGATCGTCTTCCGCTGGCAGCGCCAGGCGGGCGTCGGGCAGTTCCGGGAGATCTCCCGACTGGTGAAGTGACCTCTCCCGGTTGCAGCAACAGGTTGACTGAGGATTCACCCGCAGGTTGACGAACCCAGCTACGGTTCCGGTGGGCGCAAGCGATTGATCTACAGGGAACAACCGGAAATTCATGCGGGCCGAGGCGCGCCGCATGCGGGCTCTATCCGTCAACCTGTGGGTGAATCCTGAATAGGGAACGATAGCTCTCGGCCGCCAGGAGCGCGCCTGGGTTGGGCAACCTGTTGGCGCATCCCGTGCGGTTTGCGGATTGCACACCGGGCATGACGGCGCGGTTGGAGGTCGGGATCGGACCGGGAATGCCCTGGGCGATGGTGCATGCTCGAGACCGCCGAGGTCCGTCATGCCGACCATCCCGACGCGGTTCTTGCTCTGCCTCTTCGCGCTTGGTGGATCGGCAGGTGCTGCTGACCCGGCCTCCAGGACCGCTGCACCGCCAACCTCCCTCACCATCTTGCGCGCCCGGATCGCGACCATGCAGAAGGCTGATCCCCAGGTCTGGACCACATTCGACCGCGATCGCGATGGCAAGGTGAGCGAAGTCGAGGTGCTGGCCGCGTTGGCCGGGAATCCGGCCTGGTTCCGGGCCCGCTTTACGGCCGAATTCGCCACCATCGATCGCAATCACGACAACGCGTTGTCCGTGGCCGAACTCCAGGCGCTGGCCGATGCGAGTCCGAATGACGGCTACCGGTTGGAGGTCGATGAACGCAGACGCTCGACCCGCGACCGTTTCGGTCCGGGAACGGGCGGCCAGGGCGGCGCGGACATCGGCGTCAGCGGCGGAGGCGGCGGCGAGGCCTTCGTCGCCCACCTGAATCAGCAGGCGTACATCCAGGATTACGATGTCGTCCAAGGCCAGTACATGCCGGTGGTCGGCACCCTGACCACGGGAACCGCGCTCAGCGTCGGCAACGTGATCATCACCATCCGCCGCGTGAGGCGCTGACCGTCATGGGCCCCATCCGCCAAAGGATTCCCACCGCCCTCAGGCACCTCGCCATCGCGCTGGCGGGATGCATTGCGGCCCAGCACGGCAGCGCGGGTGACAGCACGGCGGCCGCTGAAAAAACCGCCATGGTGACCTTGCATGACTTCGTCGTCCGCATCCAGGCCTTGCAGAAGCAGGATGCCGACCTCTGGACGGAATTCGATCTCGATCGCGACCGCAAGGTGAGCGAGGTCGAGGTGCTCGCCGCGCTGGCCCGCCGCCAGACCTGGTTCAGCGAGCGCTTCCCCGCCTTGTTCCGCGCCGTTGATGGCGATCGCAATCGCAAGCTCGGCGCCGGCGAACTCGACGCCCTGGCGAAGCGCAGCGCCGGTGCGGTCACTCTGGCGGTCAGCGAACGGACGAAGTCGGTTCGCGAACGCTCCAACCTCGATGCGGCTGGCGATCTGAAGGGTGGCGCGGGCAACGCCTTCACGTTCGGCGATGGTGGCAGGGTGCGCGCCAGCGCGACCTTCGTCACCCAGTATTCCTACATCAAAGGCTACGACGTCGTGGGCGGGAACTTCGATCCGGTGATCGGGGTTCTCAGCTCGGGGCAGACGATCAACGTCGGCGACTTCGCCATCATCATCGAGAAACGACCCTGACCTTGGCTTGACGTCGGGCCTTGCCGGCCAGCCTGCGGCGCATGCCTGCCAAACCGCTGTCCTGCGTCGTCTCCGTCTCCGGCATCCGGGGGATCCTGGGTGCCAACCTGGGGCCGGACCAGTTGCTCGCCCTCGCCGCCGCCTTCGGCACCGCCGTCGCCGGTGGCCGTCCGGTGGCGATCGGCCGCGACAGCCGTCCGACCGGCAGCCTGGTGGTGCAGGCTGTTTCTGCCGGTCTGCGCGGGATCGGCTGCGCCGTGGTCGACCTGGGCCTGGTCCCGACCCCGACCGTGCCTTTCGCGGTGGCGCGCGGCGGCGGCCGGTTCGGCGGCGGCATCCAGGTCTCCGCCAGCCACAACCCGATCGAATGGAACGCGTTGAAGTTCTACGGCCCGGATGGGCGCAACGTGGACCAGAGACAGCTCGATGCGATCCTCGCCGCCTATCAGGCGGAACCGGCCTGGAAGCGTTGGGATGGGGTGGGCGCCTGCCGCGAAGACGCCGGCATGCTCGATGTGCACCTGGAGGCCGTGCTGGCCTCGGTCGATGCCGCGCTGATCCGTCGCGCCGCCATCCCGGTGCTGCTCGACAGCGTGAACGGGGCCGGTGCGGTCCTCGCGCCGCGCCTGCTGTCCGCCCTTGGATGCGCCCTGACCGCCGTGCACGTCCGGCCGGAACTGCCGTTTCCGCGTGACCCCGAACCGACGGCGGAAAAGGTCGTCGCCACCGGCGCCCTGGTGCGCGCCTGCGGCGCGGCGATCGGCTTCGTCCAGGATCCCGACGCCGACCGGCTCGCGCTCATCGACGGCGATGGCACCTACATCGGCGAGGAATACACCTTGGCGCTGTGCGCCGCCGCCCGCCTGTCGGCGGCGGAAGCGGCCGGCAGGACCGGCGCGGTGGTCGCCACCAACCTGTCGACCTCGCGCATGGTCGAGGATATCGCCGCCCGTCATCGCGGCCGGGTCGTTCGCACCCCGGTGGGCGAGGCGCATGTGCTCGACGCGATGCAGGCCGAAGGCGCGCTGCTCGGCGGGGAAGGCAACGGCGGCGTCATCGATCCGCGCGTGGTCTGGTGCCGCGACAGCCAGGTGGGCATCGCGCTGGTCCTGGAATACCTCGCCCGTTCCGGGAAGACGCTCAAGGAGGCCGTGGCCAGCCTGCCGCGCTACGCCATGGTGAAGCGCAAGGTCGCGGTCGATCGCGCCACCGTCACCGCCGCGATCCCGCGCATCCGTGCGGCTGATCTGGCCCAGGCTGCGACGATCGACGTGCGCGATGGGCTCAAGCTGTCCTGGCCCGACCGCTGGGTGCATGTGCGTGCCAGCGGCACCGAACCCGCCAGCCGGATCATCGCCGAGGCGCCCACCCAGGCCGAGGCCGACGCCCTGGTCGCGGCGGTGGGCCGCTGCCTGGGCTGATGGCCTGATCCTGGCGGGCTGGAATGAGGCGCCGAGGTGGGCAGGCTGCCGCACCACGGAGCACGCCCATGGCCGACCAGGACTTCCCCGGTTTCGTCGACGATGAACCGCCGCAGAAGGCCGAGAAGAAACCAGCCAACGCGAACCCGTTCGCCGGGCAGCAGGTCGTGCTGCCGGGCTCGTTCGCGCCCCCTGTGGCGCCCTCGTCCGAGGCGGTTCCGGTGGCAAAGCCTGGACCAGCCACGGCTGCTCCAGCGAAGCCTGCAAACGCGCCGCCGGTCCGACCTGCGCCCTCCGCCATCGACAAGCCCGACGATCCCGACCTGAAGCCCGGTTCGCGCAAGGATCTCTGGCATTGTCCGCATTGCGGCGCCGGCAACGTGCCGGAGCGCACCACCTGCCGGAGTTGCGCCAAGTCGCCGCAGGAAGCCGTCGTCATCCCCTGGCACCGCACCCTGGTCGGACGCCTCGCCCTCGTGGCCGGCGTCGCCGCCCTCATCGCGCTCGTCTGGCTCGTCACCCGCACCGACCTCTCGTGCGTCGAACCGGGGCCGGGAACGCTCGACAAACGCCCGCGCCAGGCCGGTTCCGGCGAGGGTTTCACCTTCGCCGCCGGACCGTTCTTCCGGGCCAAGCGCGGTTTCGCGCTGAGCGGGCGCGTGCTCGCCAGCGCCAGCCAGGGCGGCGTCGGCAACGCCCTCACCGTCACCATGGCGCTCAAGGGGCTGGGGTCCGACGACCAGGCGTTCAATGCGGCCGCGGCCGAGCCGGCGACGCCCGGCACGATCGCCCTGCACCTGGTCTTCCCCGGCGCTGATCGCCCGAAGTTGGAACGCGGAACCTGGCTCAGCCTGAGCGGCAGCGAAGGCGTGCTCACCGACGGCATGAACGGCAACGTCCTGCCGGAAGGCCCGATCCAGGTGCTGGTCAAGGAATGGAAAACGAAGGACGCGCGCTGAGTCGGCTCAGCCCACGACCTTTACCACGATCACGCTGATGTTGTCGAACCCGCCGCGGTGGTTCGCGAGTTCGACCAGGAGCATGCACGCCTGCTCCGGATCGATGGCGTGGACGATGATCTGCTGGATCTCTTCATCCTGGACCATGTCGCACAGGCCGTCGCTGCACAGCAGATACGTGTCGCCGACGTGGAGATCCTCGACCGTGATGTCGACCGTGATCTGATCCATGCCGAGGGCGCGGGTGACGATGTTCGAGAGCAGCGCGGCCTCTTCGCTGTCGGGATCGAGCAGGCCCTCGCGCACGCGTTCGGCGACCAGGCTGTGGTCCTCGCTGACCTGTTCGATCTTCCCTTCCGCCACGCGGTAGATCCGGCTGTCGCCGACGTTGGCGGTGACCACCCGGTCGTCCATGAAGGCGCAGGCGACCAGGGTGGTGCCCATGTCGTGCAGGGCGGGTTCGGCGCGCGATTTGGCCAGGATGTGGTCGTTGGCCGCGAACACCGCCTGCTTCATCGCCTCGACCACCTTGTCCTCCTGCTGCCAGTCGGACGGGCGCAGGTGGCGGAGCTGGCCGCTCACGATGCGGGTGGCGAGGTCGCTCGCGACCTGCCCGCCGGCGTGCCCGCCCATGCCGTCGCAGACGAGGGCGATGCGCTCACGCACCTCGGCGTAGAGGGAATCCTCGTTCTTGGCGCGGACCCGGCCCTGGTGCGTCAGGGCCGCCATGAGCAGTCGCAGGCCAGCCATCAGTCGACCGCCAGGGCGAGGAGGGTCATGTCGTCGGCCTCGGGCTGGGCGCCGCGGAAATGGCGCACGCGGTCCATAATCTGGCCGACCAGGTCGTCGGGATCCCGGCCGGCGAGCAGGGTCAGGACCTCCTTCAGGCGATCGGTGCCGAATTCCTCGCCTTGCGAATTCATGGTCTCGGTGACGCCGTCGGTGTAGAGCAGGAAGACATCGCCGGGGGAAACCTGGGTCTGGCATTCCTCGATCGCATTGCGGAACGCCGGCCCGGCCTTCATGCCCACCACCATGCCCCGGGGTTTGATCTCGTCCATGATCCCCAACGCCTGGTTGAAGTGCAGGGTCGGATTGTGGCCGGCGCGGGCCCAGGTGATGGTGCGCTGGTCGGGGGCGAGGATCGCGTAGGTCATGCTCACGAACAGTTTACCACCAAGATCGCGCGCCAGGGCATCATTCACCCGGACCAGCACCTCGGAGGGCGGCGAACCGGACTGGGCGTAGATCTCCAGCGTCTTCTTGGCCATCGACATGATCATGCCGGCTTCGACGCCATGGCCGCTGACATCGCCCATGGCGAAGCCGAGGCGGCCGTCGGCGAGCGGGATGAACTCGTAGAAGTCGCCGCTGATCTCGGCACAGGCCTCGAAGCGCGTGGCGAAGCGGTAGCCGGGGATGGTCGGCGCGATCTGGAGCAGATCCTGCTGCAATTCCCGCGCGCGGGCCATGTCATCGCGGGGCGGCGCGGTCTCGGTGTTGGTCTGGCCGCGCTTCTCGGCCATGTCCATCCAGCCGAGGTTGTCCGGCGGCGATGCGATCGGGGGAGCGGTCGGCGCCGGGGTCGCGGTGCGGATCTCGTCCTCGGCCAGATCGTTCAGGAACGAGGCGGCGACGGCCTCCTTGGCGGCGGTGGCGACATCGATCGTCGGCGGGGTCCGTTCCCGGGTCGGAACGGTCACCGGCAGGATCGGATTCGTCTCCGATACCGGTCGCGCCACCGGCGGAGCCGCCGTCGCCGGGCGGTCGAGGCCGCTGGCCTGCATGTCGGGTGAGGACAACGAGCGGATGCCGCGCGTGACCTGGGGTGTCCGCAGGCCGACCGTCGGGGTGCCGCGTATCTTGGAGGTCGTCCCCAGCCCAGGACGCGGGGACCGCAGGCGGGCCGCCGGAGCGGGCAGCGGGGTTGACGTCACCACCTGCGCGGCGCGCTGGACCGCCGTTTCCGGCTGGATCTCCAGACGGTCCGGGCGGTAGGCGCGGCAGCCGAGGAGGAGATGCCCCGCCATCGCCTCCGGGGCGTTCTGCCAGTCGGCAGGCGTGGACAGCCGTACCGCGGAGACCGGTGCCAGGCAGCACGGGCACACCCATGCGCCCGAAGGATCGACGTAGCGCCAGACCGGACTCGGCAGCTGGCCGGCCACGCTCTTGGCCAGCACCGGGATCTGCGCCGTGCGATCGCGCGCGGCATTGACGACCGTGACCGTCTGGACATTGCCCTGCTGCCAAGGTCCGCAGCGGGCGAGGTGGTCGCACATCGCCTGGAAGACGAAGCTGCCCAGCTGGCCGTTGTTCAGGCGCACCGAAGGGATCCGGCCCAGGCAGGCGGGACAGAACCAGATGCCATCATGGCCGTAGATCCGCCACGCCGGATCGCTGCCGGCGAGGTGGGACACGTTCTCATAGGCGGCCTTGCGCGCGATCGCTTCGGCGGTTTGCGGCTGGCCGCGCCCCCCGGCGAAGGCCCGGCAGCCATCGAGATGCGCGGCGAGCGATTCGTCGTTGCTGCGCCCCGGCCGGCGCGCGATCGCCCCGACGCAGAACGGGCAGATCCAGCGGCCATTGAGGGCCAGATGGGACCAGAGCGGATCCCGTGCCTGGCGTTCGCGGACCACGGCCACCAGCGCCAGGATGCGGCGCGACGAACTGCCGGTCGCGCTGCCGGTCGCGCGGCTCGACGACCTCGGCGTTCTTTCTGAAGACGATGCCATGGCGGGACGGGAGGCTAGCCCCCCGTTGCAGATGGTGCAACAGCCACCGGAACCGGCATTGCGCTGATGGGGAAGGACTTGCGTCCGGCGGGTCGCGGTTGCGGGGGGATCAGCCTGGGGCCGGCCGGTCGCGATAGCGCAGGGTCAGATCCCCATAGGCGTCGATGCGGCGGTCGCGCAGGAAGGGCCAGATGCGGCGCACGTCCTCGCTGCGGCCGAGGTCGAGGTCGAGGCGCAGGATCGCATCCGCATCGGTGCCGGCGCTGGCGAGGATCTCGCCCTGCGGCCCGGCCACGAAGCTGGAGCCCCAGAAGCGGATGCCGGCGCTGGTACCCGATGGGTCCGCCTCATGGCCGGTGCGGTTGATCGCCAGCACCGGCAGCCCGTTGGCGACCGCGTGGGCGCGCTGGCTGATGATCCAGGCCTCGCGTTGCCGCGCGCGCTCGTCGGCGTCATCGGCTGGATTCCAGCCGATCGCGGTCGGATAGATGAGCAGTTCGGCCCCAGCCAGGGCCATCAGGCGGGCGGCCTCGGGATACCACTGGTCCCAGCACACCAGCACCCCCAGGCGGCCGACCGAGGTGTCGATCGGGGTGAAGCCCAGATCGCCCGGGGTGAAATAGAACTTCTCGTAGAAACCCGGATCGTCCGGGATGTGCATCTTGCGGTACTTCCCGGCGATGGCGCCGTCGCGCTCGAACACCACCGCCGTGTTGTGGTACAGCCCGGCCGCGCGGCGTTCGAACAGGGAGGTGACCAGGACCACCCCGGTCTCGCGCGCCAGGGCCGAGAAGTACGCGGTCGACGGCCCCGGGATCGGCTCCGCCATGGCGCACGCGAGGACGTCCTCGGTCTGGCAGAAATAGGCCGAGGTGTGCAGTTCCTGCAAGGCGACCAGCCTGGCGCCCTGCTGCGCCGCCGCGCGCACGGCGGCGGCGGTGGCGGCCAGCATGGCCTCGCGGGTTCCGGCATAGGTCTGCTGGATGAGGGCGACGGGAAGGGTGTTCATGGCAGGAGGTGCCCAGGACGTGCGGTGGAAGCGGTCTAGGCCCAGACCTGGGCCGGGATCTGCATGGTCGCGCAGTGGAGCGAACCGTGCCAGCGGATGAGGGCGGAGCAGTCCACCGCCTCGACCACGTGCGCCGGGCAGGCCGCCTGCACGGCGGCGACGGCGGCGCGATCGCGCTCCGCCTCGCCATAGGTCGGCACCAGCACCGCCCCGTTCACGAGGAGGAAGTTGGCGTAGGTCGCCGGCAGGCGATGACCGTCGTCGGGGCAGCGCCGCTCGGCCGCCCACGGCAGCGGCACCAGGCGGTAGGGCTGCCCGGCCGCGGTGCGCAGGGCACGCAGTTCCTGCTCCAGAGCGGCGAACCCGGCGAAATGCGCATCCGTGCGGTCATCGCAGCGGACGTAGGCGATGGTGTCGTCAGGGCACAGCCGGGCGATGGTGTCCACGTGGGCGTCGGTGTCGTCGCCTTCGAGGTGGCCGTGCTCGAGCCAGAGCACCCTCTTCGCCCCGAGGTGGGTGGCGAGGGCTGCCTCCACCCCGGCGCGGTCGAGGTGCGGGTTGCGGTTCGGCGACATCAGGCAGGCGGAAGTGGTCAGGATGGTGCCCTGGCCATCGCTTTCGATGCTGCCGCCTTCAAGGATCAGGCCCACGGTTTCCAGCGGGGTCTTGCCGAAGGCCCCGGCGGCGTGCAGGCGGCGCGACGCCTGGTTGTCGAGATCCGCCGGGAATTTCAGGCCCCAGCCATTGAAACCGAAGTCCATCAGGCGCGGCTTCCCAGCCTCAAGCACGGTGATCGGGCCGTAGTCGCGGGTCCAGGTGTCGACGGTGGGGACGTGGACGACGTCGGCGCGTCCCGCCGGCACGCCGGCGGCGGTGAGCGCGGCGGCGACCTCGGCCGGGTCGTCGGCGCACACCAGCAGGCGGGCATGGCGCGCGATCGCCGCCGCGAGTCGCGCATAGAGGGCTTGCACCTCCGGCAAACATGCGGACCAATCGCTCCCCGCATGCGGCCAGGTCACCAGCACCGCCCCCACGGGCTCCCACTCGGCCGGCAGACGCCGGGAAGCCGTTTCGCCCGTCCTGGATTCATAGGATCTTCGCATGGCGCCGCAGGCTATCGCGTCGATCCGCCCCGCCAGGGTGCGCGCCGCGCACCGCAACCCGTCCCATCGTCCTTCCGACCGCTTCCGCCCACGAGGATCCTTCCATGAAATCAGAGCCGCTTGAACGCTGGTCCGTGCAGCAGTCCGCCGAACTCTACGGCGTCCGCACCTGGGGGGCCGGCTTCTTCGATGTCAACGCCGCCGGCGAGGCGGTGGTGAAGCTGGCGAACGGCAATGGCGGTTCGACCCATGACGTCAGCCTGATGGAGGTCGTCGCCGGACTGAAGGAGCGCGGCATGGGCATGCCGGTGCTCCTGCGCTTCCGCGACATCCTCGACCGCACCGTTTCGCGCCTCAATGAGAGCTTCGCCGAGGCGATCGCCGCCACCGGTTACAAGAACCACTACCGCGGCGTCTATCCCATCAAGGTCAACCAGCAGCAGCAGGTGATCGAGGAGATCGCGACCTTCGGCAAGCGCTACCACCACGGGCTCGAAGCCGGCAGCAAGGCGGAGCTGCTCATCGCCCTCGCCTACATGCAGGATCCCGAGGCCTACATCGTCTGCAACGGCTACAAGGACGCCGAGTTCATCGACCTCGCGCTCTACAGCCTGAAGATGGGCGCCCAGACCCTGATCGTGCTCGAGATGCCGAGCGAACTGGATCTCGTGCTCGAACGCGCGGCGCGCATGGGCGTGCGCCCGCGCATCGGCGTGCGCCTGAAGCTGTCGGCGCGGGTGAGCGGCAAGTGGAGCGAATCCTCGGGCGATCGCAGCGTGTTCGGCCTGACCATGGCCGAGACCATCCGCAGCGTCGACCTCCTGCGCGAAAAGGGCATGCTCGACTGCCTGCAGATGGTGCACTACCACCTCGGCAGCCAGATCCCGAACATCGGCAGCATCCGCGCGGCGGTGACCGAGGCCGTGCGCGTCTACGCCGACCTCGCCAAGGAAGGTGCGGCGATGGGCATCCTCGACATCGGCGGCGGCCTCGCCGTCGACTACGATGGCTCGCACACCAACTTCCCCTCCAGCCGCAACTACGACATCCGCGAATACTGCACCGACATCATCGAATCGGTGATGGCGAGCTGCGACAAGGCCGGCATCCCGCATCCGACCATCATCAGCGAGTCCGGGCGCTACCTCGTCTCGTATTCGTCGGTGCTGATCTTCAACGTGCTCGATGTGAGCAGCTTCGATGACGACTATCCCGCCAACGGCGAGATCGACCTCGGCGCCAACGCGCCGGAACTGCTCAAGAACCTGCAGGAGATCCAGAAGAGCCTGTCGCCGAAGAACCTGCAGGAATGCTACAACGACGCGATGTACCACCGCGACCAGATCCGCGACGCCTTCCTGCATGGCTCCCTGACCCTGCGCCAGCGCGCCCAGGGCGAGATGCTGTTCTGGCGCACGGTGGGCGAGATCGCCAAGCAGACCGCCGAACTCAAGTACGTCCCCGACGAGCTGCGCGACCTCACCGACGCGCTGAGCGACATCTACTACGCCAACTTCAGCGTCTTCCAGTCGCTGCCCGACTCCTGGGCGATCGGCCAGCTCTTCCCGATCATGCCGATCCATCGCCTCGACCAGCGCCCCGGCCGGCTCGGCACGTTCTCCGACATCACCTGCGACTGCGACGGCAAGATCGACAAGTTCATCGATCTCCACGACGTGCGGAAGACCCTGCCGCTGCACGAGCTCAAGCCGGGCGCCGACTACATGCTCGGCGTCTTCCTGGTCGGCGCCTATCAGGAGACGCTCGGCGACCTGCACAACCTGTTCGGCGACACCAACATCGTCAGCGTCCGCATCGACGCCGACGGACGGATCGACTACACCAACGAGATCCGGGGCGATTCGGTGGCGGATGTGCTCGGCTACGTCGAATACGATCCCAAGGATCTCGTCGCCCTCATGCGCGACCGCGCCGAGCGCGCGGTGCGCGAGAACCGCATCACCCCCGCCGAACGCCGCGAGATCGTCGAGGCGTTCGCGGCCGGCATCCAGGGGTACACCTATTTCGAGGTGTGATGAGCGTTGGTTCCGGCTGAATGCCGATGCTTGGCCTCCAGGCGTTCCGATTGGATTCTACAAGAAGGATTGAGCCGGTAATCCACCGGATCCATTCGGCTTCATTGTCCAGGATTCCTGGATTTGAACCGGTGCCGCCAGGAACCAGGCGACTCTCCGGCGGTCTTCTGGAACAGCCGGCGCAGGTGCGCTTCGCTGGCCAGGCCGCAGCGTCGGGCCACGACCTTGAGGGGCAGGTCGTGGTCGAGCAGCAGGATCTTGGCGTGCTCGACGTGGGCGCGGTGGATCTCGGCCAGGATCGACCGCCCGACCTCGCTGGCGAAGCGGCGTTCGAGGGCGCGTCGGCTGGTGTTGAGGGCCTTGGCGACATCCAGGACCTGGATGGCGCGGTCGGCGTGGTCGCGGATGAAGATCATGGCCTGGCGGATGAGCGGATCGCTGAAGGCGACCGGCGAGGTCGATCCGCGCACCTCGATGCCCTCCGGTTGCAGCAGCGTCTCGTCGGCCGGTTGGCGATCGTGGAGAAGCCAATCGCCGAGCACCTCGGCGGCGCGGTAGCCCCAGCGTTCGATCTCCAGGCGGACCGCGCTCAAGGCGGCGTCTCCTGCCATTTCCTCGGCCAGTCCGCTGATGATCGCGAGCCGATCGGGCACGGCGAGATCGCGGTCGCGCGCGTGGTCGAACACCAGTGCCGCCAGGGGTTCGTGGTCGACCATGATGCCGCAGCGATCCGGCAGCGCGGTCAGCCAGTCGCCGAAGGCCCGGTCCTCGGGCTCGACGCCGCCACCGGGTATCGGCACGGGCCCATCCCAGATCGCCACCTGGGGATCGGCGATCCTCGCGACTTCAAGAAAGCCTTCCTGGCGCTGGCGGGAATTGGCGAATCCGACCCGGCCGACGAAGGCGAACCGGCGGTAGCCGGCGTCGAGAAGGTGGTTGCCGGCGAGCCGGCCCACGGCGCGGTTGTCGACCCCGACATAAGGATGGGGAAGTTCGGGAAAACTGCGGGAGCTGTTGATGAGCGGGGTCGACCAGCCGGCAAGCGCCATGGCGATGGGGCGCTGGTCGAGGTGGGCGATCGCCCCATGCGGCTGCCAGGCCGTGGCTGCGGCGACTCCGACCGGATCGCCCGGGAAGAATCGTACATACCAGCCAGGATGCTGGCGCACATAGCTCTGCACCCCGTGGGCCAGACGTTCACGGAAGAAGGTTCCTCCGATTCCGAAACACGCGATGCGCACCGGGCGACGGTTATCGTTCGGCATGGTGGCCATGTTCGCCAGGCGGCATCGGGCGCAATCCGGGGCCAGGATCCGCGCGGTAGACCGGATGGCGGCCCCCAGGCCTGCCGCTGCGGACGCCGGGAACGGCACTGGCGCAAAAGGATGGTGTGCCGACGCAAATGTTCTTGCCGTCCATCCGTATCATCGGGTACCAAGCCTCATGCGCAGCAGATCCATGCGTAGCAGGTCCATGCGGAGCAGATCCATGCCGTGCTTCCCATTTACCATCCTGCCCGTCCTGCTGTTGACGGCTGGCATCGCGGCGGCCGCGGATGGCCACAGCCTCCGCGCCCTGACCGATCTCGTCGCCAGCCGTGATGCGCTGCATCGGCTGCTCACCGAGCGCGCCGTCGCGGCCGGTCCGATGACGGAGGTCCAGCTGTGGCCGGAGGACGCCTTCCGGCACCACCTGATCGTCCGCTACGAACCCTTGAGCCGATTCGCGCCGGTCTGGGAGACCCCGCGGCTGCGCCTGCTGCGCCGGGGCGGCGCCTGGTCCGGACCGGAACTGGGCTGGGTCACCTCGCGTTTCCATGAAATGTTCCATCCGACGGGCGTGGATGCCAGCGGCCTGCAGGCCGATGCGGGAGGGGTGTCAGGAGAACTCGTCCTATCGGCCAGCCGCAAGGACGTGCGCTACGAGATTCCCTGCTCCACCGAAGGTTGCGACACCGGTCTGCCCGAGTTCAACATGATAGGAACCGGCAGTACGCGCGGCGAATGGGATGTCTGGTTCCTGCCCCGGGAACGCGTCCGCGAACAGTCCCAGCGCTTGACATTCACGGCGCGTGAACGCCGGGGCTGGATCCTCGATGCCCGGCTGCTGCGGACGGATCAGCGCGGCGTCCGCGTCTGGGCCTGGATCGAGGACGGACGGATCCAGCGCGGCTGGGGCTGCAACCTCAACGGCGGCCTGCCGGTGCTGCATGAGGTGTCCGCCAGCGGGTTCAGCCTCAAGGATGGCCGGCTGAAGGTCGATCTGTCGGTGCTGATGGGCAGCGATCCGTGGATGCCCCTGCGCAAGGTCGAGCAGCGCTTCGCCTGGGAATGCCCGGCCCCCGGATCCCAGGGGGGGGGATTCGCCTGCAACGTCTGGTCCACCGGCGATGAGGGATCGTATTCCTGCACCGTCACCGGAGTCCTGGCCCAGGCCTTCGCCGGCACGGTGGATTCAAGCGGGATCGATGCCTTCACCGGACGCGGGCTGCTGGCAGGAGTCGTGATCCGCTCCGAGATGCCGGCACCGTTGCCAGCGGTCGATCCGTCCGCAGCGAAGGATGCGGATCTCCTGGAGGACGGTTGCACCTTGTATCGGCAGATCCATGCCCTCGACCAGGCCCTGCGCGATCCGCTGGTGGCCTGGCCCGACGCCCTGCGCGATCTCGACACCGCTGCCGATGATCATTGGCGCTACTATCCCAACGGCGGGATGTTCATGGCGACTCCACGCCAAGAAGGCGTCAACCGTCCGCTCATCCGAGGATTGGCCGCCTGGTCGGGTGGAGTGCCGATGTACCTCGCATCCCTGGCGCGGGCCGCCCGGGCGGCGGTCGAGGATCGCACGCGCAACCGCGGCGTCCTGACCGGTGCCGTCCTCGCCGAGGGCGATCCGACCTTCGGCCCCTACACAGCTTCGGCCCAGGTACCGCTGCCCCGCACGCCGGACGGTGGCAACCTGCTTGCCGCCGTGCCTCCCGCGACCGGGGCGCAGCAATGGGCGCAGATCGATGACTGGCTGTGCGCCGGATTCCTGCGTCGATCCACCAGCTTCGAACGGCTGCCCAACCTGCCCGAGATCGCGATCCCGAACCTGCCTGCGCCGGGGTTCATCCCGGAATCGGGCGAGGCCCGCCTGCCCATGCAGGATCCCAGCGACCGCATCTGGTTCTGGCGTGGCCGGTTGGCGGCCCCGTGGAACCGGATCGGCGTCCCGCGCGAGGCGGTGCGGGTTGAAAGCCGCTGGCGTCATCATGATCCACCGGGCTTCTCGTTCGTGGGGGATTACGGCAACCACGCCACCTGGTACGCCACCACCCGGCTCACGACTTCAGTCGCGATGCGGGTGTGGATGGCGGCTGACATCTCGTGGGACGGACGGTTGTGGGTCAACGATCGTCTGGTGTGGCGGCCTTCGCTGGAGCACAGTTCGCATCGGGTCGCGGTTTTCCCGGTCGAACTGGAGGCTGGCGTCAACCGCCTGACCGTCTGCGCCTCGCCGCTGCGGCTCGGGGTCGGAAACGCAGGCAACTTCAACAGCTATGCCTTCAAGTACGGTGAACGGACGTTCGGATCGTTCGGCATCTGGGTGGCCACCGCCGGATCACCACAGCGATCCGTGGCCGCACCCGACGGCGCGAAACCCATCCCGCCGGTGCGGGGAGCGCGAGGCGACGGCAGCGGCCGCTATCCCGACGCCGATCCTCCGCTGGCCTGGGACCTGGACAAAGGCACCAACGTCGCCTGGAAGGTCTCCCTGCCCACCGATGACGCCGAACCGGTCGTGGTCGGCGATGCCCTGTACCTGCCGACCTACCGTGGCGAGGTGGTCTGCCTCGATGCCGCCACCGGCGCCGAACGCTGGCGTTCGAAGCCGACGATCGCGGTCTCCCAGGATCCCTGGGTGACGGTCATCCCCGATCTGCCGACCCTGGATCCGCTGGCGATCTGGAACCGGTCGGGCAGGCCCGAGGCCCCGGTGGAGGCCATGGTCCAGGCCGGTCAGTGGAAGGCCTCCCTGCCGGCGCTCGCCCGCCAATGCCTGCCCCTGGTGGCGGCCGGGGACCGGTTGTTCTACCACGATCCGCGCGGGGTGGTCGCCGCTTTCGACCAACAAGGGAGATTGCAGTGGGAGACCGCCGTGCCGCTGCAACGGCCCCGGGTGGTCAGTGGGCATTACGGCAAGACCCGCCTGGTGCCGTTGACCCCGCCGGCGCTGCACCGCGATCGCCTGATCGTGGCCGCCGGTTCCGGCCTGATGGCGCTTGATCCCGCCAGCGGCAAGACCATCTGGACCCGTGATCGGGTGGGATCCTGGGCCGGGCAGTTCAGCCTGATGCGGCTTGATGACCGGCCGCAGGGTCGGCTGGTGATCCTCGGTTCGGGCGAGGTTCTGGATGCCGATGACGGCCGCACGCTGTTCGCCGAATCGGCGCCGGTGATGCCCGACTGCCCCACCGCTCCGCTCATCGATGGCGACCGGGCGTACCTGTTCGGCACCTCGGCTGCGGTGCGTTTCGCCCGTGATGCGTCCGGGCAGCTGACCTGCGCCCTGGTCTGGAACGTGCCCACCGACGTGCAGAAGCGTGGCAGCGATTCCAACCATACCATGGTCGAGAACGGAGGTCCGGACCTGTTCGCCATGGGGGCGTTCCCTCCGGTGCCGGTGCTGCACGATGGCGTGCTGCTGACCAGCGTCAGCGAGATGACCTCGATCGCGCACGGCCCCAAGACCATGAGCCGGGTCCATGCCTACGATGCCGCCACCGGCACCGCCCTCGCCCAGGTGACGCCGATCCTGGAAAACGCCATGCGTCCGGTGTCCAGCATGGCGCTGGCCGGCAGCTATCTGTTCGCCGGCGATGAAGGCGGGCCGATCGCCTACGCCTACAAGGACTTCCCCCAGGTGCCGCAGGTCGCGGTGCTGCTCGCCGCGCCCCGGCCGATCCGCCTGACCGTGAATCCGGGGCTGTGCAGCCGCGCCCCGCCGGTCTTCGCCGGACGGCGGATGTTCCTCGCCGGGTCCGACCAGGTGGTGTGCTGCGAACGGCCGGTGGCCGCCGGCAGCCGGTTCACCCCGATCGAGGTCCGGGAACTGCTCAACCGCTTCGTCCCGCGCGAGATCGGCAACCTGGTGCCGGCCGGCAAGGCGCCGGTCGACATCCCGGCTCTCGATCGCCTGCCCGAAGGCTGCCAGATGCCGGTGAGCGAACTCGGACTCGCCTTCCCACCCCGCTGGCTGGTCGCGGGACCGCTGCCCCAGGCAACGCCGGTCGACCCCTTTTCCGCCCTGAGCGGCAACCAGGGGGCGCTGATCTGCGCCGGGACCGGCCTGAACCTCGGTGGGAAGACCGCCGTATTCCAGGATGCCAGCGCGACCATGATCGATTTCCATCGCAACGTCCGCGATCCGATGTGGTTCGGGGCCGGGGTGAACCGCAGCGGGTACGCCATCCTGCCGCAGCAGGTGTTCACCCCTGGCAATGGTGGAAAGGCGTATTTCGCGAGCGTTTTCTTCAATCGCCGCCCGCGCACGATCAACGTCGCCAGCCTGATGGGGGTGAGCATCTACCTGGGCGGGATCAAGACCGCCGGTGATGTGCCGGTGCGGCTGCAACGGGGTTTCTACCCGGTGCTGATCGAACTGACCCACGTCCGCACGCCTCCAGGGGCAGCCAAGACGGTGAACCGCACCTTCATCGACCGGATCTTCCAGGTCGGCGTCGATCCGGCGGTTGAACGGGCGGGCTATCTGGAGCGGGTGATCGAGCACGAACCGCTGCTGCGACGCCTCGCGGAATCCGCCCGCGAGGCCGGCATCCCTGCCCTGGCTGTCAGCAACGCCATCGCCCATCTGGATGAGCACCGGGCCAGAGCGGAAGGAGGTCGGCCATGAGGCATCTCCTCATTGTCATCTTCATCGTCTCCGCTGCGTGGCTCGATGCTGGAGAGGCCAGACCGAAACCGGCGCGTGCGGGGGAGGCCACCGTCAGCAAGGCCGACGATCCGGAATCTGGCGGCAGCGTGATCCAAGGCCGTGAGACGACCGTTCCCGCCGACTGGTCGGTGCCGGTGCCAGGCTTCGTCGCGCCGGCCCCGAACGAGCATCCGCGTCTGCTCTGGCGCACCACCCAGGCCGAGACCATGCGCGCGCGTTCCGCCGCTCCGGTCGGCCGGCGCATCGCCGCCCGGGTGCGGGCGATGCTCGACCATGGCTACAAGGAGCACTGGGCCGCCGGCATCACCTGCCTCGCCCAGGCCCTGCTCTACCAGGCCGATGGCGGAGCCGATCGCGCCACGGCGGCCTACCGCGACCTCATGGCGATCGTGGCGAAACGGTTGGAAAACGACCGCGATTTCAATGACACCATCCGGGGCGACCATCTGACCTTCTCGCTCGCGTTCGCCCTGACCTACGACCTCGCCCATCCGGGCTGGACGCCGCAGCAGCGCAGCGCCGCCGCCCAGGCCTTATGGAGATTCGCAGGCAGATACGGGCCGGATGCCGGCTCCGCTCCGGCGTGTTCCGCCTGCCATATCGTGCACGCGCATCAGGCGGGAATCGGCCTGATCTGGTTCGCCCTCCAGGGGGACGATGGCCTGGATGCCGAAGTCCAGCGGACCATCGCCGCCAGGTTGGACTGGCTCCAGGGGACGGTCCGGCGCGAACTGCATCAGGGCCGGAATGCGATCAATGACAGCTTCAGCGCCGCCCATTTCTGCCCGCGCACCCCCATGTCCCAGGCGACGTATCCGTATCTGCTCGCCCTGCGCTCGGCCGGGGGGCGGGATCTGATCTCGCCATGGCGGGACTACCTGGATCCCACCGTGCAGCATTGGCTGTGGGAGACCGTCCGCGCTGGTCCGACCACCACCGCTCTGCGCCCGCTCCAGGGCCAGGCGGAGGCGCCGCTGGCGTACGGGGATTTCGCCCTCGGCTTCGGCCTGGTGCCGCCAAGCGGTCATGGGCTCCTGCGCTGGGCCTGGCGCAACCTGTTCAACGGCTCGCAGGAGCAGGCCGACCGGCTCGAGATCGGCGACCGCCCCCTGGCGGCGGTCTATGCCTGGGCCTTCTGGCCATTGGATGAGGAGCCGCCAGGGAACGCCTCGCTGCCACCCAACCTGGCCAAGGTGATGACCGGCCTGCCCGGCATGCTCGCGGTGCGCAACGCCTGGACCGGACAAGGGACGGATCTGGTATGCGGGATCAGCCTGGGCGATCGTGCCGGCGATCCCAATCCCAGATCGGGCCAGGTGGTGCTGGTCGGCGGCGGCTTCCGCGAACCGCTCGCGGCGATACCCCCGTCGACCCTGGTCGCGACGTCCTCGCCTGGCCCCGACCTGACCTTGGTCCAGGCCGCCACCGTGGTCGAACCCTGGTTGCGCGACCATGGCGTCCCCGCTGGCGGGGACTCCTGGTCGATGCTCATCGATTATTCGGGAAAGAGCGGCAGTCCATTCCTCGCCGTGCTCGTGCAACCCGGCCGGACCATCTTCCTGCCCAGTCCGGATCCCGAGATCCACGCCCTGTCCAGCGGCATCCGCTGGTGGCGCTTCGATCTCGCCGCCGGCGCCCGCCGCTTGAGCGTGTTCACGATCGCCAAGGAGCGGCCGCAGATCAGCGTGGCCGATGGGATCCTGAGCGTCGGTGCGCGTCGGCTGCGCCTGGACGATGGAGCGCTGAAACCCGCGGATCCCTGACCCCGATCGAGGTGATCCGCTGGAATTGACGTGCCAGGTCGCCATCTAGGCTGCGCGCATGACCATCATCGGCATCGACATCGGCGGCACCAAGTGCGCCGCCGTGCGCGCCCGCGACGACGGTACGATCGAGGACTCCCGCCGGATCGAGACCGTCCGGCCGGATGAGACGGTGGAACGCCTGCTTGCAGCGGTCGCCAGCCTGGATCCCGGCCCGAACCCGGTTTTCGGCATCGCCTGCGGCGGACCGCTCGACACGGCGGCGGGGTTGATCTGCTCGCCCCCCAACCTGCCCGGCTGGGATCGCCTGCCGATCGTCAAGCGGCTGACCGATCGCTTTGGCGGCAGCGGTTTCCTGATGAATGACGCCAACGCCGGGGCCATCGCGGAATGGCAGTTCGGCGCCGGGATCGGCAGCCGGAACATGGTCTTCCTCACCTTCGGTACCGGACTCGGCGCAGGCATCATCTGCGATGGGCGGATGTACGAGGGCGCCAACGGCAACTCGGGCGAGATCGGCCACGTCCGCCTGAGCGACGATGGCCCGTTCGGCCACGGCAGGCGCGGTTCGGCCGAGGGCTGGTGCTCGGGCGGCGGCATCGCCCGTCGGGTCAGCGACCTCATCGCTTCCGGCGCGCTGCCCCCGGACTGGCCGCACCGCGATGCGCGTGCGGTGGCTGGCGCGGCCCTGGCCGGCGATGCCCAGGCCCTGGCGATCATGCACGAGACCGGCCGCCGGCTGGGCCGTACCATCGCGCTGCTGGTCGACATCCTCAATCCCGAGGTGGTGGTGGTGGGCTCGATCTACATCCGCGCCCGGGCGATCCTCGAACCGCCCTTGCTCGAAGAGCTCAGGCGCGAGGCCCTCGCCGAGTCGCTCGCGGTCTGCCGCGTCGTGCCCGCCGCCCTGGGTGAAAGCCTGGCCGAGCACCAGGCGGTCGCGGTCGCGGTCTACCACAACCGCATTCTCTCTGGCAAACCCTGAATCCCCTACGAAAGCAGCCGATGAACCAGCCTGTGCCGACTCCCGTGCCGATCGATGATGGCCTCACCGCGCCCATCCTGGCGGATCTGCTCGCCCGCCATCCAACGCTCGCCGGCTGTGCCGGCGATCTGGTGCAGGCGTCCCGCCTGATCGCCGCGTCCTTCGCCGCCGGCAACAAATTCCTGATCTGCGGCAACGGAGGCAGCGCGGCCGACGCCGAGCACTGGTCCGGCGAGCTCTTGAAGAACTTCGAACGCCGCCGGCCCGCGCCGGTGGACGCCGAGCAGGATCCGCACCTGCGCGGCCGGCTGGAACAGGGCCTGCCGGCGATTCCGCTGACCGGTTTCACCAGCCTGCGCACGGCCACCGCCAACGATCGCGAGGCGGTGTGCGAATACGCCCAGCTCGTCACCGCGCTCGGCCGCCCCGGCGATGTCCTGGCCGGCATCAGCACCAGCGGCAACGCGGGCAACGTCGGCCTCGCGGTGCGGGCGGCGAACGCGCGCGGCATGACCACCATCGGCCTCACCGGCCAGGGCGGCGGCGCGCTCAAGGGACTGGCCACCCTCTGCATCCGCGTCCCGTCCAGCCGTACCGCCGACGTGCAGGAACTGCATCTCGCGGTCTACCACGCGATCTGCCGGGTGCTGGAAGCCGCGTTCTATCCGGTCGCCGGTCCGCCTCCGGCGGCGCGTACGCAACCCTGAGCGTCGGACGCCGGGCCAAGCCGCATTCCACCGCGTCGCCCCCAGCCACATTCGCAGGAAACCCGCATGTCCGTGCCGGTGCTGTCACTCAAGACCGACGACCAGATCGATCCCCTCGGCCTGGACCATCCCCCGAGTCTGTCCTGGCGCATGAACGCATCCCGGCGCGGTGCGCGGCAGTCGGCCTGGAGCCTGCGTGCGGCCTCCAGTCCCGCCATCCTCGCCGCTGGCGGTGGCGATCTCTGGGACAGCGGCTGGATCGAAGGGGCCGACAGCCAGCGCATCCCATATGGCGGATCCGCGCTTGGCGCCCGGCAGCAGGCCTTCTGGACGGTCGCGATCCGCGATGAATGCGGCGATACCATCGCCGCCGCGACGCCTGCCCGTTTCGAAATGGGCCTGCCACGGCGCCAGGACTGGTCCGCGCGATGGATCAGCGCGCCCTGGGCCGGTACGCGCGGCGAAAGCGCGCCCTGTCCGCACCTGCGCAAGCCGTTCAACCTGGGAAGACCAGTCGTTTCGGCGCGCCTCTACATCACCGCCCTCGGTCTGTACGAAGCCTGGATCAACGGCCGGCGCATCGGTGACGAGGTGCTCAATCCCGGCTGGACCGACTTCCGCAAGCGCGTGCGCTACCGCACCTACGATGTCACCAGCCTGCTCGGGTCGGGGGCGAATGTGCTCGGCGTCGTCCTCGGAGACGGCTGGTACTGCGGCCATCTCGAAAAACGCCAGCGCCAGCTCTATGGTGAACGCCCGCTGCTGCTGGCCCAGCTCGAGATCCGCCATCCCGACGGTGCCACGACGCTGGTCGCCAGCGATGGCACCTGGCGCGCCGCGCGTGGAGGGATCCTCGCCGGCGACCTGATCATGGGCGAACGCCACGACGACCGCCTCGCCCTGCCCGGCTGGAGCACCGCTGCTTTCAGCGAATCCGCCTGGGATGCCGTGCTCGTCCAGCCGGATCCCGGCATCATCGTCGAGGCGCCGCGCGGCCCCATGCCCAAGGAGCATGAGATCGTGCCGGCGGTCACCGGGCCGACCCGCGATCCCGGGGGCAACTGGATCTACGATCTCGGCCAGAACCTCGCCGGCCATGTCCGTCTCGATCTCGATCACGCCCTGCCGGTCGGTACCACGCTGCGCCTGCGTCATGGTGAAATGCTGGAATCGGATGGCCGGCTGCATCTGGCGAACCTGCGCACCGCCAAGGCCACCGACCATTGGACCAGCGATGGCAGCACACCGGCCTGGCAGCCTCGTTTCACCAGCCACGGCTTCCGCTACGTCGAGCTGGGCGGCATCGACCAGCCGCCTCCGCGCCAGGCGGTGGCGGGGGTGGTGGTGCATTCTGCCATGGAACGCACCGGGCATTTCAGCTGCTCCGACCCGCTCCTCAACCGTCTGCATGAAAACATCGTCTGGGGCCTCAAGGGCAACTTCCTCGACGTGCCCACCGACTGCCCGCAGCGCGACGAGCGCCTGGGCTGGATGGGCGATGCCCAGGTCTTCGCGCCCACCGCGGCGTACCTCTTCGATGTTCGCGGCTTCTTCGCCAAATGGCTGCAGGACGTGCGCGACGCCCAGTACGCCGACGGCAGCGTGCCTTGCCTGGTGCCCAATTCCCACCTGCCCGGCACGTGGCCGGACGGCGGTCCCGGCTGGTCCGACGCCATCGTGATCTGCGCCTGGGAGGTCTTCCGCGCCAGCGGCGACACCCGGATCCTGTCCGACCACTGGGAGGCGATGGAGCGCTGGATGGGCTGGCTCGCATCGGACGCGCACGGTCACCTGCGCGGCGAACCCCATTCGCAGGTGCGGTCGTTCGGCGACTGGTGCGCCCTCGACGGTTCCCCCGGCAAGCAGGGCGGCACCTCGTTCCAGCTCATCGGCACCGCCTATTACGCCCACGTGGCTGATCTCATGGCGCGCAGCGCGGTCGTGCTCGGCCGCTCGGCAGACGCCGCACGCTATGCCGACCTCTGCCAACGCGTCGTCGCCGCCTTCCAGGCGCGCTTCCTCGGCGCCGATGGGCGTCTGACCGAGACGCCGACCCAGACCGCGTACACCCTGGCGCTGCGTTTCGGCCTGATCCCCGTCCAGCTGCGAGTCGCCGCGCTCGACGCGCTGGAGGCCGACCTGCGCACGCGTGGCTGCATGTCGACCGGTTTCCTCGGCACGCCGCACCTGCTGCATGTGCTCAGCGACGGCGACCGGCTCGACACCGCGTATGCGCTGTTGACCCGGCGCGAGTTCCCATCCTGGCTGTATTCGGTGACCCAGGGCGCGACCACGATCTGGGAACGCTGGGACGCCTGGACGCGCGAGACGGGCTTCCAGAACCCGGAGATGAACTCCTTCAATCATTACGCCTTCGGCGCGGTCGGCGAGTGGCTCTACCGTGTGGTCGCCGGCATCGCCCCGGCCGAACCCGGCTACCGCCGCATCCACCTCGAACCCCGCCCAGGAGGGGGGCTCACCGAGGCCGCCGCCAGCGTGACCACCGGCCACGGCACCATCGAGAGCCGTTGGAAGATCGTCGGGAAAACCTGGGGATGGAACGTCGTCGTGCCGCCCAACACCACCGCCACGGCGGTGCTGCCGACCACCGCAGCCGCTGGCGTGCGTGAAGGCGGCAAGGGCCTGGATCAGAGCCAGGGGATCGCGGTCCAGGCCCGGGTCGGCAATCGGATCCGGTTGGAGCTCCAACCCGGATCGTATGGCTTCACGGTGCCGTGGGTCGCCTGAGGCGCTGAATACCGGAATGAGATCAGAGATTCACCACGTTGGTGATCGCCTGGTGGATCGCCTTGGCTCCGCCGTAGGTCACCACCTTCCAGCGCGCCGAGTCGCGGATGAGCAGCACGCTGCCGGAGCGGACCTGGTGCAGGCGGAAGGTCTGCTCGATGTCATCGCGCAGCGCCTGCGGGAGCGTTCCGTGCACCGTCGTCCGACCCTGGCGCACGGTCAGCGCCACGTCCGCGGCATGGACCAGCCTGAGGATCCGGAGCAGCATCATGATCGTCCTGACTGCGGTCGCGTGCAGAGGATCCGCACCCAGGATCAGGGATCCAGCCCCCGGATCCGCGCACGGATGCCCGGCTGGCGGCAGAAATGGATCGCCGCATTCGCACGGGAGATTGCCGCAAACGATCACGACCGCCGGCCGTAGGAACCGGCCATGATCCGATCCGTTCGCTGGCTTACCGTCGTGCTCGCCCTGGCGGGATTGTCCGCCTCGGATCTCTACCAGTACGAGTCCGCGATCCCGGCCAATCCGGCGGATCCCAGGAGCAAGCCGGGCACGGCCTGGTTGTGGATCCCGCCCGAGGCCCCGCGCATCCGCGGCCTGCTGCTCGGTGGCTGGCAGGATTTCGTCGATTCAGAGATCATCCGTTCGGCCTGCGCCTCGGTCGGGATCGGCATCCTCATCGGTGCGCGGATCGACATCGGTGACAACCTGGTGGTCAGCGGTCACGACCAGTTCGAGGCCACGCTCACGGATCTGGCGCAGCAGAGCGGCCACCCTGAACTGCTCCGGGTCCCGTTCATGCCCTATGGCTGGTCCGCCGGCACGGTCTGGTCGACCCGGTTCGCCTTCGCCTTCCCCGAGCGCTGCTTCGCGGCGATGACGTTCAAGGGCGGTTTCTGCGTGTCGGCCAGCGTGCCGCCGCCGGGAACCGACACGAGCCGGGTGTCGCACCTGCCGTGGCTGCACATCCAGGGCCAGTTCGAGGAGTTCGGCCCCGGCCCGTCCGGGGTGCTGCGCGACCACGAGGACCGCACCACCGGCTGGAACCTGGCCAACACCGACCACCCGGCCTTCCGCGCCGCCAATCCCGATCTGCTCATCGGCCTGATCGTCGATGCGGGTGCGACCCACATGGGGTGGAACGACCGATTGTATCCGCTGGTCGCCGCCTTCATCACCGCCTCGGCCCGCCTGCGTCTGCCGGCAGACGACGCAGGCGCCTTGCGTGCCGTGCAGCCCGCCGACGGCTTCCTGATGGACAAGGAACTCGCCGCCCCCCGTTTCCCCATCGCTCCGGCCAAGGAATACACCGGCAAGCCTGGTGAGGCCCATTGGTATCCCGATCGGGGCCTGGCCGGATCCGCCGCCGCCCTCCACCGCAACCTGTTCAAGAAACCGCAGTACGTCACCCTGATCGATCCCAAGGGTGCGCCGCTCGACGTCGGCCATGACATGCGCTTCAGGTGGACCCCGGTGTTCACCGGGGCGGACACCTTCGCGGTCAAGCCGGGCTTCAACACGGTCTTCGTCCCGAAGAAGTACCCACCCCAGGAAGGTCCGATCGGGCACGCGCCAGGTCCCGTCCTCGCCCGGCCCGCCAACGGATGCCTGGAACAGATCGATGCCACCAGCTTCCGCCTGGGCTGGTCCCCCCGCCGCAGTCAGGGCTGGATCAGCGTCTACCATCCCGGCGACGATCAGTTCCGGTATGCGGAGCAGATCGTGATGCCTCGGATCCAGGCCTCAGCCGGCAGCCCGCAGACCATCGCCTTCGCCCCGCCAACGTCAGCGACCGCCGCATCCATGCCGCTGAACCTGACGGCCACCTCCAGTTCCGGTCTGCCCGTCCGGTTCACGGTCGTCAGCGGTCCGGCCAGGATCGTCGCTGGGAATCGCCTCGAATTGGCGGAGGTGCCGCGCGGCGCCCCCCGCCCGCTGCGGATCAAGGTCGCCGCCTGGCAACTGGGCAGCCGGGTCGCCCCGTTGATCGCCGCCGCCGAACCGGTGGTGGCGGAGATCCGGGTGCAGGAGGCGCCCTGAACAGAGTCAATGCTCATCGTTTAGGGATGTGAAATTGGATAAGCGGTTTTTCATAGGGAGAGCAATTCCCTGATCGCCTTCGCTCCGGCACACGGCGACAAGTGCTCAGGTCTGGGGTTTTTTCCGAGAATCACCAAGCCGGTGACGATGCCGCCCGCAATCATCGGGATTCCGGCCCAGGGAAAGCGAGCGTTCAGGGTGCCACGAGCCATCAATGCCAACAGGGTTACGACCATGAATACGGCGGCGAAACCACCCAGCGATAGCACGAACCATCCGATCCATCGCCATGCCTGGCTGCCGACCTGGACCACGCAGGTAGGGGGCACCTTTGCCAGCAGATGGCAGATGAATTCCGTCAGTTCCCATCGTCGGTTTTCAATGGGCTTGCCCCATTCGACAGCTGTCTTGCTACCAAGCTCCAATGTTCGGTTGGCGGTACGTATCCGTGCAATCAGGGATCCGTCGTAGCGCTGTTAGACCACCACCCGAGTGATTTCATCGATCTTATGGCCGATTTCATTGCGAAACAGTTGGCCATTCGCTATCTCGTAGCGAGTCCACCGCGAAAATCCGCTGAACTTGGTCTGGTAGAGCATCGCAGGCGAGACTGACGGAACCTGAGGCGGATACAACTCTTCTGAAGAGCAGGAGGCGGATTCTATTCCAGTGCGGCGTCGATCTCGACCGGCGCGTCGTAGTCCACGCCCTCGACCTCGAAGCCGAAGAGCTGGCGGAACTCGCGCTTGAAGGCGGCGTAGTCGCTGAGCGTCGCCAGGTTGCCGCTGTCGATCTGGTCCCAGAGCGCGGCGACCTCGGCCTGCACCACCGGATCGAGTTCGAGGTCGTCGAGGCGGATGCGGCCCTGCTCATCCAGGAGGGGCGATCGGCCGGGGCCGATGTGTTCACGGAAGAGGCGGATGATCTGTTCGCAGGTGCCTTCGTGCGTGCCCTTGGTCTTCATCACGCGGTAGAGCATGCTGATGTAGAGTGGTACGACCGGGATGGCGCTCGCGGCCTGGGTGACCAGGGCCTTGTTGACGCTGACCCAGGCGCCGCCGCCAAGGGTCGCGCGCAAATGGTAGTCGAGGCGGTGCGCGGTCGTTTCCAGGTGGTCCTTGGCGCGGCCGATGGTGCCGGCGCGGTAGATCGGATGGGTGACGCGCGGCCCGATGTAGCTGTAGGCGACGGTGCGGAAGCCCGGCGCGAGCAGCCCGGCGTGGCGCAGGGCCTCGACCCAGTAGGCCCAGTCCTCGCCGCCCATGACCTTCACCGTGGCGGCGATCTCGGCCTCGCTCGCGGGCAGCACGTTGGCGCTGACCACCTGGTCGGTCTCCAGGTTCACGCTCTTCGACTGGTAGGCCACGTCGATCGGCTTGAGCACGCTGGCGAAGGTGTGGCCGGTGGTCGGGTCGGTGCGGCGCGGGCTGGCGATGGAATAGACCAGGGTGTCGACCTTGCCGAAGCGCTCCTTGAGCGTGGCGATCGCCTGCTGCTTCATCGCGGTGGAGAAGGCATCGCCGTTGTGGGTGACGATCGTCCGCCCCTCGGCCTTGGCGAGGCGGTGGACCTCGGCGAGGTTGTACCAGCCGGCCGATCCGGTGCGTTCCTTGCCCGGCTCGGGCGGCCGCTCGAAGCAGAGGTTGAGCGCCTTCGCGCCGTGACCGAACACTGCCGCGATGAGCGACGCCAGGCCATAGCCCGCGCTGCCGCCGATCACCACCACGTTGCCCAGCCCGGTGCCCGGGATCGCCGCCTTGGTCTGCTTGACCATCCGCTGCACGTTCAGCGCACAGCCGGCCGGATGCGCGTTGAGCACGAGAAAGCTGCGGGAAATCGGGGCTTTGATGACGGCCTGGGGCATGGGGGGAACCTCGCTGGGAAGGGCATAGTCGCGCGGATCCCGGCATGCCAAGGGGAAAGGCTGGGAAACTCCGCAGGACCCAGATGCGGTCGTTTGACCCAAGGTGCGCTGCTGCACGCATGGGTTCCGCACCGTCTACGCGACCCGTTGACGCTCAGGCGCAGGTTGTCTAGGGTGCGCCCTCCCCCATTCGAGCCGGCTTTCCCGGGCCGGCCGTCCCAGCGCGCGAGGTCACCCGATGCTCAAGATGGTAGTCCTGGCCAAGCAAGTTCCCGACACCAAGCACGTGGTCGGCGAGGTCATCAAGCCCGACGGCACCCTGAATCGCGGCGCTTTGATGTCGATCTTCAACCCCGAAGACCTGAATGCGCTCGAACTCGCGCTCCAGATCAAGGATCGCGTCGGCGGCCACATCACGGTGCTCACCATGGGGCCGTCCACCGCAGCCACGTTGCTGCGCGATGCCCTGTCGCGCGGGGCCGACGCCGCCGTGCTGATCAGCGACAAGGCCTTCGCCGGATCCGACACCCTGGCCACCTCCGTCGCGCTCGCGGCGGCGGTGCGCAAGATCGCCCCGGTCGACGTGGTGCTCGGTGGCCGCCAGGCGATCGACGGCGATACCGCCCAGGTCGGGCCGCAGACGGCGGAAAAGCTCGGCTGGCCCCAGATCACCTACGTCGAGGCCATCCGCGACATCAGCAACCAGCGCATCGGCGTCTTCCGCCGCCTCGGCCGCCATGCCGAGCACATCGAGATCCGCCTGCCGGTGCTGCTTACCGTGACCTCGGACACCAGCGAACCGCGCCCGCCGCGCGTGCGCCGGCTGCTCAAGTTCAACCGCGCCCGCACCGTCTTCGAGATCCGCGCCGAACTGGTCGCGGCCAAGACTCCGGCCGACCAGCTTGAGGCCAAGGTCGCCGAGCAGGCCGCGCTGCTGAAAGCCGACGGCACCCTGATCCCGACCTGGACCGTCGACGATCTCGGCGTGCAGCCGTCGCTGGTCGGCCTCGAAGGATCGCCGACCAAGGTGAAACGCTGCGAAAACGTGATCCTCAAGACCGGCGAATACAAGAAGATCGAACCCACCGACGACGGTGCGCGCCAGCTCATCGACGAACTCGTCCACGACCACATCCTGGGATAAGCGATGGAAACCCCAACCAACGAAAGCCGCACCGGCGACATCGCCCTCGTCGCCGAGCAGGACGACGGCCAGCTCGTCCGCGTCTCGCTCGAACTCGCGTCCAAGGCGCGGGAACTCGCCGATCGCCTGAAGGTCCGCGTCACCGCCTTCCTGGTCGGTGGCGAGGGCACCACCGCCCACGCGGCCGAACTCGCGGCCTACGGCGTCGACCGGGTGATGATGGTCGAGGACCGCCGGCTGCGCCACTACGAGACGCGGCCCTACGAAAAGCTCGTCCTGCGCATGATCAGGCAGTGCACGCCGCAGATCGTCATCTTCGGGGCGACTCCGGTCGGGCGCGACATCGCGCCGCGCATCGCCAGCGCCCTGCGCACCGGTCTGACCGCCGACTGCACCTCGCTCGAGATCGGCGAGCACACGATGCGCGGCAAGACCTGGAGCAACATCCTGATGCAGATCCGCCCGGCCTGGGGCGGCAACACCATCGCGACCATCGTTTCCCCTGAACACCAGCCGCAGATGGCGACCGTGCGCAGCGGCGTGATGAAGCTGCTGACGCCCGACCGCAACCGGAAGTTCGAACTGGTGAAGCTCGCGCCGGAACTCGGCCCCGACGACTTCATCCATCAGGTGATCGAGCGCGTCAGCGCGGTGAAGAAGGTCGACCTGACCACCGCCAACATCATCGTCGCCGGCGGCGCCGGCGTGGGCAGCAAGGACAACTTCAAGCTGATCTTCGATCTCGCGGACACCCTCGGCGGCATGCCCGGCGCCAGCCGCGCGGCGGTCGACTTCGGCTACGTCGACCGCGACTACCAGGTCGGCCAGACCGGCACCACGGTGCGGCCGAAGCTGTACCTCGCCTGCGGCATCTCGGGCGCGATCCAGCACCGCGCCGGCATGAACGAGGCCAGCAAGATCGTGGCGATCAACAGCGATCCCACGGCGCCGATCTTCTCGATCGCGCACTACGGCATCGTCGGCGACCTGACCCAGGTCATCCCGCGCCTGATCAAGGCCTACCGGTCCGCCAAATAACCGGTCCGCGTCCTAACGGAACTGCCGAGACACCACCCATGGCCAACTTCAACACCGACAACGCCGACATCCGCTTCTGCCTGGAGCAGCTCGACCTCGACCAGCTCGTGGCCCTGCGCGAAGGCGATTTCAGCGAGGCGAAGACCTACGACTTCGCGCCGCGCAGCACGGCCGAGGCGAAACGGCAGTACAACGCCGTGCTCGACCTCGCCGGGCAGATCTGCGCCGAGTTCGTCGCTCCGCGCGCCAAGGCGATCGACGCCGAGGGCAACCGCCTGCAGGAGGGCGAGGTCATCCTCCACCCGAACCTGCGCGCCGGCATCGCCGTGCTGCGCGACGCCGGGCTGATGGGCCTCGCCACCGTGCGCCAGTACGGCGGTCTCAACCTGCCGCATCCGGTCAAGACGGCGGTGATCGAGATCGTCTCGCGCGCCGACGCCAGCCTGATGAACATCGTCGGTCTGCAGGACATCGCGGAAACCATCGAAGAATACGGTGACGCCAGCGTGAAGCAGGACACTCTGCCGCGCCTGACCTCGGGCGAGGACACCGCCGCGATGGTGTTGACCGAACCCGACGCCGGTTCCGACCTCCAGGCGGTGCGCCTGCGCGCCGAACCCGTCGATGAGGCCAAGGGCCTGTGGAAGCTGTCCGGATCCAAGCGCTTCATCACCAACGGTTGCGGCGAGGTGCTGCTCGTGCTCGCCAAGTCCGAGGCCGACGTGCCCGGCGCGCGCGGCCTGTCGGTGTTCCTGGTCCGCAAGGGCGAAGGCGTCCGCATCCGCCGCATCGAGGAAAAGCTCGGCATCCACGGTTCGCCGACCTGCGAGATCCAGTTCAACAACGCCCCCGGCATCCTCATCGGGCCGAGGAAGCGCGGCCTCATCGATGTCGCCATGCACATCATGAACGGCGCCCGGCTGGGCATCGCCGCCCAGGCGCTGGGCATCGCCGAGGCGGCCGAACGCGCCGCGCGCGACTACGCCCGCGCCCGCGAGCAGTTCGGCAAGGCGATCCGCAAATTCCCCGCCGTCTACGAGATGATGGCGTCGTGCCGCATCGAGATCGAGGCCGCCCGCGCCCTGACCTACCGCGCCGCCTTCGTGGTCGAGCAGTTCCACGCCAACGCGCACAAGGCCGAGGCCGGCGACGCGGTGGCGAAGACCAAGGTGAAGGACCTGTCCCGCCTCGCCGGCGTGCTGACCCCGCTGGCGAAATACTACGCGACCGAGATGTCGAATCGGGTCGCCGATCGCGCCATCCAGGTCCTGGGCGGCAGCGGCTACATGAAGGACTACCCGGTCGAGCGCCACTTCCGCGACGCCCGCATCACCAACATCTACGAAGGCACGAGCCAGCTCCAGGTCATCGGCGCGATCGGCGGCGTGCGCTCCGGCGTGCTGCGCCGCCACGTCGATGCACTGCTGGCCGAGGCCGCCGCCAACGAGTCCGTCACCGCCAAGGCCGGCGACCTGCTGCAGGAGATCCGCAGCCTGCTGCCGCTGTGGGAAAACGCAGTCAGTGCGATGGAAAAGCAGGACACCGAGACCGCCGAGCTGTTCGCCCGCCCGATGGTCGACCTCGCGCTCGACCTCTACCTGGGACTGCTCCTCGCCCTCCAGGCCGGCAGCGGCAACGAGCGCAAGCGCGCCGTTGCCGAAGGATGGTTCAGCGAGATGCGCCACCGCGCCCGCGAACGCTCCGCCCGCATCGTCGAAGGCTCGCGCACCCTGGTCGAACGGAACGGCCTGATCATCGACGGCTGACGCGGCCTACTTCACCCAGGCGCGGGTGGGCGAGCCTTTTTGGTACGAAAACATGCCTGGGCCGTCGTGGGCGTCGTCGTAGATGTTGTCCAGGTGACCCTGGGTGGTTTCGGCCTCGGGGTTGGCAAACACGCTGGTGCTACGGTCATCAGGCACGCTTTCCGTAACATTGCCAGTGGCGACGAGATCGGGTGCCAAAGAGATCACACCGACATGGCAGTCTGCGTACGCCGCCATGACTTTGTTCCCATGACTGCCCCGACCGCTCCGCAGACGGTCAGCAAGAATGACGCGCGTTGGTTCAGAACCCGGCGGCGCGGAGAAATCATAGGCATATCCCAGGCAAATCCCTGCAGCAGCCCAATGAGAAATCCCTCCAGTGGCTGAAAAACTTGGATCTGTTCCTGCCTTTTCCTTTGGTCTCAACGTAGGATTTTGCGGACAGACGAGAATTTTAGTCGGAATTCCTCCATTTGTTAATACTGACCATTCCATACTCGCAATTGCAGAGGCACGGCAACTGGCGACGTCGGTCGGACCGTCGGCCAAAAATGCTCCGCCTGTTGCCGCGGTGGGGCGATATGGAAGTGGTGGATCGTACTGACATTTATAAATACTCATACATAATAAGATCTGCCGCTGGTTGTTTCCGCATTGGGTCAGGCGCGATTTTTTCAGATAATTCAGATACAACGGGATTCCGATTCCGGCGAATATCCCGATGCATGAAATGACCACAATGAATTCGATCACCTTCATGCCCGCGCGAGTCGAGATTTTGTGTTGAATGGAAACATGTCCTGCTGGACTCAAGGTTGACATAGGCAACCCAGTTCGATGGCAGTGGTGGGTTGGCATTGCATCGTCATTTCACCCAGGCGCGGGTGGGGGATCCTTTTGCGTTGGAAAACATGCCGGAACCGTCGTTGGCGTCGTCGTAGATGTTGTCCAGGTGGCCCTGCGCGTCCTTGGATTCCGGATCGGCGAAGACACCGGTGGTGATGCCGCCGGGGACGTTCTCGGTTAAATGACCTGAACCGAGGAGTCCTGGCTTCAGGGTAATCATGGCGGTGTGGTAATCGGCATACGCCACAACGACTTTGTTCTTGTGGGCGATCTGCCCATCCCTGCCGCGATCAGCCAGAATGATGCGGTTTGGTCCGGAATCGCTGGGATATGAAAAGT
Organism: uncultured Candidatus Kuenenia sp.; assembly: GCA_964654285.1. Taxonomy (GTDB): domain Bacteria; phylum Planctomycetota; class UBA11346; order UBA11346; family UBA11346; genus BJHQ01. Next base: position 160,426 of record CAZZJC010000002.1, read on the forward strand.
CATAGACGTAACCCAGACTGACTCCGGCAGCAGCCCAACGGGAAATCCCGCCGTTTGCCGAGAACTCAGGATCGGATCCCGGCTCGTCCTTTGGTTTTACAACGCGAAGGCGTGGGCAGAGGAAGAGCCTCTTGGTGATTCCGCCAACAACCGCAGCCATCAATTCGAGACTGGCGATTGCGGTGGCACGAGCGCTGGCTGCGTCGGTTGGGCCGGTGGCAAGGTAACTGCCGTCAGTCGCCTTCGTCGGGCGGTACGGGGAAACACCATCAGACTGATTTTTGTAAATTTGCATGCATAGTACGATTTGGCGCTGATTGCTGGCACAATGCGTCAGGCTTTCGGGCGTTCCGAATCGACTTTTGAATTCGCCAACGATGACTGGGAGAAGTAAACCAAGCACGATCACAATCAGCACGATCACGATCACCACCTCCAACAAGGTGATCCCCGCCCGCATCACCCTGCCGTCGTCCATCCGCTGCACGTTGGCCATCGGTGTACCCTTCATCGCTGACCATTCGCCACCCTGGCGATGGTCAGCACACCCATAGCGCCTCGGCGATTGCACGGCAATCACCAGCCTGCGAACCGGCTAACGCCGTCATCCCAGGTCGACGCTGATCTTCGCGACCTGATTCGCGGCCAGATCGATGCGGACCACGCTGCCTTCCAACGTCGCTCCATCGACGCTGCGGATGCGGTGACCGAGGATTTCCAGGCGCAGGCGGTGATCGCGCCCAGCGCGCTCGGCCAGGCGCAGGCTCAGGCCGTTGGCGCTGGGACGCAGCGAAATGACCTGAATACCTTCTGGCGACCGGCCGTTCTCGTCGAGGCGGATCAGATTGCCCTCGGCGGCGGTGAACGCCGGGTCGGCGTCGCCGGATTCGACCAGGGTGGCGGTCAGCGGGAATGCCGTCAGGTCTCCCAGGTGTTGGGCGGCGGCGTGATCGAAGGTGGATTGCGGGCTGATCGTGAGGCGCCAATGGCCGCTTTCGCGGTTGCGGCGGGTGACGTTGCCGCATTTCCAGTGGCCATTGAGCGACAGGTTGACCCAGAGTTCCGCCGCCAGGTCGGCGGGCCAGGCGCGGTGCCAGTGCAGCAGGTGCTGGCCACCGAAGCTGACGACCGGCGCTTCGGGACTCGCCACCACCAGGGCGCCTTCGGCCCCATGCATGGCGGCCCAGCGGTCAGCGACGTGGAGGTCGCGGAACGCACCAGGTGCGAGTTCGTTGATCGGATCGATGGTCAGGCCGCCGCCATCGTGGGCGAAGCGCGGGTTCGTCAGCGCGGCCGGAACCGCCAGCGCGAGGGATTCGACATCGAGGGTGTCCAGACGCTCGACGAAGAGGTCGAGCTGCAGGTCCGGCGCATGGGCAAAGGCGCGGACCTGGAGTTCCAGCTTGGCCAGCCGGCCCAGGGTGGCGCTGGCGGTCCAGCCCGCGAACACCGGACCGCCGCTGCAAGGCGTCAGGGTCTGGAGGCGTGGCCGGAACACTTCGGTCGTCTGGTAGAAGCGGTCGTTGTCCGTGAAATCCTTGGGTTTGGCGCAGGTTGTCGCCAAGCCGGAGAGCCGGCATTCGCCCAGGAGGGCGGTGTCGGGGCGGTCGGCGGCAGGGAGGAGATCGCGGCCGTTGCGGCGCCAGGCGCGGATCGCTCCGGTCGCCTGGTCGATGTCCAGGCTGCCGTGGGCCCAGTCCAAGCGGGCGGCGGGGTGGCCGCCCGGTTTGGCGGTCCAGGTGGCCATGGGTTCTGCGATCGCGGCATCATCGACGGCCTCCAGACGGAACAGGCGGTACCCCAGGGCCGGCACGTCGGAGGCGAGGAAATGCAGGTCGAAGAGATGCCAGGTCGTGGTCTGATGGTAGTTGGCGCGATCCTTGAGTTCCGGTTCGGTCTGGTGCGGGACGATCCGGCCGGTGACGAGATCCCTGACCTGGAACCCTTTGCGGTGACGCAGATGGCGGATGTGGATGCGGGCGGTGGTGACGGCGGTGGTCAGCCTGGGAAGATGATTGAGCACGACCAGCAGCGGCCCGGCGTCCGCGTCATGGCCGGCGAAGCGGCGAGTCAGGGCGGTGAGGTCCTGCCAGGCGGCGGTGCGCAGATCCTCGTCGGCGTGGCGGATCGGGCCTGACGATTGCCGGATGTCGTCCAGGGTGCGGGCGTGGTAGCGGTCGCAGAAACCTTCCAGGCCGTAGGTGTGCTCGTGTTGACGGATCACCGCCGCGCTGATGCGGTCGTGATCGAGCGTGCTCGTGCCGGCCCCGGCGAGGCCGCGCCAGAGCGCCACCTGCTCGGCCCGGCGCAGGCCCAGCGCGGTACGCCGGGCGAGCGCGGTCAGGTCGGGCACGCCCAATCCCAACGTGATCCACGCGTCCGGGAACTGGCCGGTGATGACCGGCAGCCTGCCGGCGGTGGTGGCTGCAATGTCCCGATGCGCCTCGCTGTTGGTCGACAGGCGGATCTGCGGACTGGCGAAGGTGCGGTTCCACCAGGCGACCAGCGCGCAGGCGGCCGGCACCGGGCGGCAGAAGTCCGCGCCCAGCGAGACGAGCGCGACCGGAAGCTGCGGATCCGTCCCCTGGCTGAGGAGCAGGGCCAGGGCGAGACCTGCCGCCTGGGGCGACTGGTCGAGCGCCCCGAGGATGCGGCCACCGGCGGCATACGACCCCAGATGCGGGTCCTGGGTATGGCGCCAGACCTGGATCTCGTTCACCCCATCGGGTCGCCAGCGGAAGCAGCGCGGGATCCAGCCGTCATGGTCGAGCGAATACTGCGCGTTGGCGCCCCAGGTGAGGTAGCGCACCCCGGTGGCGCGCATCGCCGCGGCCAGGCGCGGATGCAGGCCGGGGATGTCGATGTGGTGCGCGGCCTGGACGCTTCCGCCCAACCGCGCAGCGAGGCGGAGCGCCGGATCGCAGAGGCGGAAGAGCTCTTCCGGATCGCAGGGTGGCAGCACCACATTGCTGGAAAACGCGCCGATCTCGATGCGGCCGGCGGCGACCAGGGCGGCCAGGCGGGCATGATCCGCCGGCCGGCGGGCGGCGAGCCAGTCCTCGACCAGGGCGCTGACCTCGACGTTCCAGGTGAACCGCTCGCCCTCGGGCAGGTGCGCGGTCGCCTCGCAGGTGCGGATCGCCAGATCAAGATCCTGGACGAATCCGGCCCGCATGCGGTCCGGCAGGTCCGCCCAGCCGAAATCGCTGTGGCCGAAGTGGACGAGATGCGCGCTGGTCAGCAGCGCCGGCCAGGCGTCTATGGCGAGATCGTGGGTGCGGCCGGCGTGGACCAGCGTCCAGCGTCCCGGCTGCTCCGGCAGCGGCACCAGACGGTAGCAGTTCCAGGCGGCCAGCGAGGCCGGGTCGACGCCGTCCGCAGGCAGGCCTGGACCGCGCAACCTGGCCTGGATGGCCTCCACCGCCGCAGCGCCTCCCGCCGAGGCGCTCTCCGGATTGGCGGCGAAGCCGGCCCCGGCATCGCTGGGGACGCGCAGCAGGGCAAGGCGTTCGCCGCTGCGCAGGCGGCACGGGGTCGGGATGAGGCTCCAGGTCATGGCGATCCTCTCAGGCGTGGCCGGCTCGGGCCATGATGCCTGCGAGCCTAGCAGGGGCGATCCCGCCTGCCGCTTGCGATCGCTCTTGCTTTGTGATCATCCTGGGCATGGCGGAAATCGGAACATTCAACGAATATTCCTACGCCACCACCGGCCAGTGCTATTTCAATGTGATCAATCCGGTGGCGGAGCAGGACCAGCCGCTGTACCTCGGCCGCGCCCTCGTCCGCTCCGGGTACCGCAGCGATCGCGGCCCGCTGCCCCCGGACTTCAGCAACATCCTGATCGTGCTGCGCGGAACGGGCGACATCCTCGGTGCCGGTCCGGATCGGCCGGCAGCCGCCGGTGCCGTGATCTGCAATGACAGCGCGGCCGGAGCGCGGCGGGTGGTGTTCGCCGCCCGCGGCGAGGGAATGGTCCTGAGCTTCCTGTTCACCGGCCCTGGCCGGAACCTGCTGCGCGGACTGATGGCCGCACATGGGCCGGTGCAGGGGGTCGATCCCGCCCATCCCGTCATCCGCCAGGCGCTGGCGCAGACGCGAGACCATTCCACCGCGCATACCCTGTCCGCCGAGCAGGCGCAGACCCTGGTGTGGGACTGGCTGCGCCTGGGCTGGCCGGGCGGGGACATCGCGGCGAACCGCCTGCAGGCCGGGCTGCTGGCGGCGCTGACGGAGCGAGATCCGATCAGCAGCGCCGCGCGCAGACTGGGACTCAGCCGCGAGCACCTGTCGCGCCGCCTGCGCGCCGAGCTGGGCTGCCCGCCTTCGGCCTGGCTCGCGGCCCAGCGGCTGCGGCGTGCGGCCCTGCTGCTGGAGACCACCGCGATGGGGGTGCGCGAGATCGGCCAGAGCGTGGGCTTCGCCTCGCCCACCGCGTTCTGCGCGGCCTTCCGTCGGCAGCACGGCCGCAGCCCCGACCAGTGGCGCCGGGCGGCGCTGAATCTCAGTAGCGGCAGTTCTCGCGGTAGAGACCGAGCGCGTATTCGTAGTCCGCGACCTTGACCGATGGCGGGATGGAATGGTCGGACATGAAGATGTACGGGGCGCGCAGGGCCTTCATGCCGTTGAGCTTGCCCAGGCATTCGGCCTTGATCCTGGCGCGGTCGCCGGATTCGAAGGCGCGGATGTCGAGATTGCCCATGAAGCACATCTTGTCCTTCCATTCCTTCGCCAGCTCGACCACGTCCATGCCGGTCTTGGCCTCCATCGCCTGGATGCAGTCGGTGCCGGCCTCGTGCAGCGCCTTCAGATGCGGACGGAAATCACCGCAGGTATGGACGATCAGGGGCAGCTTGTGCTCCTTGATGAAACCGAAGAAGCGGTGGTGGTGGGGCTGGATCAGGCGGCAGTGCATGCGCGGCGAGCAGAACGGGCCGCGGGTATAGCCGACGTCCTCGTAGATGTGCATGCCGTCGGGCAGGCCGACCTCGCGGAAGAGGTAGTCCCAGAATTCGATGTGCTTGCTGGTGATGACGGAGCAGAAGTCCTCGATGAACTCGGGTTCGCTCGCGAGCGATTCCAGCATCACCACGTCGCCCAGGATCCGGCGCAGCTCCTCGAAGATGGCAAGGCCGGAATAGGTCAGGAACTGCGGCTGGGCGAGGCCGGCGAGGCGATCCTGGCGCGCCTTCGCCACGTCGACCAGGGCGCGCATGTCGATCGCCAAGGTGCGTTCGCGCCATTCGCTGCGCCAGTTGGCCGGAGTCACCGAGAACGCGATGTGCTCGGGCGTGCCGGCCTTCTTCTTGAAGTATTTGAACTGGGCGCCCCAGGCATCGCGGGTGATCTTCCAGTCGTCGTTCTCTTCCAGCACCGCGGTCAGGTCCGGACGCGGGCCCGGTACCGAGCACCAGAACATGCTGCGCAGATCGAGATCATAGCGCGCGGCCCAGTTCTCATCGCCCACGCCCTGCTCGCGCCAGCCGTTGTCGAGGATGTGCGGCCAGAAGTGTTCATGCACGCCGACCCGGTCGGGGATCTGCTTGGCGAGCAGGGCGCGGATCACATCGCGTTTGGTCATGGCGGCCATGGGGTTCTCCTGGGAAAAGCCTAGGCGGCGTCCGATATCGGCCATGACGCAGGGACGCCTCGCCATGTCCGAAGGGCACACCCGCCGTCCGGTGGTGGGATGGGCCCAGGGTGGCGATTGGCGCGGTTGCCGGGATTGGTTACGGTCGGGCATGCCGTTCCCGATTCGTTGCCGCCCGGTGGTCGCCTTCCTTGCCGCTCTCGCCGCGCTGCCGGCCAGCGATGTCCTGATCGATCCCGGAACCACGTATTCCGTCCTGCGGACCGCGCACCTGAAGTGCCTCGTGCCGGCGGAGCAGGCCGAGGCCCTGCGGCCGCTGGCGGCCCGGGCGGAGGCGATCTACGTCCATCTCGCGCGCGAGGCCGGCTATCCGATCCGGGAGCCGCTGGTGCTGTGGCTGAGCGACGAGGTCGACGTGCACAACGGCTTCTCGACCCCGTTGCCGCGGCCGATCGTCAACGTCGTGCTCAGCCCGTCGCTTCCCGCGTCGGGCATCTTCGTCGGCGCGGATGAGTTCGAGCGCACCCTGGTGCACGAACTCGCCCACCACATGAGCAACGACCGCAGCTACGGATTCCGTCGCGTGCTGGAGGGCCTCTTCGGCCGCGTCCTGCCCAGCGATCCGCTCAGCCTGCTGGTGTTCTACCTGTCCACCCCGGCGCATCTGACCATGCCCAGCTTCTGGCATGAGGGCCTGGGCCAATGGGCCGAGACCGAATACGCCCCGGCCGGCAGCGTCTGGGGCGGACGCGGGCGCGACAGCCTGACCCACATGGTCTGGCGCCTGGACGCCGCCGCCGAGGCGACTCCCACGGCGGATGCCTGGCGCCCGACCTACCACCGCTGGCCGTTCGGCAACCGCGTCTACCTGTATGGCGCCGCCTACACCCGCTGGTTGGCAGGCGCCTATGGCAAGCAGGCGTCGCTGTGGCAGCTCGCCGAATCCCAGGCGCACCAGTGGGCCCTGGCCTTCGACGAGGGCATCCGGCCGGTCGTCGGCCGGTCGCACGCGGAACTCCTCAGCGAAGCCCGCCGCGACCTGCTGACCGAACAGGCCGGACAGCTGGCGCGCCTGCGGTCGCAACCCGTGACCGCAGCCAGGCGCCTGACCCCGATCGACACCACCATCGGCGCGCCGGCCTGGCTGCCCGATGGCCGCATCGTCGCGGCGATGAACGGGCCCTACGACGACCCATCACTCAGGACCGTGGCCGTCGACGGCAGGATCCGCGACTTCGGCCCGAAGGCCTGGGGCATGGGGGCGATGCGACCGATCGCCGGCGCACCGGGGACGTACCTCCGCACGGAACTGCCGGCAGCGAATGATACCTACGCACGTGCGCGGGCTGAAGTGGTGTGGCATGATGGCAGCGCGACTGCGCTGCCGCTGGAGCGGGTGATCCAGGCGGATGCGGCGAAGGATGAGAGAGTCATCGGCAACAAGTTCGGGATCGACCTGGTTTTCGCTGCGGTTCAGCTCCAGCAGGCGGGGCAGCAGAAACTTCGCATCGGGTTCGCGCGGGCGCAGCGAGGACCAGTGTTCACGTCCGGACACGGGTCTTTTGTCGAGGTGGAAGTTCCAGTCGAAGGCCGACCTTGGTCCCCGGCGTTCCGCCCCGGTTTCCGCACCAATGACATCGATTTTACGCCAGGCCTGAAACCCTCTGGAGCCGCAATCATCCCGCGCGATCTGGCCGAGGTTTCCGAGCGCGATCTGATCTGGGTAGAAACGGACGCGGGAGGATCGCGCCTGACCAAAGTTACCGTCGTCCATGCTCCTCGTGCGGTTGGAACGTCGTTGCCGACGCACGGCCCAGACCAGTTGAGCTTCGCGGGTCGCACCATCCTCGCCTCGGTCAAAGGCCGCATCCTCCACCCGAACTGGTCCGCCGACGGCAAATTCATCTATTTCTGCGCCGACCACACCGGCGTCGCCAACGCCTACCGGGTCGATCCGACGCAACCCGACGTGCTGGTGCCGGTGACCAACACCATCGGCGGCGTCATCGCCTGCGTGCCCTCGCCGGATGGGAAATCGCTGGCGATCGTCGATCACGACCACCAGGGACCGTTCCTCGCCACGATCCCCAATGATCCCGCGACCTGGCCGAAGACGGTCCCGAGCCTGGCCCTCGCCTGGCCGGCCCCGGTACCAGCGCAACCCGTGCTTCCAGGTGGGAATGGCCCCCGGCTGGAAGCCGGCCAGCCGACGCCCTTGCCGCCGAAAGACGGAGCCGTCGCGCCGGCGGCCAAGCCGTACCACGGCCTGGCCGAGGTCCGGCCGCTGTTCTGGTCGCCGACGCTGTATCCCGTGCCGGATGGCGGACTCGGCATCGCCGGTCTGGCAGCGGATCCGCTCTTCACGCACGAATTCGTCGGTTCGGTCGGTTACGGCCCGCAGCAGGGGTCGCCGGTGTGGCTGGCGGCCTACACCGCCGCGCCGTGGCCGGTCGAGATGTCGGTCATCGCCTGGCAAGCGGAACGGACCTACAGCAACCAGGCGGTCGACAGCAACTACCACAACCACGACTACACCGAATCGGTACGTACCGTCGAAGGCCGGCTCGGCTACGGCCTGGCGGGCCTGCGCCGGCGCTGGCAGGCCTATGCCACCTACGGTTCGAGCATGTCGCGCACGATCAGCGACGGGGCCGATCCGGGCAGCGTGAACATCGCCCCGGCGTTCACCGGACGCGAGGACTACCTGGAATTCACGGTCGCCTACGACGATTCGGTGCTCTTCCCGACCAGCTACGCGCGCGAGGACGGCGACACCCTGGTGCTGCGCGCCCGGCATTCGGGCCTGGGCGGCGATCGCGACGGCAATCTCTATTCTGCGCGCGGGGCGAAGGTCGTCAGCGTGTGGCCGGCGCAGGGGCATCAGCTCGTCCTGGGTGGCGCCCTGGGCTGGAGCGAATCCTCGTCGCCCTACCTGCAAGGCCGCTTCGTGATCGGTGGCGATCCGGCCATGGGCTATCCGCGCGGCTACGTGAAGACCGAGGCCGCCGGCGACTACCAGCTTGCCGCGTCGTTCGCCTACCGCCTGCCGCTGTGGCGGCCGTTCCAGGGGTTCTCGACCACGCCGTTCGGATTCCGCCAGCTCACCCTCGAAGGCTTCTACGACACCGCCAAGGTGTCGAGCGACCGTCTCAACGGCAACGGCGGCTGGTGGTCGAGTGCCGGGGCCGAATTGCGCGGCCAGTGGGAGATCTGGACCATCCTCACCGCTCCGGGCCTCGGCTTCGCGCACCTCTACCAGCACAACGGGCAGATCAGCACCTACCTCACCTTGGATTTCACCTGGTGATCAGGGCGCGGCGGTTGCGACCAGTTCCGCGGCAAGACCTCGTCCCACCCGCATCGCCAGGGCCAGATCCATGAGGAATCCCTGCTTGTCGCGGCACCAGGGCGCGCCGAGCAGCAGGTGCGGCGGAGCGTCGGCGATGATGCGCTGCACCGCCTGGTCAGGGCGCAGGCAGGCGAGGAAGCGCCGGGCGCCATCAAGATAGCCGTCGCGGGTCGGCTCGCGGACCAGCCCGGCGCGGTAGCCGTGCGCCAGGGTGGTGTCCTTGACGATGTGCAGGTTGTGCAGCTTCACCGAACTGACCGGCAGCGACGCCGCGAGCTCGCCCAGGCGCTCGGGCGCGTCCGCGCCTTCGCCGGGCAGGCCGAGCATGAGATGCACGCAGAGTTCGAAGCCGCGCCCGGCGCTGCGCCGCACCGCGTCGGTGAAGGTCGCGACGTCATGGCCGCGGTTGATCCGCGCCAGCACCTCGTCGCGGTCGCTCTGCAGGCCGATCTCGACGGTGAGGAAGGTGCGCCGGCCGAGCGTCTCCAGGTAGTCGAGCACCGCGTCATCGAGGCAGTCCGGCCGGGTGCCGAGCGAGATGCCCAGGCATTCGTCCCAGCCCGGGACCGGATCGTAGAGCGCGGCGAGCGCCTGCGGATCGCCATAGGTGTTGGAAAAGGACTGGAAATAGGCGATGAAGCCATCGGCCTGGCGATGCCGCCGCCGTAGCCATCGCCGGCCGTCGTCCCACTGGCGTGCGAGATCGCGCACGCGGTCGACGCCCGGTGCGAACGCCCGGTTGTCGCAGTAGGCGCAACCGCCCAGGCCACGCGTGCCATCCAGGTTCGGGCAGGTGAAGCCGGCGTGCAGGCAGAGCTTGCGCACGCGCAGGCCGGGGAAGCGGTCGGCGAGGTGCTCGCGGTAGCTGCGGAACCCCCAGGTTCCGATGGCGGGTTCCCGTGGACCGCTGAAACCGGAGACGGCAGAGACAGCGGAGACGGTGGACACGCCGCAATCCTCGTCGGATCGGCGTCGGGGCAATCGGGATCGCCCCTTGCCGGCTTCCCCAGCGTCGCAGGATCCGCGCCCCATGACGCTCATCGCCCAGGCCAGCAGCTTCCCCTACGGCATCTCCAGCCGCGATCCCCTGGATCTCCTTGAACGCGCGGGATTCACCGTGCGCCTGAGCCCGCACCGGCGCAAGCACACCCCGGTCGAGACCGGCGACCTGCTCGGCGATGTGGATGTCCTGCTCGCCGGCACCGAACCCCTGCCGGCCCAGACCCTGGCCCGCGGCCTGCCGCGCCTGAAGCACGTCGCCCGCGTCGGCGTCGGCCTCGACGGGCTGGATGTCGGCTTCTGCATCCGCAACGGCATCGCGGTGACCTACACCCCCGACGCCCCCGCCCGATCGGTGGTCGAGCAGGTCTTCGCCCTGCTCATCGGCGTCTCGCGCCGCCTGGTCGAGGCGCACGAGGGGCTGCGCCGCGGCGAGTGGAACCGCCTCACCGGCGTCCTCTGGACCGGCAAGACCCTGGGCATCCTCGGCTGCGGCCGCATCGGCCGCCAGGTCGCCGAGATCGCCCGCGCCATGCGGATGGAGGTCCTCGCGCACGACATCGTCGAGGACCACGCCTGGGCCGCCAGGCACCAGGTGCGCTACGTCAGCCTCGACGAACTGCTTGAGAAGAGCCTGGCGATCACCGTCCATCTGCCGTACACGGCATTGACGCGGAACATCCTCTCGGCCGACCGCATCAGGCGCATGCGCAAGGGTGCGTACCTCATCAACACCTGCCGTGGCGAGGTGCTGGACGAGGACGCGCTGCTGACCGCCCTGACCAGCGGCCACCTCGCCGGCGCCGCGCTCGATGTCTACCACCAGGAACCGTACCGGGGTCCGCTCGCCAAGCTGCCCAACGTCTTCCTCTGCTGCCACCAGGGCAGCTGCAGCTTCGACGGCCGCTACCAGATGGAGATCCAGTCGGCGGAAAACGCCGTCGCCTTCGCCCAGGGCGCGCCCATCCTGCCCGAACGCATCGTCTGGCTGCCCGGCATGGCCGCGCCGGCCGTCGATCTCGCCGAGGTCTGATCCCCGCCGCTGGGATGGCCTGGGCCGGGGTTTTGCTCCGTGGTGGATGGGAACCGGATCTGTCGGATTCGCAGGTGTCGTTTCACGACAAGGCCCGCTCGCCCGCCTTACTCTCGCCTGCAGTAGGATGATTTCGTCCGGGGGCCCGCCCAGGGCGCCGAACAATCTGGTGGCGGTGTGCTGCCCGCGTCTTTCCTGCGCGCCTTACTCAACAGACGGGTCGTCTGCGATCCCAGGTGCCTGATTCTGAACTCCCGCTACGCGGCAGGAAGCCGCTGCGCAGGACCAGGCCGGTTCCCGGTCACTCGCTTGCGCCTCTTTTGATCGTGGCTCGGGATATTCGGAGATGTATAGCCGGTAAGAATTTATTTTATTGATTGTCCTGAATGAACTTACGACTCTATTGACTTTGAGAACCATTCTCAATAAGAAGTGGGCCATCAGGAGACCCCATGAAGTCAGCATCCCTACCCGTCGTCGCCACCCTGGCGCTGGTCGCCTCCCTGAGCGCCGGCGACGCGCCCTCTGCCCCGGCTCCGGCCCCGGCTACGGCTCCGGCTCCGGCTCCGGCTCCGGCCTCGGCTCCGGCTCCGGCTCCGGCCCCGGCCAGGGCCAACGACGCCTTTGGGGTGGGCCAGGCCGTCGATGGCGCCGTGTCCCGGACCCTGCGAACCCTGCGCTGGAGCGCCTACGGCGAGCTGCATTACAACAACATCCAGGCTCCTGCCGGAGGCAGTACGGCGAGCAACCCCAGCCGGGACATGCTGGAGATGCATCGCTTCGTGCTGCTGGGCGAGGCCTCGCTGCATGATGACGTGCGGCTGGTGACCGAGATCGAGATCGAACATGGCTTCGTGCAGGGCCGTGGCTCGGCCAGCAATCCGAGCGACGCCCAGGGTGAACTCGAGCTGGAGCAGGCCTTCCTGGAATGGACCGCGCCGTCCTCGTTGGGCATGCCGTTGCGCGTGCGTGGCGGCACCATGCTGGTGCCGATCTCGATCGGGAACCTCTATCATGAGCCCACGACCTTCCATGGCGTCGAACGCCCGGAATTCGACCGCGTGGTGGTGCCCACGACCTGGTTCGAGAACGGTGTGGCGGTGCTGGGCGACGCGCCGGGCGGGCTGAGCTGGCAGGCGGCGCTGCTGACCGCCCTCGACGGCAGCAAGTTCCGCGGTTCCGACGTCCTGCGCGAGGGTCGCACCAAGGGCAACCGCTCCAGCGCCGAGGACTGGATGGGCGCGGCGCGCCTGGATTGGCGTCCGCGTCCAGGCCTGTGGTTCTCGGCTGCAGGCGTGTTCGGCAGCGGCGACCAGTCGACCGGGCCGAAGTCCAACTACCGGCTCGGGGTGCTCGAGACCCGCATCGAAGGAGGGGGGTTCGAGTTCGGCGCCTCCGGGGCCATGGGGTCGATCACCGCCGGCCAGGACCATCCGGGCCGCACGGCCACCGGGCCGCTGCCGGAGGCCTATTACGGCTACCAGGCCTTCCTCGCCTACGATGTGCTGCGGCCCCTGGTGCGTTCCACCCAGAAACTCTTCGTCTTCGTGCGTCACGAGCTGTGGGACACCCAGGCGCGGGTGCCCGAGGGAACAAGCAAGGATCCGGCCTACACCGGGCGCACGAACCAGTTCGGCCTCACCTGGAAGCCCTATCACGACATCGTGCTCAAATTCGATTACCAGGAACGACGCACCAGGAACGACGGCCTGGCCGACGTCTGGAGCCTCGGACTCGGCTTCGCCTTCTGACCATGCGCTACGCTGCCGCCGCCACCGCCACCGCCACCGCCACCGCCACCGCCATTGCCGCCATCGCCCCGTTGCACGCCGAGGATCTGGTCTCGGTCGAGCAGGCTCTGGCGGCGGCCTTCCCCCGCTCCGGCGCGGTCGAGCGCCTGACGCCTGCCCCTACCCCTGCCCAGCGCGCCGCGGTGCTGGCGCGGGCCCCGGTGCGCGCCGCCGCGCGCCTGTCCGGGGTGTGGGTGGCGCACAGCGGCGGCGTGGTCGACGGCATCGCCTTCCTCGACCAGGTGGTGGGGCGCACCGAGTACATCACCTGGATGTGCGTGCTGGGGGCCGACGGGCGCGTGCGCCAGGCGCGCGTGCTCAGCTACCGTGAACCTTACGGCGGCGAGGTGCGCGACGAGCGCTTCCTGGCCCAGTTCCGGGGCAAGGGGCCGGGCGATGCCCTGCGCGTCGGACACGAGATCGCCGGCATCGCCGGGGCCACCCTGTCGGTGATGGCGCTGGCCGAGCGCCTGGCCTTCATCCTCGCCTACCACGACCTGGTGCTGCAGCAGGCCATCGCGGCCTGGCTGCCAGGCCGGCCCTCGCCGGCGGGCGGGGCGGATCCGCGCCTGAGCGAGCGGGTCGGCGTCCTGGGGAATTCCGCCCTCGCCGTGCGCATCCGCCACGATGGCGGTCCCGCCGACCGGGCGGCGGCCGAGGCCGTCGCCGATCTCGCCCTCGCGGCCGCCGCTTCCAGCGACGGCGCGCTCAATTCGTGGCGCGAGGACACCGAGCTGGCGCGCCTGAACGCCGCCGGCGGGGGAGCGCTGTCGGCGCTGATGCGGCGCGGGCTGGACCAGGCGCGCGCGCTGCACCTCGCCACCGGCGGCCTGGTCGATCCCACGGTGGCCCCGCTGCTGCGCGCCTGGCAGGCGGCGGTGCGCGCGGATCGCGTACCGGCCGCGGCCGAGCTGGCGGCAGCGCGCGCCGCCATCGGCCTGGCGCGGGTGGGTTGGGAACGCGAGCTGGCCCTGCCGGCCGGCATGGCGCTCGATCTCTCGGCGTTCCGCAAGGGCGCGGCGCTCGACGAGGCCGCCGTCGCGGCCCGGTCGGCCCTGCGCGGGGGCATGGCGATGCTGCTCGACGCCGGCGGCAGCAGCCATCTGGCGGCCGGTTCCGGAGCCCCGTTCCTGATCGACCTGCGCGATCCGGTCGATCCCGCACGCGTGCTCCAGCGCATCGCCCTGGCCCCGGGCCGCGCGCTGGCGGCCTCATCCAGCGATGGGCTGGTGTTCGCCGTCGCCGGGCGCCGGGTCAGCCACCTCATCGATCCCCGTACCGGGGAGCCCGCGCCACCGGGCCGCGCCGCCTTCGTCCTGGCCGACAGCGCTGCGCTGGCCGACGCCCTCGCCACCGCCTGCTGCCTGGCCGATCCCGACGAGGGCTTGCGGCTGGCGCGCGCCGCCGGGGCCGAGACGCTGATCCTGCGCGATGGCGTCCGCCGCGCCTCGCCGGGCTGGCCCGCAGCGCCCTGATCCCAGGAGCTCCTCCATTCGCACCTTCGCCTCCAGCCACCAGCTGCACCAGCTCAGCCCGCGCTCGCGCTGGCTGATCGCCGTGCTTGCCGGCTTCCTGCTGCTGCATGCCGGCACCGCCGTGTGGATGCACGCCCTCGGCCCCGGCTTCACCCCGGCTGCGGTCGCCGGGTACTACCTGGGCGATGGCGGCGCCGCGGTTGCCGATCCCTTCGGCGCCGCGGCGACCGACACGGCGCTGCGTCCGGCGCGCACCCTCGCCTCGCTGGTCGAGGTCGCGCATTTCCACCTGTTCGCCATGCCGTTGGCGGTCTTCCTCGCGGCCCACCTGTTCGCCATGACCGGGACCGGCCGCACCCGGTTCGGCGGCATTCTCGCCGGCATCGCCCTGGCCGCCACCCTGGCCGACATCGGCGCGCCCTTCGCGGTGCGCTGGCTCGGTTCCGGCCTGGCCTGGGCCAAGCTGGCCGCCTTCGCCACGCTCATCGCCGCCTATGGCGGCATGCTCGCGCTCACCATGGGTGCGGCGCTGCTCAGCCTGGCACGGCAGCCGGCCCCGCCCGGATCGGATGATCCGTCCGCCACCAGGTAGTCTGGGACTGGCCGCCGGATCCTCTGCTCGTCCATGGGGTGGCGCGCCCCGGCTTGCCAGCCGGTTTCCGGATTGTGTCATCGAGGACCATGCCGCCCGTCCTCATCATCCAGCACGTCCCGCACGAGGGGCCGTACCGCATCGGCGACCTCCTGACCCGGAGTGGGGCGGCCATCGACCTGCGCCGCTGCGATCAGGGGGCCGACATCCCGGCCCGTCCTCTGCCGGGCCAGGCGGTGGTGGTGATGGGTGGCCCGATGGGCGTGGGCGACCGCCATGATCCCCGGCTGCCGTTCCTTGAACGCGAGATCACGCTGCTGAAGGCCTGCCTGGACGCCGGCACGCCGGTGCTCGGCATCTGCCTGGGATCGCAACTGCTTGCCGCCGCGGCCGGCGCCGCGGTCTATCCGAACCGGGTGCGCGAGGTCGGCTTCAGCCCGATCACTCGCGAACGTCCGGACGATCCGCTCTTCGCCGGCCTCGACGCGGACCCGCTCGTCCTGCACTGGCATGGCGACACCTTCGATCTTCCCGCCGGCGCGATGCATCTCGCCTCGACTCCGTGCTGCAGACACCAGGCATACCGCCTGGGAAACGCACAATACGGCCTGCAATTCCATCCCGAGGTCGATGCCGCCGGCATCCGGACCTGGATCGAGACCGATGCCGATTACGTGCGGGGCGCCAATGGCGCGCGGGGTTGCGAAGATCTCTCTGCCGATCTGGGACGGTGCTATGCCGGATTCCGTGCGGCGGGGGAACGGCTGATCGGGAATGTCGTGCAGCGGCTGCTGGCCTGAGCCGACCGTCCTGGACCACCCGCAAAGCCGTCCCGGGAATTTCCTCGGAATCAGGCGTGCAGCGCCCGCCCCAGCACGGCCAGCGAGGCCTCCTTCACGGCTTCGGAGAACGTCGGGTGGCTATGGCAGGTGCGTGCTATGTCCTCGCTGGAGCCACCGAAGGCCATGACGGCGGTGATCTCGGCGAGCAGATCGCTCGCGCGCGGGCCGACGATCGCGGCGCCCAGGATGCGGTCGGTGGCGGCGTCGGCGATGATCTTCACCGAGCCGTCGATCTCGCCCGAGGCGCGGGCGCGGCCGATGGCGGCGAAGGGGAACCGGCCGATGCGCACCTTCAGTCCCTGCCGGGTCGCCTCGGCTTCGGTCACGCCGACGCTGGCGATTTCCGGGTGGGTGTAGACCACGTTGGGGATCAGGGCGTGGTCGAGGGTGTTCTTCTGGCCGGCGATGAGCTCCGCCACCGCGACGCCTTCTTCTTCGGCCTTGTGCGCGAGCATCGGTCCGTCGATGAGGTCGCCGATCGCCCACACGCCGGGCAGGCTGGTGCGGAAGTCGTGGTCGACCGCCACGCGCTTGCGTTCGTTCAGGGCGACGCCGGCGGCTTCCAGGCCCGCACCCTCGACCAGGGGCCGCCGGCCGACGGCGACCAGGACGCGGTCGCCGATGAATTCCGCCGTCCTGCCGTTCGCATCGGTCGCGCTGAGGACCGCCTGCGATCCGGCACGTTTGAGGCCGGTGACCTTGGTCGCGAGGTGGAACTTCAGGCCCTGCCTGGCGAGGATCTTCTGCGCCTCGGCCGCGACCTCGGCGTCGAGGAACGGCAGGATGCGCGGCAGGAACTCGACCACCTCGACCTGGCTGCCCAGGCGGGCCCAGACGCTGCCGAGTTCGAGGCCGATCACGCCGGCGCCGACCACGATTAGGCGTTCCGGTACGCGGTCGAAGGCGATCGCCTGGTCGCTGGTCACCACCAGCTCGCCGTCGATCGGCAGGGCAGGCAGGACGCTCGGCACCGAACCCAGAGCCAGCACGATGTTGCGTGCGGTGATCTCGCGCGAGCCGGCGGCGGCATCGACGCGCACCCTGCCGGCGGCGAGCAGGACGCCGGTGCCGGCGATGACCTCGATCCTGTTCTTCTTCATCAGGAACGCGATGCCATCGACGAGGCTGCCCACGACCTGGGCCTTGCGCTTCATCAGCGCCGCGAGGTCGAGTTCGACGCCCGCAACCTTCACGCCATGGACGGCGAGATGGCTTTTCGCCTCCGCGTAGCGTTCCGACGAGTCCAGCAGCGCCTTCGATGGGATGCAGCCGACGTTGAGGCAGGTGCCGCCGAGGCGCGTCTTGCCGCCCTCGGCCCGCTTCTCGACGATCGCGACCTTCAGTCCGAGCTGCGCCGCGCGGATCGCGCAGACATAGCCGCCGGGGCCGGCGCCGATGACGATGAGGTCGAAGTCGGGCATGGGATTCCTTGCAGGGATGCCGGTTCAGGCGGTCCAGACGTAGAGCGCGTGGCCGGGTTCGAGGCGGTGGATGCGGGCGGGCGTGCCGGGGACCGCGGCCGCCAGCTCGGCATCGGCCAGCGACCAGTGGCGCAGGCGGCGACCGCCCATGACCATGCTGCGCGTCTCGCCGGCGGTCTCGCCGCTGTCGACCACCAGGACCCCGCCCGGACGCACCGCGCGGAGGAGATGGCGGATGACGGCCCGGTGGCGCGAGGCCGGCAGATGGAAGATCACGCCGTACAAAAGGACGAGGTCGTAGGCGCGCGCGGGAAGGGGCGATTCCAGGCGCCGGCGCAGGAAGCGCATGTGCGGAAAGCGGTAGCGTGCCTGGGCCAGCAGCCGTGCCGAGACATCGATGCCCAGGTACGAGCATCCCGCGGCCGAGAACCAGGCGGCGAAGGGCCGGCCGGAACCGCAACCGACATCGAGCACGCGCATCCCGGGCCTGGGCGCGATCACCCCAGCGACCGCATCCAGCCCGATC
The DNA here is from genome assembly GCA_964654285.1 of uncultured Candidatus Kuenenia sp. GTDB lineage: Bacteria > Planctomycetota > UBA11346 > UBA11346 > UBA11346 > BJHQ01. The sequence goes on from CAZZJC010000002.1 coordinate 178,040, forward strand.
CGGTCGCTGCGCGCACGGGTGAACCAGCGCGCGATGGCGTCGTAGGACGGCCGGGGCCGGATCACAGCCCCAGCACCAGCCGTTCCGGCGACTCGATGAGCTCCTTCACCCGCACCAGGAAGCCCACGGCCTCGGCCCCGTCGACGATGCGGTGGTCGTAGCTCAGCGCCACGTACATCATCGGCCGGATGACGACCTGGCCGTTGAGGGCGATGGGGCGCTCCTTGATCGCATGCATGCCGAGGATGCCGGATTGCGGCGGGTTGATGATCGGGGTCGACAGCAGGCTGCCGTAGGTGCCGCCGTTGGTGATGGTGAAGGTGCCGCCCTGCAGATCGGCCAGGGCCAGCTTGCCCTCGCGCGCCTTGAGCGCCGCATCGCGGATGCGCCGTTCGATCTCGGCCAGCGGCAGGTTGCCGGCATCGCGCAGCACGGGCACGACCAGGCCCTTGTCGGTGCCCACGGCGATGCCGAGGTGGACGCCGTCCGGGGTGATGATGTCGGTGCCGTCGATGCGGCTGTTCAGCAACGGATATTTGCGCAGGGCCTCGCAGGTGGCGCGGGCGAAGAACGACATGAAGCCTAGTCCGACGCCGAGCTTCTTCTCGAACTCCTCCTTGAAGCGCTTGCGCAGGTCGATGACCGCCGAGACATCGATCTCATTGAAGGTGGTGAGGATCGCGGCGGTGTGCTGCGCCTCGACCAGGCGCTGGGCGATGCGCTGGCGCAGCGAGCTCATGCGCTTGCGCGTCTCGCCCGGGGCGGCCGTCGTCGTCGGCGGCGGCGTGGCGGCGGCGGGGGAGGACACGATGGCAGGAGGGGGGACGACGATGGTCGCTGCTTTCGGTCCGGCCGGTTCCGCTGCAACCCCCGGCGGCGCGACCGGAGCCGCGATGGCGGCGAGCACATCGCCCTTGGTCAGGCGTCCGTCCTTGCCGCTGCCAGCGATCGTCTTGGTGTCGACACCGTGTTCAGCCACCAGTTTGCGCACCGCAGGCGAGAGCGGCGCGCCGGGCGCCATCTCCACCTTGGCGGGCGTGGCTGGCGCAGGAGCAGGCGCGTGGATTGGAGCCGCAGCCTGGGCCGGCGCACTCGGGGCGGGCGCGGTGGTCGCCCCGGCGCCGATCGGCTCGACCTCGGCCACCACGCTGCCGACCGGCAGCACCGCGCCGGCCTGGACCTTGATCCGCAGCACGCCGGAGGCGCCGGCGGTGACCTCGGTGCTGATCTTGTCGGTCTCCAGTTCGAACACCGGGGTGGTGTCGTTGACGCTGGCGCCGTCGGCGACCAGCCAGCGGGCGATGGTGCCCTCGGTGATCGATTCGCCGAGCTGGGGGATCTTCAGGGCATGGGACATGGAGGACTCGCGCGGGGAAGGGTTGGGCGGACTGCCGGTTTCAGTGGCCGAGCTTGATCGTCTTGCGTTCCTTGGTGCCCAGGGCGGCGGCGATCAGCCGTTCCTGTTCCAGCAGGTGCAGCTTCATGCTGCCCGGGGCCGGGCTGGCGGCGGGTTCGCGCCCGGCGTAGGCGATCTCGCGCTTGGCGAGGTGGCGCAGGGCCGGCTCGATGAAGGTCCACGCGCCGGCGTTCTGCGGTTCCTCCTGGCACCAGACCAGCTCGGCTCCGGCGGCGAGGTACGGCGCCAGGGTCTCGGCGAGCAGGGCCTCGTGCAGCGGATAGAGCTGCTCGATGCGGATGATCGCGACCTGGTCGAGGCCGTCTTCGCTGCGGCGCTCCAGCAATTCGTGGGCGACCTTGCCGGTGCACAGGACGACGCGGGTCGTCTTCGCGCCCTTGGGCGACGGATCGACCAGGATCTCGTGGAAGCGGCCGCTGACGAAGTCCATGAGATCGCTCGCGGCGGCCTTCGAGCGCAGGTGGCCCTTGGGCGTCATCAGGATGAGCGGCTTGCGCACATCGCGCTTCAGCTGCCGGCGCAGGATGTGGAAATGCTGGGCGGCGGTCGAGCAGTACGCGACCTGGATGTTGTCCTCGGCGCACAGCTGCAGGAAGCGCTCCGGCCGGGCCGAGCTGTGTTCGGGGCCCTGGCCTTCCTGTCCGTGCGGCAGCATCAGCACCAGCCCCGAGGCGCGGCCCCACTTCGATTCCGAGGCGGCGATGAACTGGTCGATGATGACCTGGGCGCCGTTGACGAAGTCGCCGAACTGGGCCTCCCACATGATCAGCATGTTGGGTTCGGCTAGCGAATACCCGTAGTCGAAGCCGAGCACGGCGGCCTCGGACAGCGGGCTGTTGTAGACGCAGAAGTTCGCCTGGCCGGGCGCGATCTGGTTCAGCGGCTTGTAGCGCGCCCGGGTCTGCACGTCGTACCAGTAGCTGTGGCGCTGGCTGAAGGTGCCGCGCCGGCTGTCCTGGCCCGACAGGCGGATCGGAGTGCCTTCCAGGAGCAGGCTGCCGAACGCCAGGAGTTCGCCCAGGGCCCAGTCGATCCGTCCGCCGGTCGCGAAGACCTTGGCGCGATCTTCCGCCATCTTCTTGATCTTGGGGTGGATGTTGAAGTCCGGGGGCCAGACCGAGAGCGACTTGGCGATGAGTTCGAGGCGATCCTTGGCGACGCCGGTCTCGACCACCTCATGGCGGTAGCGCAGGGTCTTGCCCTTCCATACGCCGGTGTCGAACTTCGGCCGGGTGAGCTTGGCCGGCTTGACCTTCACCGCGTTGAGCGCGGCCTGGAGCTGGTTCTGCATCACCGTCGCCATCGCGTCGGCCTCGGCCTGCGCGATCACGCCATCGGCCAGCAGCTTGCCGGTGTAGAGTCTGCGCAGGGTCGGATGCGCGCTGATGTTGGCATACAGCGTCGGCTGGGTGTAGTTGGGCTCGTCGGTCTCGTTGTGGCCGTGCCGGCGGTAGCAGACGATGTCGATGACCACGTCGCGCTTGAAGCGCTGGCGGTACTCGATCGCCAGCTTGGCGACCTGGGTGACGGCCTCGGGATCATCGCCGTTCACGTGGAAGACCGGGGCGCCGATCATCTTGGCGATGTCGGTGCAGTAGCGGGTCGAGCGCGAATCCGCCGGCAGGGTGGTGAAGCCGATCTGGTTGTTGACGACGAGATGGATGGTGCCGCCGACGGTGTAGCCTTCGAGCTGCGACAGCTGGAAGCATTCCATCACCAGGCCCTGGCCGGCGATCGAGGCGTCGCCGTGCAGCAGCACCGGCACCACCATGCTGCGGGTCGCGTTGTCCTGGTATTGGCGCTGCTTGCCGCGCACGCGACCGAGCACCACCGGATCGACGGCCTCCAGGTGGCTGGGGTTGGGGTTCAGCCCCAGGCGCACCGTCTTGCCGTTCGCGGTGGTGTGTTCGGACGAGAATCCCAGGTGGTACTTCACGTCGCCGTCGCCGGACAGCTGCGCCAGGTCGTAGCTGCCTTCGAACTCGGTGAAGACCTCCTCGTAGCTCTTGTTGAGCACATTGCAGAGCACGTTCAGCCGGCCGCGGTGCGGCATGCCCATCACGATCTCGCGCACACCGAGTTCCGGCGCCATCTCGATGATCGCGTCCAGCGCCGGCAGCAGCGCCTCGCCGCCTTCGAGCGAGAAGCGCTTCTGGCCGAGGAAGCGGGTGTGGATGAAGGTCTCCAGCACCTCGGCCTGGTTGAGCTTCATGAGGATGCGCAGCTTCTCCTCGCGTGCGAGGCGTGGCTGGTTGCGCGTGCCCTCGACGCGCTCGCGGATCCAGGTGCGGCGGGCGCGTTCCTCGATGTGTTCGTATTCGACCCCGATGTTGCCGCAGTAGGTCGCGCGCAGGTGGTCGATGAGATCGCGCAGACGCGCGGTCTGGCCCAGGCCGACCACGCTGCGGCAGGCGAATTCGCGGTCGAGATCGGCTTCGGTCAGGCCGAAGGCGGCGAGATCGAGCTCCGGATTGCCCGGCTGGTCGTTGAGCTTGAGCGGATCCAGGGTGCAGACGGTGTGGCCGATGGTGCGGTAGGCGCGGATCAGCGAGTCCACCCGTTCCTGGTCGCGCCGGCCCGGCGCAGGTGCGACGCCTCCGGTCGCGCCTGGCGTCGACGTCGTCTGACCCGCGCCGAGATCGAAGCCGGCGAAGAAGATCTGCCATTCGCGCTCGACGCTGGTGGGATCCCGCTGCCAGCGGAGCTGCATCTCTTCGATGAGGGCGACGTTGATGCCGGCGAAGGCGGACGAGGCGGACATGGGGGCTCCAGCGGACGGCGAGGTATTGTGCGTTTCGTTGTGCGGAAAATAATGGTCTGGTCGGGATCGGCTGATCATGGGCATGATCAACGTTTCCACGGCACTGTGCTGGTGATTTCCGGCAATTGCAAGTCCGAGTCGGCACTTGCCGCCATATTCGCACATTCTATTGTGCGAATATGGCCACCAATCTTGATATCGATCTTGCCGCCGTCGACACCCTCATCCGTCTTGGCGGCTATCGCAGCAAGCGCGAAGCGGTCGACGCGGCGGTCGCCGAAGCGATCGCCTACCGGCAGCAGCTCCAGGCGCTCGACGCCCTGGGCACCATCGACTTCCTCGCTCCCATCTCCGCGCAGGCGGTGCTTCCCGAAGAACGCGTGCGATGAACGCCCTGGCCAGCGGCCCTGAAGCCCCCGGATCCGGCGCCGAGCCGTATCTCGGCATGGTCCTGCCCGATCTCGATGTCTGGCTGCACGCGTTCAGCCGGCACCAGTCCGATCCCCAGGTGGTGGCCGGATTCACCGCCTTGGTGCGCCAGCGCCGGATCTGCTCGATCGCTCCGATCCGCCAGGGGCTGCTCTCGCGCTGCCGTGATCTGGACCAGTTCCACCGCCTCACCCGGATCCTCACCGCCTTCGGCGACCTGCGCCTGGATCCCGCCGATCACGTCCATGCGGCGGATCTTGCGATCACGCAGCGCGCCCAGGGACGCTCCCTGCCCGCCTGGCATGCCCTGCTGTGGGCGGTGTGCCTCCGGCGCAAGTTGCGGGTCTGGAGCCGCGATCGGCGTTGGCAGGCCCTCGCCTCGGCGGGCTGCCCGTGGATCGCCGAACCGGGCGCGGCTTGAGTAGCACGCAGAACGGCACTTCAGCGAACCTGAACCTGTACGACCGACGCGATAGGGGCCCTGTCCAGAGCCGGAACAATCGGTCTTTGCCGGCTTCGAATCCATCATGTTCAAGAGGAAAACCGATGCGTCGTCTAGGACTCGAACCTAGGACCCAGAGATTAAGAATCGGTCTTGGGGTTAATGATGGGTGCGGACATTTCAGATTTGTACGGAATAAATCAGGTAATGCGAAATACAAGTTGGCGTGATTACGGGCGGATGCGATTGCGGTGTCCCCCAGGTGTCCCCCAGCGGGGTGGGTTTCCCGTAGGGCCTCGTTGCCTCGGGAAGGGGGTGGGGGGCGCGGCCTGGAAAGGGGTGGGAAAAAGGCTGGCGGGTGCTGGCGCACCGCGCCGGCTTCGCCTGGGGTGGGCGCTTCGTGGGGGTTCCGGTCCACCTTCGGACTGGGACACCATGCGGATGGCTGCGCCGGGTGGTTGGGCAATTCGACGGCCGAGGACTGGACTTTATGGGCGGGTCGATACTAACCCGGCATGAGCACGAAATACCTGGTGGCCGTGATCCTGTTCCTCCTGGCTTTGACCTCGTGTGAGGTCACTCCGTTGGGCGCTCCTGCTGATCCGGCGGCGGGGACTGGTACGGGGACGACCTTGCCGACTTCGGGGCAGAATCCGTCCAAGGGAACGCGCGTGATCGAGATGGAAGGGGGATGGCTTTTCAATTTCAAGACGCATGGAAACTCGGGGGTCATTTCGTGGAGTGACACCAATGGGCATGTCATCACCTGGCCGAATGGGCAGACTTCGTGGATGGTATGGGATCCGGTCAAGCTCCAGTACACCTGGGATGGGCCCGACCCGGACAATGGCGGGCTGATCATCCATTTTACCGGTTCTTTTTCCAATCCACCGCCAATCATTCAGGGCGGGATCAAGGAAACCTTGCCGACCGGGGTCAACATTTCAGGTACGCTTTCGGGTAACAAGAATCCGCCCTTGCCCAGCGCGAAGGGATGATCACTGGCGAACGAAGTGGAGCGGATACCGCACGGTCGTGCCCACCGTGTACGGGTTCGGATCGGAATAGGTAAAGGATCCGCCTGGCGTCGGCATCAAGGTCACGGTGCCATCGTCTTCAGGTCTGGCGCACAGGAACTGCACCGATCCCAGGTTGTGGTATCCCTGGATGATGGCCAAGCGCATTTGCAGCAGGTAGTGCGTCTTGATGGTGTCCAGTTGCGCGGTGTTGATCCAGGAAAACACGTTGCACCCGCGTCCCGTCACGCCATTGATGGTTTTCCCCAAGAATAATTCCGGCAGCACGATCGTGGCGCGGTATTCCATGCCGGCGGCGTGCTGACCTACCAGGACGCCGTCGATCAACAGATCCCAGGTGTCGTCCGTGACGGCGTTGCTGTTGCAGATGAAAATAACGGGGAAACAGGTTTTACAGCACCTGATCTGGACGTTCAGTTCCAGGTCGCATTCATTGCATTGGGAAGCGTTGAGATCAATGGGGCGCGTTTCTGCCAGTTGGCGGAAGGGTGGGGTCTGGTCGAGGCAGGGCAGGGTCATGGCGATTCCTCGGGCCAAAGGTCGAGCGGGCAGCGGCTGGACCAGCGATCAGCCTGGCCCAGGCCGGCGCAGGTGCAGCCAGCGGCCTGACAACGGTGGTCGCGCCAGGAGTCGCAGGCAGAGCACACGGCGCGGCGGGCCAGGGCCAGGGATTCCGAAACTGAGATCGGTGGTGGTGGTAGGCGAGGTCCGATCGTGGGCGTCCATTGCTGGCCTCCGGGACGGGACACCAGGATGCCGCTGGCGGCACGGATGGTAATTTCGCGGTCGTGGGGCCAGCCCAGGTCGCGGCATAGATCGGCGTGTCCGCCGGGGCGGTGATAGGCGCGGATTATTTCCGGTTTACCGTCTATGGTCACCATGTTGATTGCTGCCCGGCCAGGTCGTATTCGTAGACATAGGAGTTCGCGTAGGTCCCGCCGAATTGGAGGCTGTAGATCTTGCTGGCGCCCTGGGCGATCCGGTAGGTGTAGAAGCGCCAGATGTCGCCGCCGGACGATTTATAGTTGGACCCGTCGGTGATGTCCCGCAATGCGTAGCTGGTCGAATACGGTTCGCCCCGATGCATGACGTAATAGGTGCCAGCGTTCTCAATGAAGAAAAAATGCATGAAGGGGTTGTAATTCCCCGAGGGTCCATATCCGGCGAGGGTGATGCCCGTCCAGGTCGAACCGGAATAATAGGAATCATAGACCCATAACTTCCCACCGAACCCAACGGCACCGAAGCGGGTCGTGCTGATGCTGGTGAACGACCCACCGGACAGTTTGTAGATTTTGCTTTCGGCGGAAATCGATCCGCTCAGGAACAGAGTCGTCCCGTCGTCGGTCAGGTGGTAGTAGGTCGGGGTGATCGTGGCCGGCAGGCTGCATACCTTGGACCAGGTGCTGCCACTGAGCGAGAACAGTGAACTGCCGGATATGGCGTACAGCGTGCCGCCGAAGCGATGGATCCAGCCGATGTCCCCGCTTTCGCCGGTGTGGTACGATACGTCCCAAGCGTTGGTGCTGTCATTATAGATGCAGATGGCGATTTTGTACTGGGACGCGCCGTAGTCATAATAGGTGACGCTAAAGAAAAGGATGGTTTCCTGGGTGACCCGGTTGCGGGCCGCGATCGGCATCAGGTGGGGGGTGTTGTCGGGATAGTAGGTGGTGCCGTTCACGGAAACGGTGGGCAGCGTCTGCCAGGCTGAACCGGTCCACTTGCAGATCGTGCCGCTGGCCGAGGTCTTGTAGGCGAGCAGCACGGATCCGACCGTGAAGATGGCCTCGTCGCCTGGCCTGACGACGAGGCCCGGCGTCAGAAAATAGTCTCCGGACGCACCCAATCTCGTCGTATTCGTGCCGTCAAAGTGGTAGACGTTTGTTGTGCCGGATCCGTAGTAATTGACGAAGGCGAGCCCACTGGACCAGACCACCGCGCCATTGGGCTCGGGGATTGTCCCCGACGCCAATATCTTCCGGTATCCCGTGTCGTAGGTCAGCTTCCACGCGGTTCCATCGTGGGTGTAGATCTTGTTCGGCTGCCTGTAGGAGTTGCCGTCGTGCACGAAGGGTGCCAGGACGCGTTTCCACGCGGTTCCGTCGTGAATGTATGATGATTTCATGCTAATACACGATCATGTGCATCTGGCCTTTGACCCCTGAACCAGACGGGGCGGTGGTCGTGGTCGTGATGGTATTCACATGGCAGTAATCAAACGTCGACGCGCCACGAACGGCCTGCACATGGCCATTGTTCGACGATGTTCCAAGGATCAGCGTGAATTCAAAAGAGATCGTCGAGTCTGCCTTGCATTGGAGGACTTTTCCCGGGGCGCCAACAATGGCCGCCGGCAGGCCGTCCGTGGCCGCGCTGCGTCCGAATACCGACGAGGCGATTCCTGCCTGAACCTGCTGCATTTTTGCCGTCGAGTCGGCCAGGGACGAATCGCAGACCATGATCCCGCCGGTGGTCAGGCTGCCCCAATACTTGAACGTCGACCATTTCAAGTTGGTCTTGTCCCACCAAAGGAACGTGGACGGATCCGTGGTACCATCGACGGTGCCAACCGCAGCGGCGATGTCTTTCCCCAGCAACCATTTTGCATTGAATCGCGGGGCTTTTTCAAAGAAGGCGATTTGAACCGTGGTCGATCCAGACACGCTGATCGGGATCTGATCGGTCGTCGTGGTGTTGTCGCTCGCGGTCGTGATCGTGCGTACGCCATCAGTGATGCCGAACCCGGACAGCGTCGTCGGTTTGCTGGTGATGCTCGACCAGGCCGGGGTCATGGTCACGCTCGCAGATGCGGTCAACCTGCCTTGGGCATCCACGGTAAACGTGGCCACCTGGGTCGCGCTGCCGTAGGCCCCAGCACCCACCCCAGTGGTTGCCAGCTTGGCCGCCGTGACACTGGCGTCGGCAATCTTCGCGGTGGTCACACCCAAATCGGCAATTTTCGCCGTGGTCACACTCAGGTCGGCAAGTTTGGCGGTGGTGACATTCAGGTCTGCGATCTTCGCCGTCGTCACGGCATTGTCCGCCAGGGCGCCGGTCGGAACTTGCGCCCAGGTCAGGGATCCGCTGATGCGGAGAAAAGCGCGATCGTCGGCACCGGCCGTCACCGCCACCGGGACTGCTGTCGCGCTTCCGGCGTTGGCCATGACACTGGTGCCAGCGATGGGGTCGATGCCTGCGCCAGCGCCACCGCTGCGCATCACGCACAGGCTGTTGGTACTGTGATGCAGGACAATTCTGGGCGACGCGGTCGGCGCGGTGCTGGTCAGGGCACCGGGCGTGGCTGGATCCAGGTAGTAGTCGGTATGGTCGGCCAGGCCGGACAGGCAGAGTTCGCCCCAGATGACGACCAGCACGTCATCGGCGCCCACCACCTTGCCGACCACGCCGACCATTTCCGTGGCCTGTACGGCGGCGGCAGCGGCGACCACCCAGGCGGTGCCGTTCCAGCGTAGCACGGTGCCTGGTGCCCATCCGTGGGCGACGACATGCACCGCCAGGACCAGATTCGGGTCGCCCCGGTCGCCGGGGATCATGCGGCTGGGGATCGAGCGGATTTCGGCTTCCAGGGCCAATACCCGGTCAAGGAGTTCGGCCACCGAATTGCCCCGGCGGGAGGACAGCGGCAGGTTCATGCGCTCTCCACGCTGATGGGTAGTCGTTCGACGCTGAAGCTGGTGCCGTAGTTGGCCTCGTCGAAGTGCCAGGTGCGACGGGTGATGGTGCCATTCACCGGCTGACCATAGACCTTGTCGATGAAGGTTCCGGGCGCGAGCGTGTCGCCGGTCACCAGGGTGCCGCGCTGGGTCCAGGACGCAGATCCACCGACGCCCCCGTATCGGGCGACGAGTTGCGCCAACGCGGCATAGGCCTGCGGGCGGTCGTCGCGGGTGATCAGGTCGGACGATTGCCGGTTCAGCGTCGATCCGTCGCTGGCGGCCTGCTTGGCGGTATCCTGAAGGACCGTCCACATTTCGATGTGGGGCAGGCGCTTCATCAAGATGCGCGGCAGATCGCGTGGCCAATCCTCGACCGGGCGGTACCACGCCAACACGAACGGCGCCCATTCGCGCATGCCGACCGTGATCACCAGTTTCGCGTCGGTCCCGGTCAGCAGGCCTTGCAGCGTGGCGGCATCGCGCACACCGCTGCCCAGCATCACGCCGGTCTTGCCGCCCTCATTCCAGGGGATGACGTGAAAGCGTTCGGTGACATCGGTCCATTTTCCGCTGGCGTAGATGAACACGCAGGCGGCCTGGGGCGGCCCGTTCACGTCGCTGGTGAAACCAAGTCCGCATGGGCACGACCGCAGGATTTCCAGACCGGCCGGGGTCGGTGCCGTGCCGCCGAAAGTGCGCGATCCATCCATGCCGGTCAGGTCGCCGGGCAGGGTGTTCGACAGACCATAGCCGTTGTTGGTGTCCTGGGCACCATTCCAGGTGGAATTGATGGCGAAGCGGCGCCAGACCTGTTCGGTCGCGGGTGTGCTGGGCACGGTGACCGTATCAGTGACCGTCCACCCGTCCGGTTGCAGGCTGGTCGTCGTATCAGCCGGATCGAACAGCAAGGAAATGGTCGACCGTGGCCGCGCCCCATGCAGCATGATCACGTCATAAAAATTCGGATCCGGCCGCACGATGGGCGGGGTGATGTCCAGGCCGGTCAGATCAACCACCGCCGGCGTTGCGGCCGGGATCGTCACCCCATGCACGGTCACCGCCGTGGCCGTGGTCGAGGTGATCACCAGGGTGGCGTTGGTGCCGCTGACCTTCACCCGCCAGATCAGGCCGCGCCCCGGATTGATCAACCGGTTGAGCGCATCCGCCATGGTCTGTCCATGCAGGTCGACACGTTCGGCGCGGAAGTCCAACAGGCTGGCGGTCGATGGATCAAGCGACCATGTCAGCAGGCTTCCGACGCTTTTCCCCAGGCCGACAATCGATGGCTGGGTGAACGCGGCCAGGATGAAGTCGACGATCTGGCGCACCGTCCATGGTGTTCCCGACGAATCCCGTTGATGCACATACACCATCGCATTTTGCACCAGATAGGTGCTGGCGCTGCGGTCGCCGCCGGGCAGATCATTGAACACCGGGCATTCGAACAGATTCACGATGACGCTGCCGTTCCATTCATAACCCTCGAAAATCGCCAGCCGGTCGAGCACGTCGCCCAGGCCGACCACGTCCCAGGACACGGTTCCGGAATCGATCGGGCTGCCGCTGGTCGAGGTTTGGCTCTGCCCCAGGTTCGTGCGCTCGCCGGTGTGCAGGACGCCGTACCAGATGGGGGAATAGGCCTTGCCGTCGATGGTCACCGACCCGGCAGGACTTGCCAGCAGGATGCGGATGTAGTCGCCGTCGATCGGCTGCGGATAATCCGCCGATGACACCGCCTGGTTCGGTTGCCCCACCAAGCCCCAATCCTGAAGCAGGGTTCCCCCGCCCAGGATCTGACCAGCACCCTCGGCGAGATTGCCATCGATGCGCAGCCAATCGCAGGTGATCCAGCCGGAATCATCGGCAGGCCAATAGGATGCCCGCTGCACCAGGTGATTCTTCGCCAGGTACGTGGTGTTCGTGGTCGCCATATCAGTTCGGCCCGACCGACTGAGGTTGCAACGTCCATTTGCTGGTGATCTGCACCCCGCCGGTGATCAGCATGGCGTATTCGGTCACAACATTGACCACCAGCACATTGGGCCAGGTGACACCGAATTGATCGACCACGGTCTGATAGGTGCCGATCGTGCTGCGGGCCGCATCGCGGTAGGTTTCAGCGAAACTGACATCGGATCCCTGCACGATCGTGATCACTTCAGACTGCGGCGCTTCCCATCCGCCGTACTGGATGCCGACGCCATCGGTGCCGACGCGGCGGAAGGTCGTCGCGCGGCGGATGGCGCGTTGCAGGCGGCCGATGAAGACCGTCACGGTGGCGGTGCCGATACTGGGCATCGATCACTCCGGGCGGGGGCTGGGGTTGACGATCTGGACTTTCTGGATGCGGCGTTCCATCTCACGTTTCAGGTACTCTTCCTTGCGGATCTCGGCCTCGATGTCCTGGCTCTTGCTGGAGATCACCTGACGGAAACCACCATGGGTCAAGAAGGAATTCTCAAGGGTTTCATTCCACAAGCTGCTGTGCGCTGCGGCGGCGTCTTCTTGCAGTTTGCGGATCTTGTCTTCCTGCGCCTTGATCTGCTGCCGTTTTTCCCATTGGGGGTCGCGCAGTTTTTCCAATTCGGTCTGGGCGGCATTGCCGGCCAAGCCTCGTTCGGCCATGTCGCGCTTGTATTCGTTGGATTCGGTGTTGATGCGGTTGACGCGTTCCTGTTCGGCCGCCAGGGGCGACAGGGGCTTTTTGGGTGCCCAGAATGCGGCCGAGGTCTGGCCGATCTGCCTCCAGCCGTCGCCGAGTTCGGCCAGCATGGGGTCCATGCCGCGACCCAGCGCGATGGTGCGACGGGCGGTTTCATCGGAATTGACCACGCCCCATTTGTTCAATCCCTGCATCATCGCGGGGGAACCCAGGATGCGGCTGGCGGCGTCGGCGCCGGTCATTTCGCCCGTTTTCGATGCGGCGATGGCGGCCAGTTCGACTCCAGCGCGGGCCTTGGCGCTGATCGGTTTTCCGTCCGGGCCGGTGGCGTGCAGCGTCTTCAGGCGGATCTGCTGCATGTCGGATTCGGCGATGCCATACTGCTTCGCCTTGTCTGCCACGTCCTTGACTGCACCGGGGCCGCCAGCGAATTCCAGGGCGCGGACGGTGTTGGCGTCGGCCAGGCCCTGCTGCGCGGCGCCGGCCTGGCGGTCGGATCCGGCCTTCGCCGCTTCGTGCATCTTGTCGCGGATCTCCATCAATTTCCGGTTTTCGTCGATCGCGCGCTGGGTGGATCCGGTGATGTGGTCGATCGCCTTCGATAGCAGGTAGGCGCCGGCGGCAGCGGCGCCGAAAACCGGACCCATGCTGGCGAATCGGCCAATTGCCCCGGCCGATGCACCGAGTTCGCCTTTGAATTGCTCGACGACCTTGGAGGTCCGCTTGACCTTGGTTTCCATGCCGTCGAAATGCTGGGCAACCTGGCTTTGCATCGCGTTCGATTCGCCTTTGACGTTGCGGACTTCGGACCGCATCGCCTTCAGTTCGGACTGGACGGATTTCAGGGCGGCCAGGGACTGGCCGACCTGCATCTGGATCGTTGCGGTCAAGTCACCGTCGCTCATGCGGCACCGGTTGGGGCTGGGATGGCTTTGGGTGGCTCGGCCTGCATCAGGGCGATCAATTTGGCGAAGAAAATCTCATTTGCCCGCTTCAGGACAAATAATCCCTGATGGCGGGCGCGGGTCGCGATTTGCAGGAGTTCGCGGCGATAGATCGCTCCGAACGGCGCGCGGATCCGGTTCAAGGTGCCACGCGCACCCGGCAGGGTCAGGGTGGTCTGCACGGTGTTCGCATCGAATCGGGCGGTGGTGTTCCAGCCAACCTGGCGCACGCCGATGATGTCCCGGGTGTGCACGGTTCCCTTGTTGCCTGGGCTGACGTAGGGCAGGTTGCGACCGCTGAATTTCTTGGTCTTGTGTTTTTCATAACGTGCGCCGCGATGGGTCAGGCCCAGGACATCCCAGGCGCGCGGGCTGAAGCGCAGGCCCATACCGCCGTCCGGGCCTTTGTTGGCCATGAATTCCGCCCAGGCTTCGGCCTGGGCTGCCTTGGCCAGATCACGCAGCGTGCGCTGGGCAATGGCGCCAGGATGGGATTCCAGCCAGGCGATCAGGCCACTGGCCTGATCCGGTTGGCTGGTGACCAGGATGCGGCCTTCAGCCATGGAACATCCATCCGGGTTCGTTGCGCGCGGTTTCGCTGACGCTGCCAGACGACGCGGGCTGGTGCGGGATCTCGGCGCCGGATGCGGCGAGCAGAATGGCGCCGGCCAGCGCATCGGTCAGCCATCCGCCAACCGACAGTTCATGCTCGCTGATATGGTAGTTGATCTTCAGCAAGTCGATCGCGATGCGAGTGGTTTCGGCGTCGGGAACGATGTCGTCGACCGTCGCAATCTGGTTGGAAATGCGCAGCGCACCCAATAAGAAATGGCGCAACCGTTCAATGATGCCTTCGAGATGAACCGGCACCTGCCAGGTGTAGTCGCGGAATTCCAACGGAATGGCGGCCACGAATCCATGGCCTGGCTGCCAGCGCAGCAGGCGCGGCACCATCCAGGAATGGCCGTCCCTCGCGCCGGGGACGATCGGGCCCGGAATCGGTGCGATGCGGGCCAGGTGGTGCGGGGCGGCGTCGCCCAGGGCCACCCACCAGCTGGCGCGGGTCTTCTTCAGCAGCGGAGCGAGGGCCGGCACCCAGGCCTGCGCGCCGAACAGGTAGCCGCCGCGCTCGGCGTCGGTGGCATCCGCCGGGCCGATGCCAGCGGCGAGGCCGGCGCCACCCCGGTGGACCCAATGATCGTTGGGAATGCCGGTGGTGTTGTAGTACACCGGGAAGCGGATGGCGGTTTCGTCGGGCTGCATGGGGGTGCTCAGTTGGTTTTTCTGGCGTGTTTCAGGTCGCCGCGATTAGGTCGTCACGATGGTGATCGGCTTCGTGGTGCCGTCGTAGCGGGCCAGGAATTCAAAGCGGCGCGTGGCCGGGCTGCCATGGGTGGCCGGGCGGGTGGTCTCGCGGATCATCGCGCCGGCGATCGTGACGGTGATGGTGCTGGCTCCGGTCACGGCGCCGAAGGCGCGCACGGTGAAGACCAGGACGATGGTGCCGGTGGCGGAGGGTGACACCGACTGGTCCAGCGTTTCCAGACTGCCGCTGATCTCGATCGGGCCGCCGGCACCGGCGACGCGCATCAGGGTAGGATAGGGCAGATCGAGCGAGAAGCAGTTCGTCTCGTCGTTGTTCTCGCCCTTGTGGGAAATGTTGACCTCGGCGCTGACCATGCTGGTCAGGGACTGGCCCCCGGCGGTGGCGCTGGTCAGGGCGTAGACCTCGACGCTGGTCGGGGCGGCGAGGGTTGGCACGAAGCTGGCGATCGGGTCGGTGGTGCCGTCGCTCGACAAGGCGAAGATGCTGGCGGCGGCTTCCAAGCCTTCACCGGCGGCCGACCAGGACAGTTTGTCGAGGTACACATGCCCGGCGGCGATGCGGCGGCCGATGTGGCCGCCGCCGGCGTACCCGGGCGCGGCGCTGGCCTGGGCGGCATAGATCAGGTCGGCGTTCGCCGTGATCGCCGCCATCGGCGCATCGGCGTTGGTCAGGACGGACAGCAGCGTCTTGACCGCAACGGTGCTGAAACCGACCATCGGGGCCGCGCGCTTGAGCGACACGAAGGTTCGATGCAGGTTGCCGTCGCTGCCCAGCGATGCGAACTTTTCGCGCCGGTCGAGGGTATGTCCCTTGATGCCGGTGATGGTGGTCCCATTGATCGGAACGGCTTGCAGGGAATAGGCGGTGGGCATGGGGTGTCCTTCTTAGTAGTTGCGCCAGGTCAGGGCGATGGTGCCCACGGTCGCGCCGCGCAGTGGGCCGGTTTCTTCGGGCAGGGGCGCGATGGCGGGGGTTGCTTCACCTGCCGCTAGGCAGTTCGCAGTGCCGAATTGCGCTTTGATGTCGGATGCAATTCCGCCGACCGCGTTGGCGCAGCGTCGAATGCGTTCAGGCGGGGTATCGGCGACAGTCAGGGGGACGATAATCGCGATTTCCAGTTGGCCGGTGCGCTTGGTCCAGCCAAAGGCTACCGCATTGTCTTCATTGAAAAGGCGGGTCGTGATCTGGGCATAGGGCGGCGCGAGCGTGAACGCGGTGCCGTCTGTCGCGATGACCTTGCCGGGGCCGCCGGCCTGGCGCGGATCTCCGCCGTCCCATTCGACGATCTTGGACTTGGCAGCGGCAGTCGTGACGACCCCGAGCAGCGCCTGGAAGGTCGCGCTGTTCGCCAGCATGGTGATGGCGGCAGCCATCACCTGGGCCTCGTAGCTGGTGTAGGCGACGGGCATCGTCAGGCCTTGGGTGGTGCAGTCGGTGACGGAAGGTCGATCAGGTCGATGAGTTCCGCGATCTGGCGACGGTGGTGCAGCGACCAGACCACGATCGCCAGCACCAGCGCGACGCCGAGCAGGATCAGCAGCCAGGTGAACGCGGCACCGTAGAGGGCCACGACGAGGCCGCTGCCAGCGAGGAGCAGACCCAGGAACGCCCCGGTCTTCGCGTCGATGAGCTTCGCGGTGATGCCTCCGATCAGGATGCCGAGGACGATGCCGGCGGCGCCGGCGATGCGGGTGATCATGCGCCACCAGCGATCGTCGGCGGCCTGGGCCTCGGCCGCGCGTTCGCTGGCTGCGCGTTTCGCAGCCGCTGCTGCATCTGCCTCGGCTTCATCCGCCACGCGGTGCAGGGCGGCGGCAACGGCGCTGGCGCTGGCGGCCTCAACCCGGGCGTCAGCGGCGCGGCGGATGAGTTCAGGCGTGGGGGTGGCGATGGCCTGGCGTTCGAGTTCCTGCGCCTTGGCCTGCTTCGCGGCGGCTTCGACGGCAGCGGTGTCAGCGGCGCGGTTGTCGGTCTCGGCGCGGGCGGTGGCGGTCGCGGCCTGGGCCTGGGCGGTGCCGGGGCGGGGTGCCGATTCGGCGCAGGACGTGAGCAGGGTCAGGCAGCCGACGAGCGCGGCGAGGATCGTGGTGACGTACAGGATTCGAAGTTTCATGGCGTCATTTCTTCCGCAGTTCGCGTTGGATCTCGGCGAGCGTTGTCTGGATCTGGGCGAGCTGGGCCTGGATCGACTGCGCCGCCTGAGCGGCGATCTCGGCGACTTGCTTGTCGCGTTCGCGGCTGCTGCGATCGATCTCTTCCAGGCGCTGAGACTGCACCGCGTCGATGGTGCAGATGTCGTTGATCTTGTTGGTCGCCCAGACCCCCCAGGTGAGGATCCCCGCGCCGATCAATGCTGCCCCCGCTGCGACGATCCGCTGCTTGTCGGCCGACCAGGATCCGGTGCGGGTCTCGATCGCGGGCTGGGCGACGGGTTCGGGGTGCGGGCGGTGCGTCACGTCAGCGACCTTTCGGGGTCAGGGCGGTGGTCTCTTCCTGCGCGCGCTTGCGGCGCAGGGCGGCGATCTCTTTCGATCGCGCCAGATTCTCATGCACCAGCGCTTCGCAGCGGCGCTGCAGGCTGGCGATCGTTTCCGTCTTGCGCGCGATCTCGGCCTTGAGGCGGCCGATCGCGTCCTCGCTGGCTATGGAGGTGTCGATGCGGCTCATCCGTGCACCTGCGCACGATCGTCCCCTGGGACCGTGGGCGACCCGCCCGCTGCGGTCGAGGCGGCCGGGTCGGCCGCGGGCCCGGGATGGGTGAGCGCCTTCGCCAGGGCGTCGCCGTGCGGGGTGGCGAGGTCGGCATAGATCGCCCGCTTGTCGGCGGGCAGGTCGGCCAGCGCACGCTGGAAGATCAACGCGAACTGCTGAAGGTGGTCGAGCGGTCTCATGGGATCACCTGGGGCTGCGGGACGAGCGTCCCCCGGACGAGATCCAGGGCGACGGCGCGGATCAGGCCGAGCGCCTGCGCCACGCGGGGGTCGTGGATGATGTCGGCGACATCGACGGAGACGGACGGACGGGTGCTGGCGGTAGGGATCTCGTTGCCGTGGGCATCCAGCACCGCCTCGCCATCGCGGGCGAGCGACGCGCGCACCGGCACGCTGATCCGCCACCTGTCGGTCAGGCCGTACTCGAGCGGCAGGGGCTTGCTGCCCTGGCGCGTGATCTCTACGGCATCGACCCATACCCAGGCCTGGATGGATCCATCTGGCGTGATGTTGTCGATGATGTCGGGGGTGTTCACGGCAGGACTCCGATACTCTTGAGATCATCGATCAGGGCCTTGATGGCCTCGGCGCAATTCGCGACGGTTGCAGATCCGGTGGCGATCGACGATCGGGTCGCGGTGCCGGTCCACGCCGCGAACGCGGATGGCGTGGATGGAGTGCCACCGCGCAGGTTGAAGTTCCCCGAGGCATCGAGTCGGAAGCGCGAGGTGCCGCCATTCCATAGCTGTATTTCACCATTCCCTTTGTTATCGAATACAAGCGACCCGTCCGCTCCAGTTCCGCGAAGGATGCGCGCGGAATAGTCCGTTTGCGCGGGAGTTCCCTCGGACGCATGGAAATCAATGTACACCGTCTGGTCAGCCGTCGATCCATTTGCGATACCCAATTCCAGAAACTGCATGTGCAGTTGAGCTTTTTTCGTTGCGCCGTCTGTCACCGCCAGTTGGGTCGCGCCATCACGGTGCAGGAAAAGGTCCGGCCCGAGCGCGATCCCATTCGCCTTCGTGGTCCCCGCCGGGAGTTGCAGCAGGCCGTTGCCGGTGGTGGGGGTGGTACCGAGGCAGAGGATGCCGTTTTGCAGACGCATCCACTCGCCCGTCGTGGTGGTTCCACCGTAGGTGCCAGCCCAAGCGTAGAGAATGCCTTTGTTCGTTGCTGACCACGCTCCATCCGCGAATACGGTAAAAGTTCCAGCGTTAACGCCGTCCCAGGCCCCATTGCGATAGCCGAAGGGCGCCAGCGAATAGAATGGTTGGCCGTTCGGGACATCAGCGGGCGCGGCGCGAGTTCCACCCGCCACGCGAGCCGACAGGTTGATCGGAGTGGCACTAAATGCGACCCCAACAAGCCTATTCTGCTCGCCATCCGGTCCGGTCAGGGTGAGTCGGGTTGACGAGAGTGCGGCCGGCAACGGTCCGCTGCCCAGGTCGATCGTCTTCGCTGCGCCGAACGTGTCCGACCACGCCGGCACGCCGCCCGCACCAGCGACCAGCGCCTGCCCGGCGGAACCGCCGAACGGCACGCCGAGGATCGTCCGTCCCTGATATTTTCCATCGCCGGACATCTCAGGCCGCCCCCTCTTCGCGACGGGTCAGGGTCATGTTGCTTGATGCGACGAGGGCGACGCGTTCGCCGGCGGCGGCGACGCGTTCGCCGGTGATCTCGTACTTGATGACGATCGAATCGGCGACGCTGGCGCCTTCGGGCAGGGCGTTGAAGATGGTGCAGCCCATTGGGATGGTGACGGTCAGGAAACCCAGGCCGCCGGTGATACCGAATCCGGCCGGGGTTCCGTGGATGGCGTCGAGCTTCGGGGGGGTCGCCGTCTGATCCTTCACGCCACGGAAGCCGACCTTGTAATTGGCGTAGACCGTCCCGCTGGTCATGTCGATCGGAGTTCCGGTCTGGTCCGCGAATCCGTAGGTCAGGATCCAGTTGCGGTGGCTGGTGATCGTTACGTCCTTGATCTGGCCGACCGTGCCCTGGCCGGACACCGTCACGATGGGCCGCGCGACCAGGCCGTACATGGCATCCAGGTCCTGGGCCTCGGCTTCGTCTTCCCAGGCTTCAACGCTGGCGAAGTTGCTGCTGCTGTTCGGGATGATCTGGACGAAATACTGCGCTGGCACGCTGGGCAGGGCGTAGGTGATTCCGTACAAGCCGCTGCCCAGCGAGGTCAGTGCGGCACCGGCGGAATAGCTGGTCCAGCTGCCGCCTTTCGGGCGGTAATAGCTGGTGACGGTGAAGTCGCTGATGAGCAGGCCGGTCACACCGGTGCCGGCGGCGTTCACGACCCGCAGGCGCTTGCCGACGATTTCGCCGGGCTGGGCCATCATCCACCCCGCAGCAGCGCCGGATCCCCGGCGCGCACGGTGTTGAGGCTGACGCAGTCGGCCTGGATCCAGCCGAACGGATCCGGCCGGGTCGTGTCGACACGCCATTCGCCGGCCTGCGAATGGCCGGCGGCGAAGACCAGGCGATCGCCATGTTGCATGTCGCGGGCGGTGCCGGTGATGGTCTGGATGGCAGCTTGCAGGGTCCCTCGATCACCGGTGGCGACGAGGCGCTTTTCATCGCGCTGGCCGATCGTGGCGCCGATGACCAGGGTGTCGCCGGGCTGGCCGACGATCAGACGCACCGCGATCCCGGTGACGCTGT
Source organism: uncultured Candidatus Kuenenia sp. (assembly GCA_964654285.1). Taxonomy (GTDB): domain Bacteria; phylum Planctomycetota; class UBA11346; order UBA11346; family UBA11346; genus BJHQ01. The sequence goes on from CAZZJC010000002.1 coordinate 198,129, forward strand.
CGCCGGGGTACAGGGTGCAGGGTTCGGTGTGATCCGTGTTGCCCATCAACACGGCCAGGTCACCGGCAATCTGATCGCGCAGGCCCATGATCAGGCCTTGAGGTCCACGCCCAGCTGCCGGCGCCAGTAGTCGATGTCCGTCCGGTTGATCTTGGCCTTTGCGGCCAGTTCTTCCGAGGCGACCGGATCAGCAAGGATGCCGGCCAGATCGTCGATGGTGGCGATGCCGGCCTCGATCAGGCGACGGGCGGTGGCCGGGCCGATGCCGTCCAGGGTGAGGAGATCGCGTGATTCCGTGGCATCAGGCCGGGCCAGTTCGTGTTCGATCACGGTAACGCCATAGACTTGGCGCAGGGCTTCGGTCACCAGGGCGCGAGCCGTGTCGTCGATGAAGATCATGCGGGCCAGGGGACGGTCTTCCGGGAACTTGCGACCGCCGACCTTGTGGCCGGCGCGTTGCATCAGAAAAAGGGCTTTCGCCATGATTTATCCGTTCGTTGTTGTGTTCACGGGATGCGGCGGACTGCTGCCGTCAGCCACCCTGGCGATCGGGTCGCCAGGGTGGCCGGATCATCAGTTGAACAGCGTGTAGATGACGTCGGTGGGCCGGCCGTAGGCGGCCACGCCGACCGACTTGATGCCGATCTGCCAGGCGTCGTTGTCGTGCTCGAAGTCGCTGCCCTTGCCCTTCATGGTGATGCTGAAGTCGTCTTTGTTTTCCAGGAAGACGAACGGACAGGCGTTGGGCGAGGTGTTGATCAGGAACCAGCCCAGGTTGCTGCCGATGGTGACGCGGGGCGTCGCGATGCAGCGGATCTTCGCGCCGATGCCCATGACCGGGTTGGGCGCGGGGGTGGTGCCGAGCAGGATGCTGTTGTTGCAGGCCTGGGCGAGCGCGGCAGCCGCAGTCGACCCGCCGGAGCAGACGACGGTCAGGTCGGTGATGTCTTCGTTCACCGGTTCGCCGGCGTCGTCCTTGAAGCCGAGCATGGCCGAGTAGGCCTGGAGGATCGCGGCGGCGGCCTCCTGCGCGGTGGGGATGGCGCTGGCATCGTAGGTCAGGTTGTTGTCGATCGTGCCCGACGCGCCCAGGGTGCGCGAGTCACCAACGAACGCGACCCCGTCGAAGGTGCTGGTGCTGGTCGCGTTGTTGAGCAGGTCGGCGACCTGCTTGGCGGCCCAGTGCGGATTGTAGCGCACCGCGAGCGACGCCATCGAACGCTCGACGTTGCCGGTCTTGTCGTTGTTGATCCAGTCCAGCGGAAGATCGAGCGTGGTCTCGAACTTCTTCAGCGTGACGTTGAACGGGTACTGCGCCGGGCGCTTGCCGGTGCGCTGCTGCACCCATTCCCGCATCGCGGGAACGGCGCCGAGGAAGTCGAGCTTCTCGGCGCTGCCGGCCGGAAGCTTGCTGTCGACGGGGGTGCAGAGCGAGGCGAGGCTCTGCGAGACGGGGGAAGCGGAAAGGGCCTTCTGCAGGATCCCTTTGACGCCGTAGTCGGTGATCATGGGGTGTTCTTTCGTTCAGGGGGTGGTGGGGTGGATCAGACCAGGACGTCGACGGTGAAGGTGTCGGCGCGGCAGGAGTTGCCGGCGTTCGCCACCGACCAGGTGCCGTACAGGCCCAGGACCAGGTCGGCCGTGGTGTCGATGGTCGCGGAGGCGATGACGACCTCGACCGGGGCGGCGGTGCCGCTGGCGGCCAGGGTCGACACCTTGGCGAATCCGGCGTAGGTGCCGGTGGCGCCGACCGTGCGGATCACGATTTCCATGTCGATCGTGCCGATGGCGTTGTTCGCCACGTCGGTGGCGGTGCTGGCCACGATCGAGGCCGGGGTGCCGCCCACCGCGCCGCCGATGTCGAGCGTCAGGGTGTCGGTGGAGTTGGTCGCGGTCGCGATCGCCTGGGCGCGGACGCGGATGCGGCTGCCGACCTTGAGCGTGCCGGCCTTGATGGTGGTCGAGGCCAGGGCGGTGCGGGTGACGGTGTTGGTCAGCGCAGTTCCGGCGGCGGCAAGCTGATAGCGCAGTTCGGGGACGAGTTCCGCCGTCACGCATTCCACGATCGCGTTGCCGGACGATTCCAGGCCGATCACGGTGCCGATGTAGGTGGAGGCCGACGCCTGGGTGTAGCTGAAGGTGTTGTCGTCGGTGGCGTAGACCTTGCGGCCGACATCGCCGATGACGGCGCTGGTGATCGGCAGGATGGCCTGGAAGCGGCCACCGATGGAGTCGACCAGGCCGGCGCCATCCGTGGCGGGGGCATAGGCGGTGGGCACGGCCTTGATCGCGAAGCCGGCGAAGCGTTCGCCGGCGACCAGTTCATGGACGTAGCCGTTCTTGTTGATGCTCAGGGCCGAGCCGTTGTAGGGATTGGCCGCTGCTTCGAGCGGCTGGCGGCGCAGTTCGCCGCCGTGGATGGCGCGATCGACGTCGATGGCGAGGACGGTCATGGGGAGGTTCCTGGGGGGTGATGGTGTGGTGGATGATTCAGTTCAGGCCAAGGGCGCGACGGGCGTCCTTGGGTGCGGCCTTCGCGAGGGCGAGCAGGTTGCCAAAGTCGCCGCCGAAGCCCTCGCGCAGCTTGGCGTCGGATTCCCAGGTCTGGCGCAGACTGGTTTCCGACAGGGGGCTGGTGGGGGCGGTGACGCTGGCGTCGCTGCCGGGATCGGTGGAGTCGCGCATCTTGCCCGTCCAGGCCTTGGCCTTTTCGACCTGGGCGGTGAGGTCGGCGATCTGCGCGTTCTTGGCGGTGATCTCGTCGTGGTGGGCCTGGGCGGCTGCCTTCAGGTCGGCCTGGTGCTTGTCGACCGAGGCGTGCAGGCGTTCGAGGCGGCCTTCCAGCAGCGCGATGGTGATCGCTTCGGCGGACTTGTTTTCCGCATCGAGCTTGGCGAGATCGGCGAGGGCTTCGGGAAACCGTGCCGCAAGCGCGGCATAGTCGGCCTTGGTCAGTCCGGCGGCGGCGGGGGCGGGGGCGGGGGCGGGGGCGGGGGACGCGTCGGGCTTGGTGTCGGATTTCTTGTTGTTGAACATGGCGGATCCTTGGGAAGGGTTGGGGGCGGGGGACGTGCTGGGTTGATGCGGCGCCGGGCAGGCGGCGAGCGTGGCGAGAAAATCTGCCCAGGACTGGACGGCATCGATCAGGCCGCAGGACTGCGCTTCGACGGCCAGGAAGCAGCGGCCGTTCAGCACCTGTTCCGCCTGGGCGGTGGTCAGGCCGCGACCGAGGCGCACCGCATCGTAGAACTGCGCGGCATAGGCGTTGCATTCGCGTTGCAGTTCGGCCTGCACGGCGTCGGTGAGCGGTTCGCCATCCTGGGCCAGGGCCTTGTACGGGCCGCTGCGGATGACCACCTTCCTGTATCCGGCCTTTTCGGCGACCTTGCTGGTGTCCCACAGGGACATCACGGTACCGATGGATCCGATGCTGGCGCCGATGGAACTGGCGGCGATGTGCTGGCAGGCGCTGGCGAGGTAGTAGCCGGCGCTGAAGCAGTACGCATCGCAGTACGCGCCGACCGGCTTGCCGCTGGCCAGGATCGCGTCGTAGACCTCTTGGCAGCCGGCGGCGCTGCCGCCTGGGGTTTCCAGGCGCAGGGCGATGGCGCGCACGTTGGGATCGGCGCAGGCGTCGGTGATCTGGGCGCGGATCTGATCGTAGCTGCGGCCCTGGGGCTGGCAGTCGCCATTGACCTGGTCGGCGTGCATCGCGAGGACGCCGCGCACGTTGATGACGGCAATACCTTCCGGGGTGATGGTGTCGTTGGAACACTCGTCGGGCGGTGGATTGTCGGGGGCGTCGTTGGATCCATCACCCAGGAAGTCGAGCGGCACCAGCGTGCGGGCGCGCAGTTCCGCCTTGTGGCCGAGAACGTGCGCTTCGAGCAGATCGGCCAGGCGGTCGTACACGGTGCCGTGCAGGTACCAGGCCTGAGCGAGGAAGGCGTCGAGCAGGTGCGAGCGGATCACGCGGCCTCCGTGGTGGCAGATTCGGCGCCTTTGGTCTCGGAAGCGTCTGCGGAATCCATTTCGCCTTCCATTTCGCCTTGCGTTTCGCTGGAATCGGATTCTTCGGATGCGGTTGTCGACCCGGAATCGGAAGCGGCGGGTTCATCCAGGCCGGCGCGTTCATCGGCGGCTTCTTCTTCGGCCCGCTGGATGCGTTCGTCGTCCAGGTCGTAGCCGCCATATTCGCGCGCCAGGCTGGTGCGCGAGACACCAAGCACCGACTGCTTGAGTTCGGCGCCCTGCATTTCGCGGTAGTCGTCGGCGGACAGGCGTTGCGGTGGGACGAAATAGCCGGCGCAGGCGGCTTCCAGATCGTCACCGGTGGGCAGGATCAGCCGGCCGCGCGCCAGGTCTTCGGCCAGGTAGTTCTTGACCACGATGCGCAGTTCGTGTTCGTGATCGACCTGTTCCCGACGGAAGCTGCGCCAGGCCTGCATCAGGGCGGCGCGGGCGGATGCCATGTTGGACTTGGTCAGCTGCTGAAGCGCGAACTGCCACGGGATGCCGGGGCCGAACGCGGCGCAGACCGCTTGCAGCAGCGCGGTGGTGAAGGCCTCGTAGTCGGCGCCTTCGTATTTGAAGTCAAAGGGTTTGACGCTCGACCCCTTTTTGACGTAGTAGGTCTTGCCCGGTTCGATGGTGGTATTGGTCGTCCAGGCCACGCCGTTGCGATCCTTGCGGGCCGCTGCGACCGGATCTTCGCTTTCGATGACCATGCCGATGCAGGCTTGCAGGCGCTTGGCGACGACGTGGGCTTCGGTGATCTTGCCCAGGTGCACCAGCAACGACATGACCGGGGCGAACCAGCCGGGGGCGCGCAGTTGTTCCGGTTCGGTGCGGGCGGAATGCCAGATGACCTGTTCGAGGCCAGCCCGGTCGATCAAGGGCACATAGATCCAGGTCAGGGCGCGGGCATCCCAGCGGTTCGGATGCTTGGAGGCGATCCACAGGCCGGTCGGAGAACCATCGGCGTCGAGCGCCACGCCCTGGCGGCAGAGATCGTTGTCGGCGCCGAAGTTCGGATTGCAGACGCGGGCCGGGTGGATCGCGCGCCAGCTGGTCGCGTGGGTCGCGTGCTGGCGTTCGCGCATCACGCGGACGTAGATGGCCTCGCCATGCACGGCCTTGCCGTAGACCAGGGAATCTTCCCACTGGCGGAAGGTCAACAGGCCGGCGGCATCGATGTGGCGGCATGCGCACGCGATGGAGCGGGTGATCTGGCCGCGCAGGGCGCGTTCGGCGGCGCTGACTTCCAGGTCGCGATCGGCCTGGTATTGCGACTTGAACATCAGGCCGTGCGGTCCGACCACGCCGGATTGCATGGCATTGATCAGGGACTTGGCGTAAGCGTTGTTGCGTGCCAGATTGCCGGACCGGGCGAGAAGAATCGCACCATCAGCGGCGAAGGCGTCGATCGGATGCACGTCCCAGGTCGGCTGTTCCTTCCATAGGCGGCCCTTACTGGCGCCGTCATAGGCGGCGAAACCGATGGACGATTGCGCGATCACGACCGCGCCCCGGTCGGGCCGAATTCGCACAGTTGCGGCACGATGTCGCCGCCCGATTCCTGCCGCAGCATCAGTTCGCGCAGGGCGAGCATTTCCGCCGTCGATGGCAGTTTGACCGTGACCCCGTTGGGCAGGGTGTACGAATTTGGATTTCCTGCAGTCGCTTTCAGCAGGGCATCGAGATCCGCAACGGTGGTGACGGTGGCCATGGAAGTGGCGGCCAGGGTAACCGATGCGCGGTGGCTTCTACGGGTAGTTTCTACCCATCAAAGTCGTACCTAATCGTACTATCATGCCTCAAGCGGGCGAAAATGCGGGGTCGGCCTGCCCGTGGAAGGGGAATTCGACGTTGAAGTGCCGGCAGGATTCGCGTTCGGCCTGAAGCCGGGACAGGCCCTTGTCGAATTCGCCCACGGCGGCGCGTTCGATGATGCGATCGATGAGGTGCAGGGCGAGCCCTTTGGCGGCGAGGGCTTTCGCCAGGGCATCGGTCTGCAATTCGCGCGGCAGGATGGTTGGGCGGATGGTGGGGTTGAGGGTCGTGGTCATGATCATTCCTGATTGAGAACGTAGATTTTGCGGAAACCGAAGGGCGCGGCGAAGGTCGATCGCTTGCCGCAGGCCGCGCAGGAGAACTGCACCTGGACGCTGGCGGCTTCGGAGGAACGCGGGCCGAGCTTGTCGGATCCGCAATGCTTGCAGAGCAGGGCTTCAACCGTCGATTCCGACGATTTCGGTTCGTCGATGGCGTCGACCTGGTCGTCGTCATCGTCGTCCCGCGTGTCGGTGTATCCGTCATTCCAGCCGCCCATCACCACACGCCGTCAGCGTAGGTGCTGTCCTGCTTCGCGGCGGGTTCGTCGTCGGTTTCGCTGTCGGCCTTTGCGGTTCTGCGCAATTCGGCATCGGTGGGGGCCGGCGGGGTGTTCCACCCGAAGATGTCGGCCAGGGCCAGCTGCATCTTTTCGCAGTCGGCCCAGTGGGTGTCCTTGCGCACGCTGACGCTGTCATTGGTCTGGCTGGTGACGCGGGGCACCCAGATGACGACTTCTTCCCACCCACCGCCGACGATGCGGCGGGTCTCGGTGGTGCGGTCTTCGCTGTTCAGGGACTTGAGGTAATCGGCGGGGATCTGGGTCGAGCGGCAGAGGTGCCAGCGGGCACCACCGGTCGTCATGCGTTCTTCCAATTCGCTGCGCCAGTGGTGCGGATGGATGCGCCATTCGTGGACTTCCGGCGGGCGGCTGGTCTTCGAGGCGTGGCGCGGATCCGGCGGCGGAACCGCGCGCCAGGTCTCGCCGGGTTGCAGGCGCACGTCGCCGCGCAGGCAGATGCGGCGGTGCGGATCTCCAGCGGCCCAGCGGTAGCCGCGTTCGCGGAAGTTCGGGTTCGCCACGTCGATTGCGACCACGTCAGGCGTGCGCGATTCGGTGCCGATGGGGTACAGCGTGTCTTCGAGGGCATCGCGTTCGGCGTCGGACATGGCCTTGCCGGTGGCGACCAGCCACGATTCGCCACCTTGCGCCCAGGCGCGCAGGACCCATGGGTACCAGTATTTTCCGGCCTGGTTGCCCTGCTGGTCGAGCGTGAGCACCAGCCACTTGGCCGCGACCGGGCAGGATCCGATCGCATAGTCGGCGCAGGCGGCGGCCGTGATCAGATCGGCGGTCGACGGCGTGAAGATGTGGATCCACGGGCGGCAGGCCTCGGTGTTCGTCCAGGTCTTTTTCTGGTTCGGCGTGCCGCGTTCGCGCTTTTCCGCGATGCCAGCGGCGAAGCTGTCCAGGGTCACATGCTGCGAATACAGGGCGTTCGCCCAGCCGCTGCGGATGACGGTTTCCGGCGGGGGCACGTCGACCAGGCGGCCGGAGCGATCGAGGGTGGCGGCGGGCGTCCAGGTGCCGGATGGGACGGCCTCGGTCTGCGCCCAGGTGCCAGCGACCCAGCGGCCACGATGGGCGATGGCATCGAGCACCATCGCGCGCACCGCTGCACTGCCGTGCATCGCGCCGCAGTGCTTGCAGGTCCAGCGGGCGAGGCGTTCGGCGACAATCACCTTCGCCGGGTAGTCGGCCAGCGGATGATCGGTGGCGGTGCCGATGCGGGTGTCCTCGAGGTAATCCGCACCCTGGCAGTCGGGGCACAAGACCAGCGGACGTTCGTGGCTGCCCGAGCACAACCGGCGCCAGCCGTGCGAGGTGACGGCGCTGGGCGTGGTCGCACCCATCAGCAGACGATCGTGCGGCATGGTGCGCTGGCGCACCTTGATCAGGTCGATGGGATCGCCTTCGCCATCGAGGTCTTCGGCCAGGCGATCGAACTCGTCGATCGCGATCAGCGGCAGCGGCAGGGCGCGCACGTCGTCGATCAGGTTGCCGTTGAGCAGGTACAGCAGCGACCCGCCAACCTGCAAGGTGTCCGCACCCAGGGCATGATCGCGGGCCTCGGCCGACAAAGGCAGCAGGTTATTCAGCGCCTGGGTCTTTTCGATCATCGGGATCACCGCGCGCCGACGCAGCCGCGCGATGCCCTTCAACCGGGTATCGTACCAGGCGATCTGACGCGGCATTTCCGCCATGACCCAGGCGATGATCGCTAGGGCCGTGGTGGTCTTCGCGATCTGCGCCGCGATGATCCACCACAGTTCCTCGCAGCGATGCGCCATGGGATCGCCCGGAATCGGCACCCCGGTCAGGCGAGCCGTGGCGATGTCGTACCAGTGCCGCATCAATCCGCCCAGCTTCGGATCGAAGCGCGAATCTCGCAGGTGCAGATTTTCCACCGCCCACGACCACGCGCTGCCGCTGTACTGCGGGGCGAGCAGTTCCAGGGCCTTGGTGCGGTAGTCGGATGGGGTGAGCAGGGCGGACATACGAGGCGGAATTATTGGCCGTCTTTGGTGGTGATGGGTGGCGGATTTGCTGGGGATTTTTCGGAATCATCCGCAATAGGTGGATGGCCGGAAGAATGGGGGGATTCCGGCTGGCTTGGTATCCCGCTGTTGGGCAACCTAAAAAGTGAACTATCAAGCATTCCTTGATACTTGGCGCTCGCCTCATCAAAAGCCTTGATCGCATGACGCAATGCTGTCAGGCTCGTATAAGAAGGCTGCGAATTGATGGAAACAACCCTTGCCAATGCAATGACGCTATCCTGTGCTTCTGCGTATGCTGCTACATAATCAGTTATATCGTCAATATTAACCGGTTGCCCAACAAGTCGATGCACCGGAGCCGGCGACGATGGCGTGTCCTGCTTGTTCATGGCTTCTCCTCGCCGGCCCGGTGATCTCTGACGTTGGGCGGATTATCCTGTCCATTCAAGGCAGCATCAAGAATCTCAAATGCAATGTTATGCCTTGCTATTTCACATGCGTCTTTCCATATATTGTCCTTGCCGGCTAAAAGACGCTTATCCATTTCAGCCATCGCTCTGCGGATCATATCTGCATCAATGTTCATGGTTGTTTTCCCTGATTTGAAACATCCGCCCAACAAGGTGATGCAGCCGAGCGGGCGTCTGGGTTGGTTTGTGCTTGGCCAGGCGCACTCGCGCCCGCCGGCTGATCGCTGACGTTGGGCGGATTATTTAGATCCACGGCGTTTCCTTTCGATTGCCCTTTTCTTGGATGACTTCCGGTGCCAATAATTATCTGGCAGCCAGCTTCGTCGATAAGGAATCGGCTTCCACATATCCGACATTGAAAATGGAAACCATAAAATCATGGCTGATTCTCCTTATTCGTGGTATTGGGTTTTTCCGTGCCATCCGCCCAACAAGTCGATTGACTTGAGCCGGCGGCGGGGTTGTTTTCTGCTTGGCGGCGCGGAATTGCGCCGGCCAAGTCATCTTTGGCGTTGGGCTCCATCGGTTGTGCGTACACGGTTGCACGGGGTTCGCCGCGTCCCTTCTCGGTATAGACGCGACACCGAATCCCCTCGACGCCAGGCGCGTTCGCCATGCGCCGAACGGCACTGGTAAGCAGGACACACTCATGCCGGCGTTCATCGTGGTAGGCATGGGCCTGGACGATCTGGCGCACGGACCGGCCATGGACTTCCAATAACCCCCACTGTCCCTTGATCTCACAGGGCATCACCAGACCCGGCGGTGTGAGATACCACCGGAAGTTTCCGGCGGCATGCATCTGTCCTACATCCTCACGGCGGAACCACTTGTCTCGGTCGGCCAGGAAGTCGGCGCGACTGGTCTTGCACTCTATCAGATGCGACATGCCGTTGCTAATCCAACCGATGGCGTCGGGGCACTCGGCGCAACCGCTGCCCATTTCGGTGATGACCAGGCCGCAGCGGTGGTGATTCTGCAACCACCGGGCAGCAATTTGGACTAGGACATCATGGGTGTATTCCCTCATTCCGCACCCCGCCCAACACGTCGATGCACCGGAGCCGGTGGAATCGTCATTGATGCTTCTCCTTGGGCTGGTTCGCCCAGCCCGATGATCTTGGCGTTGGGCAGACTAATTCCGACCGTATCCAGCGCAGCAAGACACACGGCATGCGGGAAGTTTTCTGGTTGTGAAAACATGATTCGTGCCAATGTCATGTTATAGCCTTTGACACAGCAATATGATCCGGCCGTGTAGTTCCACCACATGGCGTCTGCTTTGTCCATCATTCCGACGTGTTCCACGACTTCCCAGGCGCTGGCGATGTCTCTGGATGGGGCGAAATCGATCCGCTTATCGCCCGATGTCAATTTTCCCAATGCCACCACGCGTCCGTTTTCATAACCGACGATGCTTTCGCTCTGGTACCTGGGTTTTCCCCATCCCATGACGTGCTCTGCAACCATACGGTCGAGGTGTATTCCCTTGTTCATGTCATTTCGTTTGGCTGCGCACTTCGGGCAATCCCTGCCCATCGCGATTCCGCCGTGTTTGCAGGTGTAGTCGGTCATGGGGTCTGGTGTCCAACCGATTTCAATGCCGCGAGACAGATCGCCAAAGGGGCGGTATCTGCGGCACTGAACCAAGGACATCCATCAAGGTCGCCATCTGCGGGACGAGCGCAGGCCCATCGTTTATGTAAGCCCCATGGTTCGATCCGCATCGGGATCTTTTCCATGACCTGCCACGCGTGTTGAATCAGGGTCGAGGGCATCCACGCCGCGTTCTGCACCTGGTAGCGGCACCACTGTCCCAACACCTGGGCATAGTCCGGTGGTGGTCCGGTCTTGCGGGTCAGGGTCCGGTACTGGTTCGCATCGGCGTAGCAGGGTTCGATGATCCAACCCATCACGACGGTGGCGACGATGCGATCAAGTTCTGGGCTGGCGATCATAGCGGGTTCCTGGAGGTTCGTTGGGATGGTGGGACTAGAACGGCGGTTCGTCGTCACCGGGGGTCGATCGCGGTCCGGCGGTGGTGGCAGCGGAGGCCGGTGCAGCGGCGGAACCGGCATCGGGTGCGGGTGCGCTGGCCGGGGCGCTGCCGGTGGTTTCTGCGCGCTTGGGGTCGTGGGTGAAATGCACCTGGTCGATGCGGATGCTGATGCGGGAGCGTTTCTTTCCGGTCTCCTTGTCGTCCCAGGTGTCCTGTTTCAGAGCGCCCTGGATGATGATGCCTTTTCCTTTGCTGAAGTATTTTCCGAGCAGTTCGGCGGTGTGGCCCCAGGCCTCGCCGTCGATGAAGAGGGTCTCTTCGCGAGTCTCGCCGTTGACCTTATAACGGCGGTTGTGGGCGAGGCTGACCTTGGCGACGCATTTGTCGTTGGCGAGAAACTTGATCTCGGGGTCGCGGGTGAGGTTGCCTTCGATGATGGAAAAGTTGACGCTCATGGGATGGTGATTTCGTTGGTTGTGGGGTTAAGGGTCATCAAGGGATGGACGATGGAGTCGAAGCGGCCATTGAAGCGGATGACGACAGCGGTGCGGGCATCATCGGCGAATCGGGCGGCGAGGGCGTGGGCGCGCATGCGTGCGAGCGGCGTTGGGCATGCCAGCGGCGCTGGCGTTCGCGGTCTTTCACCCGCAGCGGGTTGGTGATCCGACGACCGCACGGGCGTTTGGGGGATCGTTTGGGGTGATACATGGGGAAGCATGGGGTTGGGTTCGGTAGTTCAAAACGGGCAGGTATCGACGAAGTCGGCGGCGGCACTGACGAAGATCGAACGCACGGCCACATACGACAGGTCGCCGGTGGCCATCGCACGGCTGACGCCCTGGTGGATGGTCGCGATGTGCAGCTTGGCGGTTGGGGTCGACATCTTGGCCAGCGTGGCGATGAGGTGGCGCAGGTTGTTCAGTTCGAACGCGACTTCGCGTGCCCGGCCGCTGTCGGTGAGGACAGCGACCAGGGCGCGTTCGTGTGGATTCTGCGGTTCATTCGAATTGCTGCGCGCACTTACTTTTTGTTTTTTCGCGGTCATGGGTAGGCCTGTTCGGCTGCGATGGTGAGCGCATCGAGATCGACGCGGAATGTTTCGGCGATCTTCGGGATTCCATGCAGGTCGTAGGTGCGGCCGGCGCGCAGGCGGTCAGCGATTTCGCGGGCGACGGCACGATAGAAATGATCGCGAATGGTTTCCGGTGAATGCGTGAGTTCGGCGATCTGGTCTGGACGCAAAGCGGGGATACCGACCGTGAGTGCGTACAACAGCAGATCCCTGGCAGATGTTTCGTCTGGCAAAGTGTCAACCGCATCGAGCGCGGCAGCCAGCGCCAGATGGACATGCCGCAGGCGCTTGCTTTCCAGCGACGGTTCGGGTGCTGGTGGGGGAATGGTTTCCGGTTCGGCGGTCGCTTCGCTGGTGGTCGCTTTGCTGGTGGTGTCGGTGGTGGTAGATGTGATTGCGGTGGTGGGTTTCGGGTTCCGGTTTTCTTCGGATGCCTGGAATTCCTTCCAGGTCTGGTTCATCGCGTTCATGGTATCGTACAACCCGGTATTGGTCTTTTCGAGCAACCCGGCGCGGACCAATTGACCGGGATGCACGTCGAGGGGTTCCTGTACCAGTTCGGCCAGGTGGGTGCGGTCGATGCAGTTCCCGCTGGCGATGCCGTAGGCGTGCACGGCAGCGAGGATGCGGACCTTAATCGGCGGCATGGCGTTGATCAGCGAGGTGACCAGGGCGACGGCCGGGTTGTCGTCACCGTTGAACCGCTTGCAGAAGCGTTCGAGGGCGGAGGCGAGGCGATCGACCTGGACGCGAGCGGCGGCCAGGGCCTGGTCGTCGGCCTGGGCGGATTCGGCGGCGGCGAGGGACTTCGCCTTTTTCGCCTTCGATTGGGCGCGCGAATTCACCACCTTGCGGGCCTTGCCGTCTTTTCCTTTGCGCACGGCGGCGACGCGGCCGGTGAGTTTGCGCATCTTGGCGACCAGGTCGGCCGATACGCGGCAGTGGTCGGCGATCTGCGCATCCGACCACGTCACCCATTCATCGTCGGCGAGGATGGTGGTGACGGCGTTGCGCTTGTCTTCCTGGGTGAGGCGGTGGCCGTGATCCGCGTTGGCCTGGGTCGCGTAGAGGATCGCGGCGCGGCGGTCGCCGATCTTGATCAGGGCGTCCAGGCGATCGAGGCCGGCGGCGCGGGCGGCCTTGACGCGGTGCTGGCCGTCAGCGAGCCAGTGCTTGGTCTCGCCGGTGGTGGTGGCGCTGTCGAAGAAAACGACGATGGGAGGGAGTTCCTTGCCGTCGCGGTAGCGCGCGGCGTAGTCGCTGACGACCGCCTTGTCGGTGCCGCCGACGCGCAGCTGGATGCTGGTGTCGAGATCGGCCAGGATCTGCGACTCGACGGCCGACGCCTTCGGGCGGTGCTGGTCGAGGATGGGGGAGGGGAGGGGTTTGGGGGTGCTCATGGTGATTCCGGGGCGATCGGGGTGGATGGGGTGGTGGTGTCGCCGCGCACCAGGTCGGCGCAGACGGCGGCGAGGTGGTCGCGGATGATCCGCCGGGCCTGGCCTTCCCAGGTCATGCGGTCGGTGTCCTTGGCGAGGGCATCGGCGAGGACGCTGGGCAGGCGGTTGGTGATCGCCTGGCGCACGTCGCTGACGGCGGCGATGAGGCCGGCGCGGCCGTGGTCGTTGGCCTGGGCGATCAGGCGGTTGGTGCGTTCGTCGATGCGGGCTTGGCGTTCGAGCATCCGCAGTTCCTGTTCGCGCTGGTCGGCATCGGTGCCGGCGCTGGCCGCAGCCGGGGCGGTGGCCTGGGCGCGCTTCCACAGGGCGCGGTACAGGTCTGCCTTCGGGATGACGCATCGGGCGGATGGGATGCCGGATTCGTCGCACCAGTTGCGGACGGTCTGGACGCTGACGGCCAGTTCCGCCGCAGCGGCGGCCACGTCGGGCCAGATGTGCCGGGCCACGTCGCGCAGGGCCAGGTCGCGGAGGAGTTTCGCCAGCGGGGCGGGGAAGGCCTTCCCGGCCTGCTTCGCCTCGGCCTGGAGGCGGTGGAGGTCGGCGATGGCCTGATCGAGAGCGGCGGCGGCCGGGTCTGGCGTGGCGGCGGCCTTGGCCTGGGCGAGGCGTTGCCAGTCGGCGTCGGAGAGGGGTTTGCCGTCGCGGGCCCGGGCAGCCAGGTTGGCCAGGGCCAGGGATTCGATGGTAGCCGGGGTGTCGATTTCCGGGAGTTGAGATACCGGCGGGTGTGTCACACCAGTGGGAAAATTCACTATAGGGATTTTTTTCCCTTTTCGTTTCCGTTTGGATGTGCGGGTGGTGGGCATGGCGGGGTTAGAAAAGCGGGGGGTCTATTTCGTCTAGGTCGTTTATTAGTGGTGAGTTATATTCTTTTTTATTTTCTTTATTTTCTTCTTGAGGGGATTCAGAGGTAACCGGGTAACCTGGTTGGGGTAAAGGTTCACGCGCGCGTGAATCAAAATTCCCTATAGGGATTTTTTCTCGCGCGTGCGTGGAACCTGTACCTGGAGAGGTTACCTGGTTACCTGGACCGGTTACGGCACCCGGAACGACGGCTGGATTCAGGGTCGGGGCACCCTGGGGAAGGAGGGCGTCGGGCATGGCCTTGTGGGCGCGCAGGACGGCCTGATGCATCTCTTCCGAGGGCAGGAAGACATCGCCCGGACATGTTTCGGGCGTGTGGTTGGGGTGGTCGATGCGCAGGGTGACGCCAAACCAGACTTTGACGACCTTTCCGGCGTGTTTCTTGGCCGAGGTCCAGCAGCCGAGATCGCGCAGGGTGGCGGCGATGCGCTGGCCGCTGATCGGGGTCTTGCGGTCATCGAGGCCGGCGGCGAGCAACCAGGATTCGAAGGCCGGGCGGATCGCGCCCTGGGCGACCCAGGTGGCGCGGGCGTGGGCCGCGTCGGCGAAGCGGAGATCATCGAGCAGGAAGCCGGCCAGGGGGTTCATGTCGGTGCGGTAGGCGGCGGTCGCGGCGTCGACGCTGGGGGTCGGCGTCAGGCGTTTGGCGCGGTGGGTGCGCTTGGCGCCTTCGACGGCCCAGGCGAGCAGGGCCGCGCCGCCGGTCTGCGGGTCGTGCAGGGATCGGCGGACGGCGGGGTCGCGTTCATCGTCGCCCAGCGGCGGCCCGAACGGGATCTGGCGCAGGCGGCGCCAGATGGCCTGGTCTTGGCTGTCGACGGGGGGCAGGTGGTTGGCCTGCATGAACAGGGTGCAGATCGGGCGGAACTCGAATTCGTTGCCGAACAGTTTGCGCACGCGCTGGGTGTCTTCACCGCTGAGGGATTTCACCAGGGCGGCGTCGAGGGCTTCGCCCTTGTTGATTTCCGAGGCGAGCACCAGGCGGGCGCCGGCCATGTTCGCGAGGTCATCGCGGATGCGGTGGCCGGACAATTTCTGCCGCACGAAGGACTGCATGTCGGCCTTCATCGCGTAGCCGTCATGACCGCCGCCGAGGGCATCAAGCAGGGCTTCGAACAGGGTGCCCTTGCCGTCACCGCCTTTACCGATGCACAAATAAAATTGTTGCAGCGCCTGGTCGCCGTAAAGACCGTTGCCGATCGCGTCTTGCAGGTAGCGGATGCGGTCGTGGTCGGTCGTCCATTTTCCATCGTCACCCTGGACCATGCAGGCGCGGGCGAGCAGGCGATCGACCGGGGCGCGATCGACGTTGGGCAGATAAGGAACGGCGGCGATCTTGGTGCAGCGGTGTTTCGGGTCGTGCGGCAGCAGTTCGCCAGTTGGCAGGTGCACGATGCCATTCTGGACGTTGAGCAGATCCGGGTCGGCGTTCAATTCGCGGTGGTGGATGTGCAGGCGGACATCCATGCGAGCGAGGCGGACCATCTTTTCGATGCGGTCTTCCGATTGGACCTGATCAGCCTTGGCCAGCAGGCGGGACATTTTCGCGCGCAGTTTCTTCAAATTTTCCTTGTCGACTGGTTCGCAGTTTTCCTCGTCTTTGATTTCGGTCGCGACTTCGTTCGCCTGGGCGACGTATTCGCGGGCGAGTTGAATCGCCACCTGCCGCGATAGGCGCATGATCGCGCCATCTTCGCTGGGACTCAGGCGCTTGCCGTCCCACACCAACCACCCGGATTCGATCGATCCCTTGCCTCGCTCGGCCATCTGCGGGCAGTACCAGGCCTTGCCGATCAGGTGCAGCACCAGGCGGTCAGCGTCGGCCAGTTCGTTGCGCAGGTCGGACGGATCTTCCGTTTCGGTCGCGACGGTCGGCGGTGGGGCCGGGTGATCGGTGGTGGCGGTTGGCGGTGTGGGTGATGGGGCGGCGGTTGGGGCTGCAGTCTTCTTCGCGGCAGGCTTGTGCGCTTCGATCCAGGCGGCGTCGGCGTTCGCGGCGGCGGCGAGTTTGGCTGCGATCCAGGCGGCATCGCGTGGCGTCGTGGGATCAGTCATCGGCGAGATCCCAGCCGGACTTCACGGCCATGAGTTCGGACACGTCGACCACGCGCACGCTGGCGGCCTGCACGGCGTGCAGGTGCTGGGCGATGTGCCAAGCGGCGGTCAGGCCGGGTTCGTCGGCGTCGGGCCAAATGAAAACCCGGCGGCCGGTCAGGGCTGACCAGTCGTTCTTGCCGCGATTGATGGCTGACGATGCGCCGCCGCGCCAGGTGACGGCGACCAGGCCGGTGCGCTTCGCCCCGGCGGTGGCGGCCTTGCAGCCTTCGCAGACCAGGACATCGGCGTCAGGCCGGGCGGCGAGCTGATCGAGGCCGAACAGCGGCGAAGGATCGGGCCAGGACTTCTGCTGCCACGATTCTTCGCCGGTTTCCAGATGCCGGCACCAGGTCCAAGTGATCGGGGCTTTTTTCTTGATGATGATGGTCTGGCCGTCAGCGCCAGTCATGGTCTTGGTGTAATCGTAGCGCACGTCGACGCCGAGCAGTTGACTTGCCCCGTCAAGGTAAGGCCACATCGCGGTCGGGCGCAGGTGCTGGTGGGCCTCATGCAGGAAAGTCTCAAAAGTTCCCAAACTGATGGCGGGCACTTTCGCCGGCACCGGCGTGATGACCTGGAGTTTTTTCCGTTTGTCTTCTTTGATCCGTGATGGTGGCAGCGAAGCGGGCACGGCCTTCGCCATCACGATTCCGGTTTCGTTGGTCAGGCCTTCAGGCCAGTATCCACTGAACCGAGCGAGCCAGCGCACCGCGCCCAGGAAATCGCACCCCTGCTGCTTTTCGACCAGCTTGAGAATATCGCCATGCGCGCCGCACCCGAAGCAATGGAACGTGCGCTGGTCAGGATAGAGGACCATCGACCCGGTCCGTTCGGAATGGAAGGCGCACGGCATGCGGAACTTGGAGCCTTCGCGTTCCGGCTTCGCGCCGCCGTCCGCAGCCACGGAAACGATGTCCGAGTACCGCTTCAGCGCATCCAATTCAGCCGGCGAAATCAAACCGCCCCCCAAAAAAACCAACCCGAAAAAAAGTTTCCCGAAAAGTCGCGGCAGATTGCACGGGCTTCGCCCCTCTCGGTATCTTGGCTAGGGAGGACCCGAGCGGCTTTCCCACTCAGGAGGCTGGAGGCGGTGGGGGGGGTGCGGGGTATTGGGTTTGGTGCGGTCATTTGGGCAGGTGGGGCGGCCGGTAACGGGCGTCGAGGGCGTAGTATTGGACGATGCTTTGGCACTTGGCCTCGCCCCACCACCGCTTGGCCATGCTGGTCAGGTCGTTGGTTCGTGATGCGATGATGGGCCACGCGTTGGGATATTCGTTCTTGAGTTTGGTCATTCCTTTAAGGGTGCGATGATAGAGATAGGCGAACCAGTTTGCATCAACGCGGCGATAGGCGACCCAGCGCATCTTGCCATCCGATCGGGGTTCCTGGGATAGCATGTCGGTGGCGTACAATGGGCGGCCATCGATCCAGGTTTCCTGCGGGCATATGGTGGCGCACATCCAGATGTCGACCCACAGTTCGCCTTCGCGAATGGCATCGATGCTGTCAGGTTGTGGCCACCAGCCCATCATGGCGTCAGGGCCTTTTCTTTGCCGCGCAGGACGGCTTGTATATCCTGTGCTTTGACGCCCAGGACAGCTTCCACGTCCTGCGTTCTCACGATGATGCGGGTGTGCTTTCCGCGTTCACTCAGACGCGACGGAATCAAACCTTTGTTGACCGCCTTGAGGGTTTCGCCGCGGGCCAGGGTCATGTGCGCGTCGGCCTCGTAGACGGTGACATATCCGCCGACGCGGAACTTGAACGCGATGCGCTCAAGATGCGTCTCGTTGTACCCGTGCGAATGAACGCTCATTTGATCGCGCGTCCTTTGATCTCGCCACCCAGGGGACGATTCAGCCAGCGCAAAGCGTATCGACCGAGTCTGGCCAGGTTGGTCAGTTCCTTGGCGCTGCGACCTTGGCCGCCGATGATGATTTCGATCCGGTTTGCCTTTGGTTCGGCGCGCACGATCACCCGACGTTCATCCGCCGGCAAATCGCGTTCGCAGGCTCGATTCACGGATGCGAGCATGCCGACTCCGCTTTGCAGTTGTCCGCGTGTTTTTCAGCCGACATGGCCATCAGCCAGTAGTGGACGCGCATTTGCGGCCCGATGCGATCTGCAACCGCACGCCACTGAGCGGATTGTTTGCGATAGAATGCTTCAAGTTGTTCTAAAGCAGTCGGTTCGGGATTACCGAGAAAAGCTGGCAAAGGCCGACTCATTTGCATGCCTCCCGCACCGCAACCATGTCTTTTTCCAGACGATCCAGCAGGGCGCGGAACCTGGGGATTTCGGCGATGGTTTCGATGGCCTCGGTGGCATTGATGCGGCGATCAGCGACGCGCGTCATCAGCCGACCGATCTCCTCGCCAAAGGCCGCGATCGCATCCTGTGCGGCGGTAATGGCGTCCATGGCCTGGCCGTCCTGATCACCACGAACGTCGCGGATCAGGGTGTCCAGAATCGTGCTGTCGTGCTCGATGCGCTCGGCGTGGCAGATAGCGCGGATCAGGTCGGACAGGGTCCAGGCCGCGCCATCCTGCACGCGACGGAAGGCGCTGGCATGTCCGATTCCCAGCACGGCGGCGCGTTCATCGTAGGATTTTCCCTCGCGACGCATCCAATCCAACAGTGAAGCCTTGGTCCGTTCGTGGACTGAAATCGGCGATAGTGGTCCGCTCATGACTGCACCCCTTGCGTATCAATCCCACCATGCGCCAGCCCACCTTCGCACCACCACCGCGCCACGCGGTACGACCCCCCGCAGATGATAAGCGCGTGTTTCGGGATGCGCCCATCGGTCGCCATCGCGCGCAGGGTGTCATAGCCGCATCCGACCAGTGCAGCGGCAGGACCAGGTCGCAGCCATCCATTCTTGATGGGAACGCGACGACGGCGGCGAGAGGTCTTGGATCGGCGAGAGGTCATGGGTACTCCGTGCTCAGGAGGCCGGCAGCCGGCAGGTGGTCACAGCGGGGATGGCGTCGCGGTGTCGACCGGGCGCGAACGGCGCCAAGACTCGTCAGCCGCAGCCAAGACTTCTTGGCGGGTCAGGCCGATGGCCTGGGCGATCTTTTCTGCGGTGCTTATGCGCAGGCGTTTGCGGCCAGTCACGATGGTGGAAACAGTCATCGGGTGGACCGGCAATTCTTTGGGTTGGACCGCCACCCGCCGCAGCAGTTCTCGAAAGTCTTCTTGGGGCATGGCCTGCTTATGTCCTAAGAAAGTTTTCAGGCAAGGACTTTGTTTGATGTTTCTTAGAACATTGAACCGCAATAACTTAGGACGAAAATAGAACAAATGCGCGAACGACTCGAAAGAGGATTAAAGGCGCAGGGCATCTCGAAACGGGATCTTGCCAAGGTGCTTGGCGTCCATTCCTCGATCATCACCGCCATGTTATCCGGCCGCCGTTCCGGCCGAAAACACTACGAATCCATTGCGAAAACCCTGAAATGCGAAGTTGAATGGCTGGTGAACGGCACCGGCCCCGCCCCAACCTGGGCCAACCCAGGCGCGGCCACGATCGCCGGACAGACCAGCCAACCCGATGACGACCTGCGCCGAACGGTTGAAAAAATGCAGGAGGATTTGTCTGAACTACGCGGCCGACTACAAGATCAAAGCGCCTTGATCGCCCTACTCATGCGCGCTTTGCCCAGTGCCGTTCCACTGCGCGCAGCAGAAACAGAATCCCCCTATATCAAACCGGAAGACCAGGAATCCCCCACGAAATCGGCGTATGCCCGACGCCATCAAGCGGTCAAGCAACCTGAATCTGCCGGGCCGCCGCGATCGCCCGGCGCATTGCCCTGAACCATCCATCGATCGCCTGACTCATGATCTGCTCACGTTTTCCCAATGGATGTCGCGCATGATCGCCCTGGCAGAGGTATCCGCCGATCATCCCAGCGCGGCTCGTCAGGCCTGCGCCTGCATCGCGTCTGCCGCGCTCGATGTCTGTTGCACCCATCGCGGTGAAGACTGGATCGATGCGCCCCTGCGCGGCTTCGCCGATTGGGACGGCCTCATCGCCAGCGAACGCGGCGCCGTTGATCCCGTGGCCATGTACCAATTCGCCTGGCACCTGGGCCTGCATCCCACCGCCATCGCCGCGCTCGATCGCCTGTGTGCGCTGGCGCTGGAAGACAGTCGGCTCTTGCGACGCACATGACCGATATGAAGCCGATGAAAACCCACTATAGGGGCACGCGCCTATTCGTCGCGGTGCTCGCATGGCTGACCGGTGTAGCCTCTTTGGCCTTCATCAAAGACGGCCCGGCGCCGTTGTTCGTGGGCATCATCGTGGCCTGTATCGAATACCGTCTGGCCGTGCTGCTGATCGACATTGCCGACCACACGCGGCACGCCATTGATCAGCGTCAGCGCATCATCTGGTTGCTGGAAAACCAAGCTGAAAAGAAAACCGAGCAGCGCCTGGATTCACCGCTTCCACCGATGCCGCTGACGCCTGCCCGTCTCGAATCTATGCTGCGTTCAATCTGGGAATGCCGTGGCAATCCGGTTTTCGTGAAACAGTTATGGTCTGAATTCACTGCGATCATGTCCGCCCAAGGTCGCACGCCAGACGATGCCGCATTCATCGCCATGATCGACCGCCTGGTCGATGAAGGCATCATGAAACCGGATCATGCCACCAATTTGAAAACTCGTCTGGGGTTGGTGTGAAGATCATCCCCACCTGGCGCCTGCGGCCGCGCTTCATGCTTTGGGCCGGTTGGATCCTCGCCGCTGGCCTACTGATCGTCATCATCCTTGAGCGCATCGCAGCGGCGCTCGAAGCCTGACCATGGCAAGCCTCGAACGCCACGGCACCGGCTGGCGCGTCGTCTGGCGCGAGGCCGGCAGGGGAAGTAAAAAACACAAGAGCCGGATCTACGCCAACAAGATTCTCGCCGGCCAGGCCATGCGCGAGATCGACGCCCACCTGGCCGCCGCAAAGCCCTACGACCTCGGCCGACCCTTGTCCTGGTCCGACCTGATCGCCCGGTACTGCGCTGGTCGCACGGATCGCACCTGCGATGCCCACCGCACGAAGCTGGCCAAGGTTCTCGCCACGCTGGCAGCGAAACACGGCTGGACTCATGCCAGCGACCCCACGCCAGCCCAGACGGCCGCGTTGACGCCCTACGCGGCCCGCGTGACACGTGCGCTGCTGCGCTACGCCAGCAACCACCTGGGTCAGCGAGTGAACCCGGCCGCGCTCGCCAGCTGTCGCAGCCCAGCCCCGCGCCGCCAGCCGGCCGACCTCTTGACGCCCGAGCGCGTCGCCGAGATCCAGGCGGCAGCCGACAAGTGGCACCAGGTCGACGGCCTGATCATCCACCTGGTCAGCACCTACGGCCACCGCGTCGACAGCATCCTGCGCCTGACCCGGAAGGACTTCGACGGCCAGCACCTGACCCTGCTGCTGAAGTCGAAAGACCAGCACCGCCACCCACTGCTGCCGGAAACCATCAAACGCCTGCGCGCCCTGCCCGGCGGGGGGCCACCGGTGTCCACCGGCCACCTGGGCCGCGCCTGGGAAGACGGCGCCGAATTCAGCCGCTGGGCCGCCCACAGCCTGGGCTGCGGCATCCTGCCCCTGCGCAGGTTCGCGATCACCCGCCTGCTGGACGGCTGCAAAGGCGACGCGCGCACCGCCGCCAGTATCACCGGCCACCGCACGCCATCGCTGCTGCTGAACGTCTATTCTCGCACGAACGAGGACCGCCAGCGCACCGCGCTTTCCGCGCTTGGTGTCCCCCCGGTGTCCCCCAATTCTCACTAAAACCTAGTGCGTCGTCTAGGACTCGAACCTAGGACCCAGAGATTAAGAATCTCTTGCTCTACCAACTGAGCTAACGACGCGTGAACCGGCGGCAGATGCCGCTTGCGCGGGAGGCGGGAAAATAAAGACGACCTTGGACTTGTCAATCGATCGGGCGCGGTCGGCGGGCATGCGGGGACGAACCGGCTCCGCGGGTGGACGCCTGGGTGCGCGGGACGCGAATCCACCCGCGCCGACCTTGCCCGACGGCGCTGGGCCGCAGGCTGCGCGCCCCAGGACAACGCCCATGCCCCGCTTCATCCACAAGCATTTCCTCCTCGAAACCGATGCGGCCCAGCGCCTCTACCACGAATGGGCGAAGGACCAGCCGATCATCGACTACCACTGCCACCTGCCGCCGCAGGACATCGCCGCCGACAAGCGCTGGGACAACCTGACCCAGATCTGGCTGTATGGCGACCACTACAAGTGGCGGGCGATGCGTTCGAACGGCGTGGCGGAGCGCTACTGCACCGGTGACGCGAGCGACCGCGAGAAGTTCGACCAGTGGGCGGCGACGGTGCCGCGCTGCCTGCGCAATCCGCTCTACCATTGGACGCACCTCGAACTCAAGCGGCCGTTCGGGATCAGCGACCGGCTGCTGTCGCCGGCCACTGCCGATGGTATCTGGGATGAGACCAATGCCAAGCTCGCGGAAGACGGCTTCTCGGCGCGCGGCATCATCGCCCAGATGAACGTCGAGGTGATCTGCACCACCGATGATCCCGTCGATTCGCTCGAACATCATCGCAAGGTCGCAAAATCCGGCTTCGCGACCCAGGTGCGGCCGACCTGGCGCCCGGACAAGGGGATGGCGATCGAGGATGCGGGCGGATTCAACCTGTGGCTCGATCAGCTCGCTGCGGCCAGCAAGCTGCCCATCCGGACCTTCGAAGACTACCTCGCCGCCACCGCCGAGCGCCACGCGTTCTTCCACGCCAACGGCTGCCGCCTGTCGGATCACGGCCTGGAGACCGTTCATGCCAGCGACTACACCCGCAAGGAGATCGACGCGATCTTCGCCAAGGTCCGCGCGGGCGGCGCGGCCGACGCGGTCGAGGCCGAGAAGTTCAAGAGCTGCATGCTCTACGAGTGGGCGGTGCTCGACCACGCCAAGGGCTGGGTGCAGCAGTTCCACCTCGGCGCCATCCGCAACAACAACAGCCGCCTGTTCAAGGCGCTCGGCCCCGACAAGGGCTTCGACTCGATCGGCGACGCGAACTATGCCAAGCCGCTGGCGAAGCTGCTCGACCGCCTGGATTCCACCGATCAATTGGCGAAGACCATCCTCTACAACCTCAATCCGCGCGACAACGAGGTGCTGGGCACGATGATCGGCAACTTCCAGGACGGCAGCGTGCCCGGAAAACTGCAGTTCGGTTCCGGCTGGTGGTTCCTCGACCAGCTCGACGGCATGTCGAAGCAGCTCGACGCGCTGTCCAATCTCGGCCTGCTGTCGCGCTTCGTCGGCATGCTGACGGATTCGCGCAGCTTCCTGAGCTATACCCGGCACGAGTACTTCCGCCGCCTGCTCTGCAACAAGCTCGGCGACGAGATCGAACGCGGCCTGATCCCCAAGGACTTCGACCTGGTCGGCAATATGGTCGCCGACGTCAGCTACCGCAACGCCGCCGGGTATTTCGGCTTCGGCACTGACACCAAGGCCGGCCGGAAGGCCGCGAAGAAGCCGGGTGCCGGGAAGCTGGGCTGATCCCCCGGCAGGGTTCCCCTGCCTGGATCGGGAATCGTGGGATATACTGGCCTGAACGCACTTATGCCGGGGGACGGGGCCGTGCTGCCGGATGTGGCAAGGCTTTTGCGTCCTGGTCGGGTGCGGAATCCGCCTGTCGCGATCCGCCACGACCCCCGCCATGCCCGATCCCACCAACATGTCCCAGGACGACATCGATGCGCTGCTGGCGCAGATGGCAGGGGGCGATGACAAGCCGGCGGCAGCGCCGGCGCCGGCGGAGCCGGGCCCAGGCGCGCCGATGTCCCAGGACGCCATCGACACCCTGATCACCAGCATGGAGGCGGCCAAGCCAGGCACCAAGGCCCAGGCGAAAGCCCCGGAGACCGGCCCGCAGGAGTCGAAGACCGGCAATCTGGTGCCGCTCACCAAGTCTGAGGTCAAACCCGCCACCGCGGGTCCCGACGACGCGGCGACCGTCGGGAAGGCGCCGGACGCCCTGACCCGCAATCAGGACAAGCCGACAGAGGACGCCGCAGGCGAAAGCGACAAGAAGCTCGACCAGGACGAGATCGACAAGCTGCTGTCCGCCGTCGAGAGCAAGGCGATCCGCAAGTCGAGCCTGCCGGCGCCCGGCGGAGATGACGGGAGCAGCAACGAACGCAAGGCCACCAGCGCGCATGTGGCGACGAAGCCGCCGACCAAGCCGACGCCGGCCCCTCCGGCGACCGGCTCCGCCGCCAAACCTGCCCCGCAACCGGTCACCGCGATGGCGGCGACGGCCGGTCCGCTCAGCCAGGACGACATCGACAAGTTGCTCGCCGAACTGGGCGCGAACATCACCATCAAGGTCGAGGCGAAGCCGGACGGCACCAAGTCCACCGGCCCCAAGGGCACCAAGTCCCTCGTCCAGGCGCCGACGGCGGTCACCGGCTCGGTCACCAAGAAGACCGAGCCGATCGGCGGCGTCCAGCCGCCAGCACCGGCGCCGACACCGACCCCGACGGCGGGCGGCGGGACCAAGCGGGTGATGCTGGATTCCAGCGCCGTCACCGCCGAATCGCCGCAGCCGCCCGGCGTGCGCGCCTCGTCGCCGATATCACCAGCCTCGCCGACCCTGTCGCTGAGCACCGAGGAGCTCGACGCCCTGGTCACCAAGCAGGCCGGCGGCGACACCCAGACCGGTACCGAGATGATCGCGCAGAGCGACATCGACGCCCTGGTGCAGCAGCTTGCCACCGCGACCGCTCCGGCCGGGGGCGAGGACGCCAAGGGCACCGACGCCATGGCCAAGCATGAGGGCGAGATCGACAAGATCCTGGCCCAGGGCGCGGCGGCGGAATCGGCCACCGATTCGGTCGACGTGAAGAAGATCCTCGGCATCGCGCCGACCCCGATGCCGATGCAGGGGCCGATGCTCATGCCGGTTTCCGCGCCCATCGACCTGCGCGGCGCGAAATGGTTCCTGGCAGCGGCGGTGCTGATGCTCGCGACCTGCGCCGGGGCGATGTTCTTCGTGGTCAGCGCGATGGGCGGGTTGTCCGACGAGTTGCGGCGCGAACGCACCGCGCAGCTGGTGCCGACCGATTCCTACGGCGAGGACTTCCACGCCGCCAAGGCGCAGCTCGCAGCGACCGACGCGATCACGGTCGAGAAGGCGGTGCAGTTCCTGGTCCGCCTGAAGCTGCGCCATCCCGCCCGGCGTGGCGAGATCGCCCTCGTCCTGGCGCGTTTCCACCGCCAGGCCGGTCAGCATGGCAAGGCGGTGGCGGAATACGCCGACGCCTTCGATGCCGGTGGCATGCCGGCGGAACCACGCCTGCGCCTGGACTACGCCGACAGCCTGGCCCGGCACGGCGACCAGACGCGCGCGATCAGCGAAATCTATGCGCTCCTCAGCGAGGAGGCCGGTTGGGTCGCCGAACGCGACGAGCACGGCAGCGCCCGGCCGCCGGACGAGATCCAGCGCAACCGCGCCACCATCCAGGAGGCCTACCTCGCGCTCGGCCGGCTCATCGATCGCGATGGACCGCTGCTCGCCAAGCTGGGGCCCGAACCGGCTGCGGGCGGTCATGGCAGCGACCATGGCCGAGACCACGGCGTCGGTCACGGGACGGCGCCAGCAGACCATGGCAAGGCCTCCGGAGGCCATGGCGCGCCAGCGTCGTCCGGCCACGCCGTTCCGGCGAGCAGCCAGGCGCCGGCCGCACCGGCGTCCGGCCACCCTGCCACGGAAGCGCATGCCCCGGTCCCCGCATCGGGTCATGCGCCATCCGCCAGCGCCCCGGCGGCCGGTTCCGCTGCGCCCGCCGACGGTCATGTGCCCGCCCCGGCCGCGTCCCATGCGCCAGGAGGTCATTGAATGCGACTGCTCCTGATCCTCGGCGCGTCCGCCGCCGGTCTCGGCCTCACCACGTTGGCGCAGGCCGGCGAACCGGCCGGGCCAAAACCCCAACCGACCCTCGGCCCCGAACCCCGCACGCTCCAGATCGATCCCGGCGAAGGCAAGAAGCGGGCGGTGACGCCTGAGAAGACCGAGGTCCGCTCGCCGCAGGATGATCTCGCCGCCCTGCGCCGCGCCCTGACCCGGGTGCGTCAGGGCCTGGAACGCGGCGAGATCGCCGTACCCGAAGGCATGCAGGTGGTGGTCGAGACGGGTGGGGAAGGCAGGACGGCGATCCTTGCCGGCGACAACCGCACCGGTGCGCGATTCGGTCCGCGTCTGAGCATCCTGATCGGCGAGGCTGGCGCGGCGCGGGTGACCGCAGACCTCGCCGACACCTCGGCCGAGGAGATCCTGCGCGAGATCGCCGCCCTGACCGGCCGCCAGTTCGACAACGGCGGTCTGGCCGGCATGCGCCGATTGGTCCGTCTGCGCGTCGCCAATCTGCCGCTCGACGACACCATCGACCGGCTGCTCGGTCAGCTCGGTCTCGGCTGGAAGGCCGAAGTGTCGCCCAAGGGCCAGCGCAGCATCGTGGTCAGCGAACGCCTGCGCGGCCTGCCCGCCGAGGTGCTCGCCAACCGCGCCGAACGCGCCCTGGCCGAGGCCGGACGCGGGCCCGGCGGCGAAGAATCGACCCGGCGCGACTCCCCCGTCGCCGCCGAGGCGATGTGGGTGCTGGCGGCGCGGGCGCAGGCGCGCGGGCGCCAGGTCGAGGCGCTGACGCGCTTCGGCGCCATCGTCGACGAGTTCGGCCAGTCCAAGGATCCGCTCGTCCGGCCGTGGGTGCTGCGATCGATGCGCGGCGTCGGCGACGCCATGGCGGCGCTGGGCCAGCATCAGGATGCGCGCGGAGTCTATCGTGAATACGCCGCCCGGGCCAAGGACGACGACCCCGACCTGCCGGCGGTCTATCTCGCCGCCGCCGATTCCGGCCGCAAGATGGCCGAATTGCGCAAGGACGTGATCGCCTATGACGAGGCCATCGACGATCTGCACGCCTGTCTCGAACGCCTGGGCGACCGGGCCGACCGCGTCGTGCAGCTGGCGCAGGTCCGGCTCGCGATCGGTGAACTGCTCTGGCGCGGCGGCAGATGGGAAGAGGCCCTGACCCAGCTCGAACTGCATCTGAAGGCGGCGCACAAGGACGAGAAGGATGCCGACCATCGCATCGCCTTCTGGATGGCGGATTGCGCCTACCGGCTCGACCGGCTCGACCGCGCCCGCAGCGGCTTCCTGCGCCTGTACCGGGCGTGGAAGGGGGGCAAGGCGGATCCGGCGGTGGCCAAGGACATCTACGCCCAGGCCGCCTTCCGCATCGGCCTGTGCTTCCTCAAGCAGCGTGAACCGCAGTACGTCCACGCCCTGTTCTCGTTCATGCGCGCACGCCAGGATTTCCCCCGCGACCTGCTCGACGCCGAGCTGACCCTGGCGATGGCGCGCTGCTACGCCGAACTGGAGCGCGAGGACGCCGCCGTGGCCGCGCTGTGGGAGCTGCTGCGCGGCGACACCCTGTCGGATCGCCGCCCTGGCGACCTGCAGCTCGACGAATTGGTAGCGGCGCTCGTCCAGCGCCTGGGCGACTATTCCGGCCCGGTGCGCGCCCGCATCCTGTTCTACCTCGCCCAGGCGCAGCACCGCGTCGCCGAACGCGATCGTGCCGGCAGGGCCAATTCGGCCGGGCTCGCGGTGGGCTACTACAAGCGCGTGCTCGACGAGGATCCGCCGGCAGAACTGCGCAACGCGGCGCAGATCGGCCGCGCCCGCGCCGCGCTGCTTGCGGGCCAGGATGAACTCGCGGTGCAGTCGCTGCGCAATCTGCTGCGCGAACCCAATCTGGGTCAGCGCGACCGTGAACTCGCGGCGCAGCTGCTGGGCAACCACTACCGCGAGAAGGGCCTGCTGCGCGAGGCGATCCGCGCCTTCCGGGGCGAGGTGGGCGAATGATCCGGCCGTCCGCCAGCGTGGCGATGCTGCTCGCCTGCCTCGCGGGCGGATCCTGGATGGGCGCCGCCGAACCTGGCGCCGGTCCCGAGCCGCCGCTGCCGCGCACCACGCCGGTGGTGCCGGCTTCCGACGATCCGGCCAGCCTGACCCCGGCCCAGATCCTCGAACGCCAGCTGGGCGAGCAGATCCGCGCCCATGATCAGCGCATCGCCGAACTGCTGCGCTCCACCCCCAGCACGCGGCCGATGGCGGCCGCGAACCTGCCTGCCGATCCGCGTCTGGAAACAGCCGTCGAGGACCGCGACCGCGCCCGCAAGGAGCTGCGCGCCGCCCTCCAGGATTGGCTCGGCCGGGCACCGCGCGCCAACCGCGACCCGCTCGACTCCGGCACCGCCAAGCGGCAGGAGCGCCAGGTGCCCCCGCTGTCGGCCGCGAACCAGCTCGCCATCGTCGAATGCTACCGCGACCTCGCCGCCGGCGGCGGGGATGGCACCGACAAGGATCTTGTCGACGGGTCCAAGGCGCTCGCCGACATCGATCTGCAGGCGTTGCTCGACGCCGATCGTGCCAAGGCGGGCATGCTCAAGGTCTGGTTCCTGGCCGAACGCTGCCGTCGCGCCAAGGGCGCCGATGCCGCCCATCTGGCCGGGCAGGCGCGCATCGCCGCCGACGAGTTCCGCCGCACCTACCCGTCCAGCGACCTGATGGCTGCGATCACGGCGATGATCTCCGGCCTGCCGGAGGCCAAGGATGGCGCCCCATGAACGACCCGATCGCCCTGCATCAGCAGGTGCAGGCCGGCTTTCGCGATCTCATCATGCTGCTCAGCGCCGAGGATCCCGATCCGGACGAGATCGCGGTGCTGGTGGCGGATCTCGACCGGCGCGTCACGGCAGCGGCAGCGCTGGTCGCCGGTTCGCCCGGTTCCGATGCGGTCTTCGCCGAGACGCGACGGCTGCACGGCGAATGCCAGCGCCTGGCGGAGGAACGCCGCGACCAGTTCGGGCATGAACTCGCGGCCCTGGGCAAGGAGGCGCTGCGCAACCGTGCCGGGCTGCGCGCCTATGCCGGCGACGGCGATGGCGGCGACGCCCGCTTCCTCGACGAGCGCCGCTAGCGGACGGCGCACCAGGCCCCAGGCTCGCCCACGCATGCCCGAGCCGACTCCTTCCGCATCCGCGCCGCCACCGGACCTCCACGCCGTCCTGCGCCTGTTCGACGAGACCACCGCAGCCCTGTCGGGCCAGGTCCGCCGCCTGGAACAGGTGCTGGTGCAGAAGAGCGGCGAATTGCAGGAGACCAACGAGCGCCTGGCCTCGACCAACGCGTGGCTCGATCTCGTCCTGGGGGCGGTGGCCTCGGGCGTGATCGCGGTCGACCGCGCCGGCGAGATCACCACCTGCAACCGGGTTGCTGAGACGCTGCTCGCCAAGGATCTGCCCGATCCGGTCGGGGCGGACTACGCCAAGGTCTTCCCCGACAGCCCGTTGCTGCGCGTCCTCGCCGGGGCCGGTGCGGCGGACTACGAGCGCAGCGTGCAGACGCGCGACGGGGGCCGCCGCATCCTGGCCTGCTCTGCCGCGCCCTTGCGTTCGCCTACCGGCGAGCTCCTGGGCGCGGTCGAGGTCTTCGAGGATGTCAGCGAGCTGCTGCGCCTGCGCGAGCAGTCGGAACGCGCCGACCGCCTGAAGCAGCTCGGCGCGATGGCCGCCGGAGTCGCGCACGAGATCCGCAATCCGCTCAACGGCATCGAGGGCTTCGCGTCGCTCCTCGCGCGCGATCTCGCCGGCAGCGCCGCAGAGGCGGATCAGCGCCGCCGGCGCTGGGCCGAGGCCGTCATCACCGGCGTGCGCGAGCTCAACCGCACGGTGAGCGGACTGCTGGAATTCACCCGGCCGCGCCGGATCGAGCGCCGCAGCGCCGATCCGGTGCAGCTCGCCCAGGCGGTGGTCGATCTGGTCCAGGCCGGAAACGAGAACGCCGAGGTCGTGGTGCGGCTCGTCGACGGTTGGCAGGCACGCGGCCCGATCAGCGTCGATGGCGCGCAGATCAAGCAGGTGCTGCTGAATCTGGTGCAGAACGCGGTGCATGCCTGCAGCGAACACGCCGGCAGGGGCACGGTCAGCTTGAGCGTCGAGCCGGAGGAACCGGGCCGGCTGGCCTACACCATCGACGACGATGGCCCCGGCATCCCGGCGGAGCAGCGACCGCATCTGTTCACCCCGTTCCACACCACCCGCGACCAGGGCACCGGCCTTGGTCTGGCGATCGCCCAGACCATCGTGCAACTGCATGGCGGGGCGATCACGGTCGGAGAATCCCCGGTAGGGGGGGCGCGCTTCCGCGTCGTGCTCTGATCTACGGATCCAGCGCAGGTTGTGCAGCGGCAGGCGGTGGCTTCACGGTTGGCGCGGGGATCGCGACCAGATTCACGCTCCCGCCGTTGCCTTTGACTTCCCAGCCTTCGGGAGCGACCACCTGGTCGAACGCGCCTTCGCTCCGGCTGCTGGCGCGGACGATGTGGTACTGGCCCGCCTTGAGGTTTTCCCCTCTCAGGATCAGCCTTCCGGCGAACTTCAGGTTGCCGGCCGAGGACATCCGCGCCCCCCAGCGGCCGTTGGCCTCGGTCGGCTTGAGCGTCACATCCAGCGTCGACCCGGCCTCCAAGGTGATGCCGGCGCGGCTGCCGAGATTGCTGGTGCCGAGCACCAGGGTGTAACCCTTGCCCAGGGTCAGGCCGCTGCACGACACGTTGGCCGCGATCCGCACCGTGCCGCCGGCACCGGTGAACACCGCCTGCGATTGCGGATTCCAGGCCACCATCTGCCCGCTGGCGTCGCGCCAGGGTGTTTTCTCAGCATCCCAAGGGCCATCGCCGCCAGCCCAGGTGAGCACCGGTGCCGGTGGCGCATCGACGAGATCCGCCAGGTTCGCCTCGGGGGCGTAACGCTTCTCGACCGGCCATGCGGCGGTCGGATCGGGATCCGGCCAGCCCTTCTGGTTGTAGTCCCAGACCTTCATCGCCATCGCCTGGTCGGGGTACCACAACGCATGGCGCTTGTCCCCCTTGAAGTCCGCGAACGGCGCCGGATCGGCCTTGGGCGCCTTGATGTCCGCATCGAGCAGCCAGCCCTGCTCGGCCTTCACCGGCAGGCATCGCACCATCGTCCTGCCGTCGGGATCGCCCTTGGGGATGCGCAGATCGGCGACGCTGGCGATGAACTGGGACACCATGCCGCTCATCGCTCCCTCCCACCTGGTGTGGTTGTGGTTGCGGCTCACCACCAGGCCCATGAGGTTGTCGGGATTCCGCCCGCGCCGGGCGAGGATCTGCTGCCGCATGCAGATCCACTGGGTCTGGCTCTCGCCCTTGCCCTTCCGCAGGCCCATGTCGGAGCGCAGGCCGCCCTTGATGTCGCCGCCGTCGGGACCGAACTGCTCCCACTCGCCATTGATGAACAGGAACGGCACCCCGGCCAGCGACCGCGTCGGATCCTCGATGTGGGCCTGGAGATTGCCGCTCATGATGTGGATCACGCCGGCCACCCGCTCCGGCTTCCAGTAGGCGACGTTGCGGCAGAAGATGCCTGCCGTCGAATGCCCGGCGGTGATCAGCGGCGCGAACTCCAGTTCCGGATGCTGCGTCGCCTTGCCGAGGTCGCGCAGGATCCCCTCCAGGTTGGCGACCGACTCGGGTTCGGTCTGGAAGCGCAAACCGATGCCGCATTCGGCATAGACGATGGCGATCTGCTTCTCGGCGCAGGCTTTGCGGATCTCGGAGTCCTTGGTGATGCGCGCTTCGAACATGCAGCGCTGGGTCAGGAACACCCCGCGCACCAGCTTCACCTCGGGCGGGATCCAGGCGTGCGCCTTGTTCGAGCGCTTCTCGGTGGCGACCCCGCGCTCGATGGTGGCGGTCCAGAGATCCTCCGCCGGCAACCAGCCGAGCATCAGCACGGCGAGCAGCGCCAGGCGGGTGCGCGTCGAGCTGGAGTGGTTCACGGATCGGTCCATCGGATGGTCCTCGGGGTGGTGGTCGGCCGGAGCGAAGCTGGATCCGTCCCAGGCATCGGTGCCGGACCATGAGCATGAGCGGATCAGCGGTCAATCCGGGCCGTCGCCTGCGCGGCGGCGGTACTTGATCGACATCGTACCTGGCTGGTTGGACGGCGTTGCCGAAAGGAACGCCACGATCTGCCTCCGCCTGGGTCTTCCGGAGTCCCCCCGAATCCGCCCGAAACCTCCCCTCTGGACAACCGGAAACACCTCTTAGCATCCGGCCCGTCAAAGATGCGGGCGTAGCTCAGTTGGCTAGAGCGACTGCTTGCCATGCAGTAGGTCGAGAGTTCGAGTCTCTTCGCCCGCTCTTACGAAACCCCAGGTGAAAGCCTGGGGATCTTCGTTTCTAGAGTGTGCGTTGACCTGGCAGTTTTTGGCCTTGCCCACAAATCTGCCCACAAAAGACGAGCAGGCACCAACGTCATTTGCGGTCACTGGAGGCTCCTTTCCGGTCCGGTGATCTTCATCGCGTTGATATCGCTGTCATAACTCAGCAAGTGTAACCGGCGGAGTAAAATCCGGCCACTCAACCGGGCGTTCTTGCCGGTCGTG